>NZ_JBCPAN010000039.1:645-1019 GCF_040916945.1 Bifidobacterium sp. RTP21102st3_E2_RTP21102_210122 | reverse complement strand
CACGTACGCCTCCGCTGCCGACCTGCGTGTCACCACGGTTCGCGACGTGCCGAGCACCGAGGTCAAGGTCAACAAGTGCGATCTGCAGAACCTGTACGATGACGCTTCCGCCCTGACCGAGGCCACCTACACCGCCGACACCTGGAAGGTGCTCGTCGCCAAGCGCGACGCCGCCAAGAAGGTGCTGGACGACGAGAACGCCACCGCGCACGACGTGGCTCTCGCCTACCAGAACCTGAAGGATGCCATCGCCGCCCTGGAAGAGCGCGTGGACACCTCCAAGCTCGCCGGCCTGGTCGCCGATGCCGAGAAGCTCAAGGAATCCGCGTACACCAAGGATTCGTGGGCCGCGTTCAAGAAGGCTCTGGATGCCG
>NZ_JBCPAN010000039.1:265-635 GCF_040916945.1 Bifidobacterium sp. RTP21102st3_E2_RTP21102_210122 | reverse complement strand
ATGCCGCGTACAACGCGCTGAACGCCGCGATGAAGGCCCTGAAGCCCGCCTCCTCCAAGCCGACTCCGAACCCGGAGACGACCGACAAGAGCAAGTTGCAGGCCACCATCGATCAGGCCAAGGCCCTGGATCTGAGCGGTTACACGAAGAAGTCCGCCCAGGCCGTGCGTGACGCCCTCGCCAAGGCCCAGAGCGTCCTCGCCGATGACAACGCCACCCAGGCTGACATCGACGCCGCGCAGAAGGCCCTCGCCGACGCGATCGCCGCACTGGAGAAGGCCGATGCCAACGGCAACGCCATCTCCAAGACGGGTGCGAACGTCGCCGTCATCGGCATGGCCGGCATGATGCTGGTCGCCGCCGCTGGCGC
>NZ_JBCPAN010000039.1:0-255 GCF_040916945.1 Bifidobacterium sp. RTP21102st3_E2_RTP21102_210122 | reverse complement strand
GAAATAGGGAGGTCGCCCTGTGGCGGCCTCCCTATTTTGTATTCAATCCGTTATGGATGGCCAGGACCGCGTCATTCTGCCTCCGCCAGCGGGGGCAAATATGTAGTCCTTTGTTTTATATTTCAGGCGTAGATGTTTCTCGGGCGCATGTCCTCCGGCAGGCCCTCCAGCAGTGTCGCCACGGAGCCTTCCTCGAAGACGGAGCGGATGCCGGCGGCCAGCAGCGGCGCCACCGACAGCACGGTCATGTTATCC
>NZ_JBCPAN010000038.1:0-1027 GCF_040916945.1 Bifidobacterium sp. RTP21102st3_E2_RTP21102_210122 | reverse complement strand
AGTTTCTAACTTAAGAAGGTGTTGCACTCATGGGCCAACGATATTCGCACCTGTCGTCCGATGAAAGGATCCTGATCGAGAAGCTGCATTGCGAACAGCATCTGAGCATTCGGCGGACCGCGGAGGAAATCGGCCGGGACAAGTCCACGGTGAGCCGCGAGCTGAGGCGCGGCCTGTGGTTCGCGTCCAACGAGAACGGGTCGTACCGCCCCTACCGGCCGAAACGGCTGAAGACCGGGGCATGGACCTCGGGTCCGTTCTATTCGGCGCTGGCCGCGCAGAGAAAGGCCGACCGGCGTCGGCGCGAGTCCAGGAAACCGCGTCGCATGGATTCGGGCCCGTTGCGCGCCTGGGTGCTGGACGCGCTGCGCAGGGGGTGGAGCCCGGAACTGATCGAGGGACGGTTGAAGGCCCAGTACGCCGGCGACCCGTCGATGCGGATCAGCCACGAGTGCCTTTACCAGTGGATCTACGCCAAGCCGCAGCGGGCGCTGGACCTGCGCCAGTATCTGGCGCGCGGCAGGAAACGCCGGACGAGGAAAAAGGGCAGGAAGGCGAAAGGGCCGCGCATCCCGATGCGCGTGCCCATCGCGGACCGGCCCGAGGCGGTCGGATCCAGGAAGGGGTTCGGCCATTTCGAGTCGGACACGGTGGTCGGCGCCGCGCCGTCGAGGCGCTGCATGAACACGCAGGTGGAGCGCAGGAGCCGCAGGCTGTTCGCCCGGCTCGTCGACGACAAGAGCGCGTCCGCCACGGCCAGGGCCGAATACGAGATCTTCAAGGACATGCCGCCGGCCGCGCGCGTCGACCGCACGTGGGACAACGGCACGGAGGCGTCCCTGCACATGCTGGTGGACGAGGCGCTGGGCATGCTCACGTACTTCGCCGACCCGTACAGCTCCTGGCAGCGCGGCAGCAACGAGAACAGGAACGGCAGGATCCGCCGCTACCTGCCCAAGGGAACCAGTTTCGAGGATCTCACGCAGGACGAGCTCGACGCGATCGTCGGGGAGATCAACGACACCCC
>NZ_JBCPAN010000037.1:0-1042 GCF_040916945.1 Bifidobacterium sp. RTP21102st3_E2_RTP21102_210122 | reverse complement strand
CTTTTATATAAGGCTTCCCATTATCTTCTCTTGAAATCTCTAAACCAAATTGTTTTTCCCCTAAACATAAAAGTGTATATGCTAGAGCAGAATTAAAGACATCTTCTTTACGATAAAAACTATTCGAATAATTATATCTTGATATGGATGATAATTTTGTAAACTTCAAAACAAAATCGAAATTTTGAAAATCATAATATTGATAATACAGTATTTTAATCATATACTAACCTTTTATGTGTAAAATATTTCGTATAATTTCTCTAGTTTTTCTTTCAACAAAAAGATAATCGTGCCTTGATTCTACATCAACTATGGCTGCTGAGTCAAACAATGTCCTTATTTGTTGATTACTCAAAGGTCTTTGTTCAACTACACTTCGAACGAATGTAACCTCTGTATTAATTATTTTCTTAGGAACATAATTAAATAGATCATTAAATACCTCATGATTATTTTGAATTAAATGTTCTGTTGTTACATTAAGCTTGTTCATCCCTTCAAATATATGTGTATTTTCAAAATACTGTCTGTAATAGCCATTTTTTTCTCTTTGAATTGCTAAATCATAATCTTCGGATTCAAGATAAAACGGGGCATCTAAAATGATTAATTCATCGACCTTCAAATCATAATTAGCTAACTGATAACACATCTCGCTTGCTACAACCCCACCGTAACTCCATCCCATCAATTTAATTTTTTTACAACCTCTTTCACAAGAAAAGTTTTTAATTAAATTAATATAGAATTCAGCAATATTCTCAATTCCATTTATCCTATCCCCCTGCCTCAAGAGATTATAAGGTTCAATTATATATATAGGAAATTTAGGGTTAATGATATTCTCAAAAAGTGGTCTATATACATCACTTCCAGTATTACCAGAATGAATAACAAATAATGGCGTTGCGCTTCCCATCATTGAATCTCTCTCAACAAAAGTATAAATAGGCTTAAAGTCATCTCTAAGTAGTAGATTAGCTAAATTACATAATTTTGAATTTTTGTATATCTCAATAAAATTTACCATCTTATCTAG
>NZ_JBCPAN010000036.1:0-1045 GCF_040916945.1 Bifidobacterium sp. RTP21102st3_E2_RTP21102_210122 | reverse complement strand
TTTGCCACCGTGAACAAGCAGAATAAAATAAAATCTATATCTTTTTATGATAGAAAAAATAAAAGAAAACGACAGATAGATGTGACAGGATCTCCGCATACTATAAAAGGCAAGAAAATCATTCCTCATGTACACAAAGGATATAATCACAATGAAAAAGGTGATAGAAATCTGACCATCAGAGAGAGGAAATTACTTGCAAGAGTTCAAAGAATATGGGATAATAGAAATAGATAAGTAGGGCAGTGGTTTGAAGAAGGAATACGCTCTATATCATAGAGAAATGGCGGTGCAAATCCGTCCGACTACTTAGATAAGCTCCAGAAATGGGGCTTTTTATTTTTTTGTCTCAAAACAGCGTAAAACATCCCCTTTTTAATAAAATAAAATGAAATCATAAGTAATAAATACTTGTGATTTTTTTGTTTGAAAGGAGGTCAGAATTGCCTAGAGATGGAACTAGAAACTTAAAGCCAATGAGCGAACGAAGCAAAGACGAAGTAAAGAAGATTGCATCTAAAGGTGGCATAAACAGCGGCAAAGCCAGACGTAAAAAAGCTGACCTCAAAAAAGCATTTGAAACGTTGCTCTCATTGGACGTAACGGATAAAAATATCAAGAAGCAACTTGAAGATATGGGAATGGATGGCAGTAATGAGGCTTTGTTAGCCTTTGCCACATTTCAGCAAGCTGTAAAGGGCAATCAAAAAGCCACAGAAAACATCATCAAGCTAACCAATACAAAAGATAAGTACGACATTCAAGAACAAAGAGAGCGCATTAAATTGCTCAAATTGGATAATAAGGAGCGCACAGAGAATAATAAGATAACTGATGCGCCTATTAACATCATAGATGAATGGGCTGGTGATGTGGAGGGAGCAACAGATGACCTTTAATGTTCAGAAGAATGTCAACCCTCATTTTAAGCCTGTCTGGGTGTCAAGATTGCCATACAATGTATTAAAGGGCGGTCGTAACTCTTTTAAATCATCCGTAATCGCTCTAAAGCTGGTCTATATGATGCTTAGATACATTAAGGCGA
>NZ_JBCPAN010000035.1:0-1047 GCF_040916945.1 Bifidobacterium sp. RTP21102st3_E2_RTP21102_210122 | reverse complement strand
AGGAATTTCCCAACTAACAGAGCCTGCGTTGTTTGGTCGTGTACCACTACCACGATTTGTGAGAGCTATGTGCGGCCGACCCCACGTATTATCAATCCCCAAAGTGCCATTGAGATTTTGACTCAAATCATTCAAAATAGCGGCATTCTTTTGTCCTTGTTGTAACCCCTTAACAATGCCATTGTTAGTAACGTAATCAAATAGGATTTCAGACTGTTTATACTGCTCTGTGTCCGCTTCTTCACGATTACCAACCTCAAGAGCGCCTTTAGCATTAACAACGCCTATATAGCCATTTTCTGCATTGTGCTTAATGGTGATAATAGGTTCAGCATCCACATTCCCGTTATTAACCAAATCAAAAACAATCTTGTCTGTTTCTACTTTTGGATTGTCAAACCGCTTGTAAGCAGTAGAATGAGCAACTCCGTCCGGAATGAGAATTTTAAACTCTGACCGCTGAAACCATCTTGTGATGTTGTCAGGCGTTATATCATCAACAGGCAAACCCATATAATACTTATCTGGTTCATCGCCATATATGATTTTTACCGGCTCTAACACATTCAGGACACCCGCTAGTTCGTGTTTGAGGCGCTCCATTTCCATTGCTGTCATGGTTTTCATGTCAAATTTAATAGTATGCTCTTTCGCACCACGCTTTACTTGCTGAACATTAACGCCCAAGCCGGGAGCATCATCAGTTGTGATGCTCCTTTTGTTTCCTACTGGGCGAATAATATTTGTAATCCGGAAAAAGCGCGACATATCAACCCCGTTGAATGTCATCTCTTTTGTCATGTCAGTATTCCTCTCATTCTGTTGTCTCGTATTGTTTGTTTAGCTTGATAAGTAGTCATGGCATCTCCTGTTGTACGGGCAACTTCTTCATCTTTCACAATTAAGCTAACTGGTCGCTTAACTGCTTCTTCTGCAACATCAAGCGCTTTTTCCATCAGGTCATTAGATTTCTCTTTAGCAACCTCAACAGTCGCTTTTACCGCATTTTCAAGGTCAGATTTAACTTGTACAAACGTAGACAACTTA
>NZ_JBCPAN010000034.1:0-1050 GCF_040916945.1 Bifidobacterium sp. RTP21102st3_E2_RTP21102_210122 | reverse complement strand
GGAACAGCGCGCTGATGCTCGTCTGCGCGCGCATCAGGTACGTCACCGCGAACGAATGGTCCAACCGGCGTTACCTCGACATGTCCCGGCTCGATGACAACCTGCAGGAAGCGAACCGGTCATCGCGCCATGGACGGGCATGATCCAAAGTGCGCAACCTTTCGGGCACTACCAAAGCTCCAGCCCGGATTCTCTGTTTTTTCTGCCTTCATCTGTTATTTGATTTCTGAACGGTTGTCATGTCGTTCTGCTCAACGCGATCAAATATAGGTCTTACTTTCTATTACCTTTTTCCAACCTATTAAAAGGCATACACACGGAAATAATCAAAAGTACTGGTGCCGAAAAAACTAGAGGAAGAGCATATCTTGCACTCTCATTCACGGGAGACAACAGGCATACGCAGAAAATCAGAACACAAGGAACCATTGCAATTAATAGCATATAATTACGCTTAAAGCAAGCCAAACATGCAGCAAGACATCCAATCCAAAAATATGTTCCTGGTTTTACAATCAGACTTACAACTGGAATTTTATACAGATTCTCAAATGACTGTAAGAATTCCTCACGCAAATTTTCTGCTTTTCCTAGATATGTCGGATACAATTCTCCGTTTGGAACACCCATATACTGTTTCCACCCACTAACTGTCTGAGGATTCATCCACTGGAAACTGTCATACACAGATCCCTGCCCAATGCTTGCCCTACATGGGTAGAAGAAACCAAACGTTCCAGAAAATGTCGCCGACAGATAGGTATCTGGATGCAGAACAAGATGACGACCCCACACCTTCAGAAATGCTCTCAACGAAAAATCTTTTCTGAAAAGAACTTTCACAGGATCAACGAGTTCGGGCGAATATTTAACGCCAAGATCACTCCATAGCGTATCATCTACAAGCATCTCGTTTAACTTTTTCTTTTCATCAGCCGTAAACGAAGATGGATTATCCCGAACCTCCCTCGAAATCTGCTGAACAGGAATCGTTAACATTTCAATACGAATCCCCTTCTGCGGATTAATCAATGCCGAGCTCATCAATGA
>NZ_JBCPAN010000033.1:0-1053 GCF_040916945.1 Bifidobacterium sp. RTP21102st3_E2_RTP21102_210122 | reverse complement strand
GAATAGGTCTCGACCACGCCCGCCATCATCAGTACGTGGTCCTCATTGAGGTGAGTGCCGGCGCCGGGCAGCATCTCGACGCGGGTCACCTGCGGCTGCTTCACGGTCAGCGTGCCGGTCTTGTCGAAGAACACGTGCGTGACGCGGCCGAGGTTCTCCAGCACGTCCTGTGTCTTGATCAGGATTCCCGACTTGGCTAGTCGGCCGGTTCCCGCCACATACGCGACGGGGGCGGCGATCAGCAACGGGCAAGGGGTCGCCAGCACCAGCACCTGAGCGAAGCGCGTCGGCACGCCGGACACCAACCATGCCACGGCCGCGATCGCCAGTGCGAGCACCGTGAATGGCACTGCCAGCACATCGGCGGTCTTCACCACCGCCGGGCGGGAATCCTGCGCGGCCGCGACGAGCGCGAGAATGCGCTGGTATTGCGAGTCGCTGGCGGCTTCGGTGGCACGCATGGTCAGCGTGGTCGAGCCGGTCCCCGCGCCGGACATGACGCGGGCGCCCGCGAACACTCCACGCGGCACCGGCTCACCGTTGATGTTGCTCAGGTCGAGCGTGGCGGATCCGGACAACAGCTCGCCATCCACCGGCACGGTTTCACCGGGCAGCACAATCAGCACATCGCCGGGGGTGACGGATTCCACAGCAACGGTGTCATAGTGGGAAGTCGCAGCGTCGGACGACCCGCTGGCGGCGGAAGACGGCAGAGCGGCGACCTTGCGGAAGCCGTCGCCCCGGTCGTCGGAGCTGCCGTCGCTGCCGTCGCCGGTGTTGACACCAGCGACGCCCACGCCGGGCCGTCGCACGACGTGCGCGGTCTGGGGCGCGGCCGTCATCAGCGCGGTCAGGCTGCTTTCGGCCTTGGATTGGGCGTATTCCTCGATGGCTTCGCCGGACGAGATCATCAGCACCACGGCCCAGCTCGCCCAGTATTCCTGCACGGCGACCGTGGCGGCGATCGCCACGACAGCCAGCAGATCCACACCGACCCGGCCATGCCGCAAATCGTCGATCATGCCGCGCACGGTGTCGATGATCGTGTACGCC
>NZ_JBCPAN010000032.1:0-1060 GCF_040916945.1 Bifidobacterium sp. RTP21102st3_E2_RTP21102_210122 | reverse complement strand
TTATCATAATACATCTTGCAATTCTCGTAGATGCGTTCATTCAATTTATCATACAAATCAATCATTTTCTATTTCTCCTATCTATTATTTTATTTATATTTCCTTTGAAAGCTCTTATCTCAGCTTCCCAATGGTTAATGTATTCAGTGTCCCGCCCTGTTTTCTTAGCTAACCTTATTTTATCATAATGCTTGTTAATTTGCTTTTGATAACTTGCTATAGCTTTACGTTTGTTTTTAGGTATGCCTGACAAATTTATTTTTGCTCCTCTGCCTCCCATGTTTTAACCTCTTTTTCGTTTATCAATACTTGTGCCAATCCCATTCATTAGAATTAACTACTCTTGATAGTTTCGGATTATATCCTTTAGAGTATTCACCAATAATTTTTCCAATATCATTTTTGGATTTTTTATCTAGGTTCTTATACCCTTTTTGGTTCGCCCATTTTGCTATTGCGTACTCTTCGTTATGAGCTAATATACCGTGAGTCAAGCTGCCATTTTTCTGGAACATTGTAGCAAATGACTTAGCTCCTCTAGGAGTGTTTTCTTTTCTATAAGCAAAATCACTAAATTTACCAAGTTCTTTTGCTCTATTAAAGGATGGTTTTGAGTTATTTTTAGGGGCATCCCTTTTCTGCTCTATTTTAAAATATCCTGCTTTTATCAGTCTTCTCCGCTCAGCTCTAGTTATAGAAGATTTAGGATTATACATTCTTTTTAACCCATCTTCATATTTTCTTATAAGTGACTTCAAACTTGCACCTCTACCGCCCATTATTCTTCATCCTTTCTGTTGTTGCGTTGTCAAAATAAACGACCTCAATATCTTTATATTCATAATCAACCTGACCGCCATAGACTATAATTCTTTTGGGTGATAATCGCTCAATCATCTCATCCATGCCATCAACCCAGATTTGAAATTGCTCTTTGTTTTGCTTGACTCCAATTGTACTAATTGCTAAAGTTGCGTTTTTAGGCAATCCATCAAAGCAAAAGTCAAAGCTGCTTTTATATGCCCATGATACGGTCGGTATTACCGTCATACCGTAATCC
>NZ_JBCPAN010000031.1:0-1078 GCF_040916945.1 Bifidobacterium sp. RTP21102st3_E2_RTP21102_210122 | reverse complement strand
TCCGGGAACCGTGCCAATACGATGTTCGCCAAGGACTCGCCCAAATGTGCCTTCGCGTTCATTTCCTCCTCGCTCAGCTTGTCGAGACGCTTCTGCATACGGCGTGTGAGACGCTGTATGTCCGCCTCGGACGTACTGTAAAGCGTGCCGTCCGTCGCGTAGTCGTCATCAAGTCCCCGTGAGAATTCATCGAATCCGTTCATGAACGCGATTATCGGCAATGACAGCAGACCGAACCGGACGAGCGTCTCCGTAAGCAGTTCCAGCTGCTCGACGCCTCGGTCGAACCGCTTGCGGTCTCGCCGCTCGAATCCGAGGATAAGGTCATGGGCCATCACGTCGCCCATCAGCGAGTATGCCAGATCGTTCAGGAACGCCACATCCTGCCATAGTGGTTCTCCCGGCACATCCCGATTGTGTTCCAGCGCGAGCATGCGGTCATCGACATCTATTGGTTCATCGTCCCACATCTTCTCGTATGCATCAATCAGCCGGACGACATCGTACATGTATCGCCGCTCGCATTTCAGCAGATCCAGCCTATCCTCCATGTCGATGCGGGCGCAGCTCTCGCAGTCGCACAGCGACTCGTCGCCCACCTCGGCATATCCGCGAACGCCATCTCGCTTCGACGAGCATCCGCCCGCGTCGCGATCTGCCGTCGCAATCTCTCCGACAGCCGGTTCCTCATCGTCATGACGACCCATATACTCACTCATCCACTGATTGCCATGCAGCTCGTATTCCGCATCGGCCTGCGCCCGCCGCTCGTGCAGATAGTCGACCACGCGCCGATACCGCATGTCCGGCGCCGCACCGAAGCGCAACACGTCTCCGTCCTCGCGCAGCATGCACATGCCGATGCCGGGGTACAGCAGCAGCATCCGAGCGATGTCGAGGCTGCGCCGCTCATCGGCACCCCAATTGAGCAGGGTGTATGCCGCCAGCCGGTGCATCTGCGTCGAATGCTCCTCCATGGCGAGCCCGCGCTGCTTGCGGTTGCCGAACCGCTTCCTGCCGCGAGGCCGTCGCATCAGTTCCTCGACGGTCGTCATACGAATCAGCGACGGCATGTAAT
>NZ_JBCPAN010000030.1:0-1110 GCF_040916945.1 Bifidobacterium sp. RTP21102st3_E2_RTP21102_210122 | reverse complement strand
ATCCAGAACTCCGTCGCCGGTTTCGCCCAGAACCTGGGTGGCAAGAACGTGACCGTCGGAGGCCAGTCATTCGACTTCATTTCCATCATCACCTACGTGGCCGGCGTGCTGGCGATCATCGCCTGCATCGTGCCGTTCGTGTCGGCGTTTGGATACAGCGCCAGCCTGTTCCAAGGCGGGGACGGATGGATTGTCCTCGTTGCGGTTCTTGCCATCGCGGCGCTCACGTTCTTCAAGAAGCACCTCCCCGCAATGATCATTTCCGCCTTGGTGCTGGTACTCAGCATCTTTGAGATGGTGTATTCCAAGAGCAAAATCAACAGTAGCTTGGACGAGTTCGGCAGCAACTATGGCAGTCTGGGAAGTCTCGCGTCCGGCTACGCGAAGAATGCGGTGGCTTTCGGTATTGGTGCATACTTGCTCGTCATCGCGGCGCTGGGCCTGATTGTCGGCACCGTGCTTGCGTTCGTCAATCAGAAGAAGGCCGCGAAGGTCGCGGTGCCGGGTGTTTCCGCCCAGCCGCAGTATGTACCGACGGCATTCCCCGGTGCTCCGGTCCCGGCACCTGCCGCCCCGGTGTCCGATGCCGGCGTTCCGCAGGCTCCCGCTGCACCGCAGACCCCGACCGCGCCGGTCGCCCCGACTGCGTATGAGCAGCCGGCGCCTGCCGCTCCGGTTTACCAGCAGCCCGATTCGGACGCTTCCTACCCGGGGCAGACCCCGCAGGCCTGATTCTAGGTCTTCCGCGTTCCGCGCCTGATCGGCGTGAAGCGTGACCAATGAGCCGCTGCGCACATGCGTAGCGGCTCTTCACATATGCGACGGATCCGAGCCCAATGACCCTGCCGATAATCCGGGAAATATGAACGGCCGCACGCACCCGCGATGCCGCGATATTGTCCGCTCTCATAGGCATAATAGAAAAGTTGTGTCTGGAGGATACGTGTATGCGAATCCGCTAGCACAGCACAGCAATATACGTTGCGGGAGGAATCCGCTGCGGGCGACCGCCACGGGTGCCGACATCACCGCTTCATAGAAAGAAGAACCATACAATGGCTCCCAAGAAGAAAGTCTCGGCGCTGATCAAGCTCCAGATCCAGGCTGGCA
>NZ_JBCPAN010000029.1:0-1194 GCF_040916945.1 Bifidobacterium sp. RTP21102st3_E2_RTP21102_210122 | reverse complement strand
GCCTCAGACACCACGACGCGCCGAAGCCCCCGACGGTGGAGAGAGGTGGATGTCATGCCCTCCGCGAGCCGACGCGAGCGCTGGTACACCAGCGACAGGCGGTACCGGCTGCCCTCCGACTGGGGGCGGCGCAAGGCCGCCGTCCGAGCACGCGCACGCGGCAGATGCCAGGCCGCCAGCCACGCCCCCGGATGCAACGGGGTGGGTACGGAGTGCGACCACATCGTCGCCGGCGACGACCACGACCTCGACAACCTTCCATGGCTGTCGCACGAATGCCACAAAGCCAAGACCGAGCGGGAGAACGCCGAACGCAACCGGCGGCGCAAGCTCATGAGACTGCATCCGAGCGAAAGACAACCCGGACTGCTAGACTGGACGCCACGCCGGGTGGGAGGGGACTCCCCGGCGACACCGGTATAACCGCCGGATAGCACCTCCGGTTGTGCATGCGCCTGAAATCCCCGTTTTTCCTCCTGCGTCGTTTTCCGCCGGTCTTGTCCCGTTCGCCCCTCCCGTGGCCGTTTCCTCGGCTCGCTGGGGCCTTCCACGTTCGCGCGACGCTTTCCTCGCCGTCCGTCTTTCACCTCTTCAAGCCATGTCACGTTATGAATAAAACGTTGGAATATGGCCGTTATATTGTTTTTTAAGCGATGTCACGATATAGTGGATTGTGTGAACGGGACATGCGAATACTGTGGAAGCGCGATGGATGCGGCAGGACGCGGCAGGCCGCGCCGCTACTGCTCCGACCGCTGCCGCACCGCCGCCATGCGCGAGCGGCGGGCCGGGCGCAACGCGATACCGTACGAGATGACGCACGCCGACCGGTGGCTGCGCTGGAAGCGCGTCACACGCGGCGACGGCACCACCAAGCGGCCCATCACCATCGCGGGCCGTCCCGCGTCCAGCACCGACCCGGCCACATGGTGCGCATGGTGGGACGCGCTCGGCTCCACAGCGGGCGACGGACTCGGATTCGCACTCGGCGGCGGGTTCGCGTGCATCGACCTCGACCACTGCTACGACAGGCGCAACCACCTGACGGACTGGGCCAAAATGCTCCTCGCCCCCGTGGAAGGCAGAACCTACATCGAGACCAGCCCCTCCGGCGACGGGCTGCACATCTGGGGACGCTGCGCGCCCCGCGCCGGCGTCAGGGCGCGCGGGCTCGTCACCGCAGAGGCGTACAGC
>NZ_JBCPAN010000028.1:0-1243 GCF_040916945.1 Bifidobacterium sp. RTP21102st3_E2_RTP21102_210122 | reverse complement strand
CGGCGTCATTGGTCAGGGTCATTTGTCCGGATCCGTGATTGTGACCGGAGTACATCATGAATACCTGGTTGTACCGTTTCACGATGTTCCAGATTTTCGAGCCGGCACCTTCATCGTCACCGGCTTCACCGTTGTATCCGGAATCGTCATCGAGGGAGATTTCATTCGGACGTGAATCGGAGCACTTGAAGATATCGTGGCTCACCACCACAGTCGGGTTGTTCGGGTGGTCTTTGAGCACCTGCTCGAACCATCGCATATCGTCATTGCTTGCCGAGGACGAGTTGCTGACCACCGCGCCCATGTCGATGTTCATCACCAGATACTTGTAGGAGCCGTTGTCTACCAGATGGTATGAGGACAGGCCATCGGGCGAGTATGCAAAACCGTGTTCTTTCTGATACTTGCCGAAATCGGAGTCGGGTCCGAAGTGTTTCAGGTAATTGTCCGCCTTGCGCAAGCTGGGCACTCCGTAGCCATGCCTGCCTCCATTGTAATCATGATTGCCCGGCTGCTCCAGGAAGGGGACGCCCACTTTCTGCATACGCCCGAACACCTTGGACGATGCCTGCCATTGCGCGTCACTGTCCCAGTTATCCACCACGTCACCGAGGGACACGATGTTGGTCAGATTAAGACTGGAATCTTCCGAATCGAACTGGTCGATGGCTCGGTCCATCACCGTGGGCACCCAACGGATGGCATTCTGCGTGTCCGGCAAGAAAGCCATCGTATGTACGCTGGGGTTGTCCAGCACGAAACGATCGTTGGTACCGTAATCCTTGAGATACTCGGTCGGGTTGGGCACGATCCAGTTGCCCTGTGCCAGCGCACCGCGGGAGAATCTCACCTCCTGCAGGTTGCCACGCAGGAACTTGTCAAAGTCGTCCTTGTTGTATTGGCTGGTGTCGAAAGTGTCGTTGTAATACGACGAGCCGATGCGGAAGCGACCATCGGTCGGATCGGCATACAGGCCATTGCCGTTCTTGTTGATATTGCGGAATGCTTTGGCACCGTTGGTGTATGTCACCACGTTCGTGCCATCGGATACGACGGCGATGTGATACCAAACGCCACCGTGATCCATGGTGACGCCCCAGCTGGTGACGCCGTTGTTGGGATCATCGGTGTTCATGGTCGACTCATTGTCCTTGTTGGCGGCCTTGAACTGGGTTTCCTTGCAATTGGAGATCGACAGGCTCATCGACCCCATCTCGTGTTCATCCATGTTGCTGTTTGTGGA
>NZ_JBCPAN010000027.1:664-1191 GCF_040916945.1 Bifidobacterium sp. RTP21102st3_E2_RTP21102_210122 | reverse complement strand
GGATAGGCCAATGATTTCACGATTGAAGAGGTCAATGATCAAGCAAACGTAAGCCCAACGATTGGCAACACGAACATAGGTTAAGTCCGTCACAAGGGTTTCCAATGGTTTTTGTTGGTTAAACTGTCTCTCTAAGAAATTCGGAACTGGTGCTTCATTCTTCCCTTTAGCATGCGGTTTGAAGGCAGCCTTCTGGTAAACAGAAACCAAATTCAATCTCTTCATGATGCGACGAATCCGACGGCGAGACAAGTTGATTCCTTGTACTTCCAGACATTTTTTTATCTTCCTGGCTCCGTACCTAGACTTACTTTCGAGGAAGATAGATTTGATTTTTTCTCCAAGTTCTGCTTCAGGTACTGGCTCTACAGCTTTGTAGTAATAGCTAGAGCGAGGAATCTTCAACCAACGACACATGGCTGAAATGCTGTATTTATCCTTGTTAGCAGTGATTATTTCCCTTTTCGTGCCATAATCACTGCCGCTTGCTTTAGAATGTCTAATTGCATTTCGAGCTCTTTATTTCG
>NZ_JBCPAN010000027.1:0-654 GCF_040916945.1 Bifidobacterium sp. RTP21102st3_E2_RTP21102_210122 | reverse complement strand
CGAAGGTTGAGGGCGTTAAATCATATTCTTTGATCAGTTCACTGCGTTTTCTACCTGCATTGTGCAAGTCAACGATTTGTTGTTTGAAGTCATCTGTGAAGTAACGGCGAATTTTTCTAGACATAGTTTTTCTCCTATTTTCTTTAGTGTAGAACACTTTATAAATTCTGTCTAGTTTAGTGTAACCTGTTCAAGCTATAAGTGTGCGACCCCAGAGGTTCGTATCGGTTGCAAAGTTTTGAAAATCTTTCATGTAGCCACTCGCACGGAAACGTTCCAGTGGATAGTTGTAAATGATTTTATTGTAGATAGTGATGTTCTTGCGTCCGGCCAGGTGCCACGAAACTATCTCGCTCATGAGCATGGACACCTCGTGCGGCGTGTAGAACTCGCCTGCTTTCTTGCCTGCGTTGGCGGCGAAGTTGCTGATAAGGTGCTCGTAGATGAAGCCCAGGATGTAGTCCTTGTATTCGTTTGCCTCGATTTTCGAGCGCATCTTGTTGGCGGATTCCCATATCTTTGATGCCAATTGCTGCTTGTTCGTCTATTAATCCTCGCTTCTGTAAACTTGGCTGATCGTTTCACCGTCCTGTTCTTGACGGAACACGCACAGCCGTAGCTCACCTGGAGGCCGTCGTGGACAGTTTCGATACC
>NZ_JBCPAN010000026.1:0-1209 GCF_040916945.1 Bifidobacterium sp. RTP21102st3_E2_RTP21102_210122 | reverse complement strand
GAACAATACATATCGCGGCCCGCTGCTCAAGACCATAGAGCAGATAGCGGAGTCGTGCGCGCCTTGGAATCCAGGAACAGAACTGACCGGGGGTTTTTTTTCCTCGGTGGTGCCCGAATTCGACGAGAGGGCGTTCAGGGAAGCGTTGGTCAATGCGTTCGGCCACAGGGATTACTCAGTTCTTGGCCGTGTGCGTGTGCTGGTGGATGACGCGGGACTGACGATTGCCAATCCTGGAGGATTCGTGGAAGGCATCAACGTTCACAATCTGCTTACCGCGGAACCGCATGGACGAAACCCATGCCTCATGGATGCGTTGAAGCGAACTGGGCTAGCCGAGCGAACCGGTCGTGGAATCGATCGCATTTTCGAGGGGGCCTTGAACTATGGTCGGCCCTTGCCTGACTATTCGAGATCCAACGGGCGGGGTGTTTCGGTGCTGCTGCCTCGGAGCGCGCCCGACGAGGCGTTTGTGGAATTATTAGCCGAGGAACGCGAGCGTAGCGGCAAGTCAATGTCGCTTGACGGTCTGCTTATTCTGGATAAGCTCAAGCGAGAGAGACGTTGTGGCTTTGACGCGTTGTCAGAGTCCTTGGATATGAGCGATCAACGTCTGCGCACTGTATTGGGGCAGTTGACGGAGTCTGGGCTCGTCGAAAGCTCCGGCACTAACGCTCGTCGTACATACACATTGGGTGCGAAAGTGTATCGGCGCAGCGGTAGGGCGATGGAATACGTTCGCCAATCAGACATCGATAGGGTGCGGTATCCCGAACTGATCATCGAGTTAATGCATGAACAGAAATCAGTGAGCAAAAACGATGTGATGGAATTGCTGCATCTTGAGGAGAATCAGGCGTACTACCAATTGCGAAAACTAGTCCTTGAAGGACGCGCTAAGAAGGTCGGCAGTGGACGCAACGTGCGGTATGCGGCAGTACGTTGAATGAGATACGCAGATCATTCTTGAACGGTTTTCTCTGAATTCCGAGATTTATCTCTGAATTCAGAGAAAGAATGTATAATTCAGAGAAAAATTCAGAGATTCAGAGCAGGCGGTGGCGAATGGCGCACGAGTATGGCAAAGAAACCCTGTCCAAGGAATTCAAAAGCGATCGCGATAAAGGTCTGCCGGATTCCGAATTAGTGGAGGCTGTTGTCGCCTTAGCCAATACGGACGGCGGGTGCGTGTATCTGGGTGTTGAGGAC
>NZ_JBCPAN010000025.1:0-1382 GCF_040916945.1 Bifidobacterium sp. RTP21102st3_E2_RTP21102_210122 | reverse complement strand
GTAAAACTTTTAATTCACCTTTCTCATCTTTCAAGGCAACTGTACCATCTTGTTGCTTAACTGCTCCAATTTCATACGCATTCTTCAGTTCAACTGCTCCATCTGGATTTTGAACATAAACTTGTCCTTCTTTTGTTCCAACAACTGTATGACCTGTATTCGTCACAATTGGTTGCTGCTCAATTTGTTCTTCCGTAACATTGGTTTGTTTTGGAGTATCGGTCGCTTTAACACCTGTATTTTCTTCTGCTTTCTTTTCCTCTGGTGTAGGAGTAATCGGTTTTGTAGCCTCATCCGTCTTAGGAGTTTCTGCAGGCTTTTCTTCATTCTTTGAAGGCTCAGTTGATGGCTCAACTGGTTCTGTGGAAGGTTCGCTTGGTTTGACCTGTTCCTGATTTCCCCCTGAGTTATCTGGAATAGTCGGATTAACCGGTGTCTCAGGAGTCACCTCACCCGTTTGCGTTTTGTCGTCTTTAGGTGTCTCCTCTTTTTCCCTCGGAACTGGAACTTTTTCATTATCCGAAGGAGAAGGAACTACTACATCTACTGGACTTGTGACCTTTCCTTCTTCTGCTAAAGCAGCCAAAGGACTTGTACCTAAAACGCTAACTGCTACTAATAAACTTGCAACTACTTGCTTTTTCTTCATTTCTTTTTTCCTCATTTTCTTTCTATTAGTCATTTCAATGACCGTCTACATACCATAACTGACTAGCTGTTCCCTTATCTAATACTCGATAAGAAACTGTCATTGCTGGTACTCCAAATACATTCATTTCTGAAATTAAAATTGATCCATCACTTCTTACCTCTTCACAAAAAGCCACATGACCATAAGTTGGATCAGAACCAGCTAAACCTTGAACAAAGGAAACTGCTGTATGCTTTTTAGGTGTATGACTAGAAGAAAAACCTGCTTTTCTAAACCAGTCACCGCCATTCCCCATAAAGGAATCAAACTGAATACCTAATTGTTTTGCACGATTATAAACATACCAGGTACATTGACCTGCTGGATAAGAACCACTTCCGTCGTATGCATGACCATCATATTGGCTGATATTTCCCCAACCTGCAGGAATCGCTGTGGTACTTGTACCTGTATTATTATCCTTAGAAAACGTACCTTGTGCTGTTTTCAAAATATCATAGATGACTTCTGCCCACTCTTCAATCGCACTTACCTTCGTTTGAGAATCGGAAATTGCCACTCCTTCATAATATTGTGACCAATCCCTAGCTGCCTGTTTTGGATCTCCACTAGAACCCATTTTTATGACAACTCTAGCATAAGCTCCCTCTAATTCGGTACTCATCAAATCCATTTGAATTTGTTTGTCGAGTTTCTTTTCTTTCGCTTGATCCCAACGATTGCCATTGAT
>NZ_JBCPAN010000024.1:1075-1388 GCF_040916945.1 Bifidobacterium sp. RTP21102st3_E2_RTP21102_210122 | reverse complement strand
GGTTGGATTCATTGCCGGTGGAGCAGCCGGCGGCGGTGGGATCGGTCGCGCAATCCGAGCCTCCGCCATTGTTGCCGTTGTTCCCTCCGTTGCCGTTATTCCCGTTGTTGCCGCCGTTCCCGCCATTGCCATCGGACCCGTTGCCGCCCGATCCATTGCCGCTGCCATTCGAACCGTTGCCGGTCTGCGGCTTCGTCGACTGCGAGCCCGACCCGTCGCCAGACTGCGTGCCGCTCTGTGACGACTGGTCGTCGCTCTTGCTGCCGCCCTGCGAATTCCCGCTCTGCGACTGGCCGCTGTTGCCCCAAGACGA
>NZ_JBCPAN010000024.1:0-1065 GCF_040916945.1 Bifidobacterium sp. RTP21102st3_E2_RTP21102_210122 | reverse complement strand
CTCGTCCGCCACGTTCTCCAGCGCCCTCGACATGTAGTTGGTGAACAGCACGGCCGGATATCCCATGCCCTTGTAATACCCGTTGATGGTCGGCAGTTCCAGCGCCTCGCCGTTCGCTCCGGGATTCCAGATGGCGAACATGGTGAGCGTCGAGGGTGTGAACCCGATGAAGCTCACGGCCTTGTTGTCGTTTGCCGTGCCGGACTTGCCCGCCATCGTCTTGCCGATCGCGCTCGCCGCACGACCGGTACCGTATTGGATGGTGCCTTCCATCGCCTTGACCACCAGTCCGGTGTCGTTCGCGTCGAACACCTGCTCCGCGGTGGATGGCGCCTTGTACAGTTCCGACCCCTTGCTGCTCTTCACGCTGGCGACGATGTGCAGCGTCGGCTTCTTGCCCTGGTTGGCGATGGTGGAGAAGCCGCGCGCCATGTCGATCATGCTCAGACCGGAGTTGCCGAGCGTCACGTAGCCGTCATCGGTGATCTTGCCTTTGATGCCGGCCGTGTGCGCGGTCTTGATTATCGTGTCCGCGCCGAGATGCTGCTGCAGATCCATGTACACCGTGTTGACGGAGTTCGCCGTCGCCTTGTACAGGTTGATGTAGCCGTAGCTAGCGCCGCCCGAGTTCGACATCGGCTGTTTCAGCCCGGGGAAGCTGCGCGGCGAGTTGCCGTTGAACACAGTATCGAGGCTGACGCCCGTCTGGACGGTCGAAAGCAGCGTGAACGGTTTCATCGTGGAACCGACTTCGTAGGTCGCGTCGGTGACGTTGTTGAGCTGTTTCTTCAGGTAATCCTCACCCGCGTACAGCGAGATGATTGAACCGTCTTTGACGTTGACCGACAGGCCGCCGGTCTGTACGCCGTCCGGCATGCCCGCGTTGCCCTTGGTGGGGCTCGCGGTCTGATACATCAGATCCTGTTTGGATTTGTCGATGGTGGTGACGATGGTGTAGCCGCCGGTGTCGAGGTCGTCTTGCGTGAACGCCTTTGAGTTGATGAGTTCGCTGCGGACCATCTGCAGCAGATACCCGTTGGGGCCCTCGTAGATGTTCTGCTGTGC
>NZ_JBCPAN010000023.1:553-1434 GCF_040916945.1 Bifidobacterium sp. RTP21102st3_E2_RTP21102_210122 | reverse complement strand
GCACCGATGCATTCCGGCATGCAACTATAAGCGCCGCGTCTGGAAGCTTTCGTCCGAATCGTTTCGGCAGCCCCGAATCTACGCGGCAGATGTCATACACGCCGACATCAATCAGCGCCATAATCGCCGTGAGCAAGACAACGGTCGCCGTGCCAGCACCCGTCTGAGCTAGAGCATTCTCGGAAAGAGGAATCCTTCCGCGCCTTGCCGGCCATTTTGGTCTCCGCCAGTGAATCAGGCCCGGCCTGCATGGTGGCACCGGATGCAGTGACGGCCTGGTCAAAACGATTCCGCCCTTCGTTCGCATGTTGTTTTATGTCATCGAAGCCGTTCCACGACCACACGTTCCGGTATGTCCCGAATGGTTTTGCACACAGGTGAGATGCATTTCTCGACCGAATACATTGCCACGAAATGCAAAAAACAAGCGTTCTCGACATTTCGTGCCACGCGACCGACACGAAAAATCCGCTCCGAATAACAGAATCGCCATTTTCCAATGATTCCCAGTTTCGGTCTCATGGCTCGAAACGACATGTAACCGGGTAAATCCGATTTTGTGGCACAAGAAGTGGGCCGAATGCCGAAAACAGCGATTTTTGACGTTTCGTGGCAAGGAATCCCCGTCTCATCTCACCAACCGAAACAAAAGGTTCCGAATGCTGATTCAATCGGCAGTCAGACATGTCACACCGCCGCTTTCCTCGAAACGACACCTCGACGCGGCGGATAATCTCTCGGATCAGATCAAATCCTTGGGATCGATTTGGAACCGCAGTTCGCCGGGAGTGCGCGACGCCATGTGACGCGCCACCGCGGACCGCAGGCGGACGGCCAATTGGGCACGCATGCCGACCGGCACACGGACCAGGGCCTTGACC
>NZ_JBCPAN010000023.1:0-543 GCF_040916945.1 Bifidobacterium sp. RTP21102st3_E2_RTP21102_210122 | reverse complement strand
GCGCACACCGGAGGCATGCCGGCCTGCCCACGCTCCAGCAATTCGTTCCGGGCGAGCGACGCCGAATCCCACATCATCAGCGCATGGGCCACTGCAGGATCGCATTCACCAATCAGCAGACCCTGTCCGCCACGAGTGCGGGGCGCACACAACGCCATGACCCGCATCCACGCCGTCAGCGCGTCCACGCGGGCGTCCACACCCGGCGCATACAGACTGTTCCACGCGTCCAGGATCGCCACGGCACGATATTCGCCGGCATCCTGCTCCGATTGACGGGATGCAGGCAGCACGCGGGGCTCCGCTCCCGGCGTGGCGATGACGATGCGCGGCGCATCATCCACGTACTCGACGACGCCTCGCGGCTGGCTCGGCGACGATATGACGACGGACACACCGCGGAACAGGCCGCCCAGCTCGCGGGCGGTGCCGGTTGCGCCAACCCGTATCACGCGCATGCGCTCGCAGCCGCAATGCGGGCAATGCCAGTCGACCGCCGCCGCAGCGCACCACCGGCAGCGCGGCACCCCATCACCCATGCGC
>NZ_JBCPAN010000022.1:0-1517 GCF_040916945.1 Bifidobacterium sp. RTP21102st3_E2_RTP21102_210122 | reverse complement strand
TTTGCAACTTGGTCAAAGTTAGCATTTTTGAGCTGTGCCCAAGTACGAACTTTGCCATAAACTGCCTTGTACTGCTCATTGTCAATCAAATCTGATTGGTTAGCATTGTTGCCTTGCGGCGATTGATTATTCTGTTGTGCCGCTTGTGCTTGATCTTCATCAACTGGATAATCGTCAACATCTTTCTCACCGATAGCAAACAGCCCCTGCAACGCATACTTTCTAGCGTAAGAGCTGACTGCACCTGTCCATTGCGGCTCTTGCATTTGCTTGATTTGCCCTTTTTGGGTGTTAAAAACTGGTACCAAACTTAGTTCAGCATATGCTGTTGATTGGTACTTTTCATTCCTTTCGTCATTGATAGCTACTGCAGTAGCTTTGACAAAGATTTTACCTGTAAGCTCAATGAGTTCGTCAGTTACGATGACAGACCAATCACTTTTTAGCTCTTTGAAGGTTGTATAGATGTCCTCTGCATTTCTAAAGGCGTACTTGACATCTTTTGTTTTTTTCTTTGCTAATTGCATTTGTCTTTGCAACTCTGCAAAAGTTAAATCTGCCATTTTTTGACTCCTTTTATTATTTATAATTATTATTAGATTGTTGTATAGTTAGTATTTATTATTTAGTTAGTGGCGTAAGCCTTAGATTATTGTTAGTTAGTACTTGTTATATAGTTAGTATTTATTAGAGGGCAATTTTTAACATGGCAATTTTTAACATGGCAAAATCTTCCAAGTGTAAAATTTCACTCACGAATCACCTGTGGATAATTCCTTGATTAAGTTGTCTTTTAAATAAGATTTGTAATCGTCTGTCATAGGAATATCAGAAAAGAATCTTTTAAACTCTGTGCCATTACCTCGTCCATGACTAACCCTTACAGAGAGCAAATAACCACAGCTCTCTAATATTTTGAAATGCCTATCAACTGTTCTCCTACTAATATTCATTCTTTTAGCTATTTCTTCCGGATATACGACCCAATCAGATTTGTTAGTCAAAATAACAGTTAGAATCCCAATTGTAGCGGGTTCAAGTCTGTTATCTTGAGTAAAAGCATTATTGATCGATGTATAGTTTTCGTGAGTATTTCTGAT
Source organism: Bifidobacterium sp. RTP21102st3_E2_RTP21102_210122 (assembly GCF_040916945.1). NCBI lineage: Bacteria > Bacillati > Actinomycetota > Actinomycetes > Bifidobacteriales > Bifidobacteriaceae > Bifidobacterium > Bifidobacterium sp. RTP21102st3_E2_RTP21102_210122. The sequence continues at coordinate 417 of NZ_JBCPAN010000022.1, read as the reverse complement.
GATGTACTGCATATTTCATAGACTAAGCTCCTTTCTGTATCTCTCGCTTCTGTATTCCTAGAATGATGTCATAGTAGGAATGACCGGCTGGAATAACATATCCAGTCAAGTCTTCGATAACAGAGCCATCTGCCATTATGTTTATAATACGTGGTTCCCATTTCTTTTTTATTGTTTTCATGGTATAATTACCTCATAAGTATTTTTGCTTAGTCCCTCAATGGAATTGCCGTTCCATAGGGGCTTTTTTGGTATAATTGACTTATCCTAAAATGAAAGGAGGACAAGCCATGATTACATGTCATATTGTGGTTGGTGGAAAATCACGACCAATGCCATTAAATTTACCTAGTGTTCCAGTAAAAGGTGATATAATTGCACAGTCTCCTGACCACAAATCAGAGCATTATTTAGTAA
>NZ_JBCPAN010000021.1:0-1640 GCF_040916945.1 Bifidobacterium sp. RTP21102st3_E2_RTP21102_210122 | reverse complement strand
AATGCCGCGCATTCACTATTTCTCTTGTTGCTTTTCCAAAGAATTCGCATCTATTGTCGCCTGGTCGTTTAGATCAACAGCAATAGCCGCTCGAACGCCTTTCCACTTCTCTGCGACAAAAAGTGGATTGACCACCAGCCAATACAATTTGCGCTTCCACGAATATTGATGATCCTGCAGGATGAACTTTGAGCCTAATGTATAGGCACGAATCATCTGCTTAATAACGAATGCCATGGAAATTGGATCCATTGTTTTGCCAACACGCCGCACACCGACAATCTCATCAAACATACGTTTCTTGTAATCACGTAATTTAATCTCATTGGTATGCCATACATTGGCTCTTGGCGCATAGGCTTTGACATAACCGTGTTTGACAAGATCCTCGCCAAACTTCTGATCCTCCGCATATGGCACATCCTGATACGGAACGTCTCCAAGGAGCACAGACTTACGTGCCGCTGAATTAACGTCTGAGTAGAACGTAACTAGATCAAAAACTTGTTGAGAGTCAATAAAGTCATCCTCATAGAAAACCGTTGTTCCGAAGTCTGGACCAAACTGCTTAAAGGTTCGTATTATTTCTTCTTTGAGCAGGGGAAGAGCATTGGGACGAGGATCCTGCTTACCCATGACACCGGCAACTATAGGGAATCGCTCCATCGGTTGAATAATCTCATACAGCCATCGATCATGAGCGGGTGTTGCATCCTGTGTCAGATACACAACATACTCACCCTGGGCCATTTGAGCTGCCTGTTGACGTACCCTTCCGTGTGAGAAATCAGGCTTTGCAATGGTTTCATACCGAAAATGCTTAAACTTAGGCAACCAAGCTTTAATAATTTCGGGAGTACGATCTTTTGAGCTCGTATCGATAACTAGAATCTCATACTCAAAATCTGTCTTCTGTTTCAACAAGCTTTCAAAAAGCTCATCAAGATTGTCTTCACCATAATAGGTAGGGATGAAAACAGTGGCTTTAATCTCACTCATGGTTGACAGTAGTCACCTCTCGCATGATAATTTTCGCAAACTTCTCATATGACGCATCCCAAGATGAGCTCTCCGCACTCTTGGAGATACGCTGGCATCTTGCTTCAATGTCAGGATCAGAGACAACTTCATCCAATCCTTTGGCCAATTCGATTGGCGAGTCCAACGTGTAGACAATGTCTGAGTTCTCTCCGATTACTAAGCGATTGTTCTCCCCATCGTTCATCACAGGAACACATCCTGCGGCAAGCAACTCAAGAGGGAGAAGCGATGCATTCGTTAGGGAAAGCACCAAACATGCTTGAGAGTCATGGTAAATTGAAGAAAGTTCCGCAGGACTGATGATTCCTCGATTTTCGTAGGGGAATGGAATGTCATAGTCAGACACATCCCAACCAAAGAAAACGATATTGTAGTCAGGGTGCATTTGATGGAACTTCGTCAAAGTCAAGACGCCGATTTCAAAGGCTCGCCTCTCAGTTACAGGTCTTGCATAGAAGCAAATCTGCTTCTTCTTTGGAGTTTTCTCAGTAGGACGATAGATATCTAGGTCTGCGCCAAAGTCGAAGAAATCAGCTTTCATGCCGTATTCTCCGACCTTTTTCGTCAGCCAACATCCAGCTGTAATACCGTAAATACCG
>NZ_JBCPAN010000020.1:0-1686 GCF_040916945.1 Bifidobacterium sp. RTP21102st3_E2_RTP21102_210122 | reverse complement strand
CTTTTTTGCCGTGAATTTCAAATTTTTCTTTCCTAATATCCATAAACGTTGTATGTGGCTCATTTTTATCAAACCAAAACATTTTAGAACCGCAACAAGCATCTAAAATCTTAATTTCTGTCATAATCGCTCCTTAGAATGGAAGACCATCATCCGAGATATCCATCGGATTTGTCGTATTCCCTCGGAAAAACGATGTCTGCTCTGCTTCTCTGCTAAAATTAGGCATCGAGTTTGCGTTGCCATAATTTGAACTGTTTCCTGTTTGGAAATTACCACTTTGGTTTTGGCTGCTTCTGCTCTCTAGTAATTGAAAACTATTAGCAATAACCTCTGTGACATAGATACGCTGACCTTGCTGATTGTCGTAGTTACGAGTTTGGATTGCACCTGTAACGCCAATCAAAGCGCCTTTTTTAGCCCAATTTGCAAGATTTTCTGCCGGCTGACGCCAGATAACACAATTGATAAAGTCTGTCTCACGTTCCCCATTTTGGTTTTTAAAGTTACGATTGACAGCAAGAGTGAAAGTTGCGACTGCTTGATTGCTTTGCGTATATCGTAATTCAGCATCTCTAGTCATTCGACCAACTAAGACAACATTATTTATCATCCTCTTTGTCCTTTCTCGTATTTCGTTCTCCTATCAAGTAACCCAAAAACAGCCACAAGATAGCCATGCCTACCTCTTTTATAAATTCAATAATCATCTTCTTCTCCAAATTCTATTCCTAACCTTGATTTTTCAGGTTCTCTATAAATAATCAAAGCTGATGTGTGGTAATATGTGCAACTTACTCCGCTATCGGCAACCGCTGCAATATTTGACTGAAACTTAATGTCTATAATATCTATCAATTCATTTTGTTGAATAAAATCATTGATTAGCACATCTATTTCTTGATAATTGCTAAAACCATATTCCACTTCAATAAATTTTGTTTTTATCATTGCATGCCTCCCAAGCTAACAACTTCTTTTATTTCAAAAATTAGATTACTCAAAGACATCTAACGTACCTCCTGCCAACTCACTTTCAGTTTTACCTTGTAACAACACTTCAAACGATACTCCATTAGTTTCAAGCCACTCTTTAAACAACTTAGCTTGAGGATTGCCACCCGGAAATGTCAAACGCAAATCATAGCTTACCGCTTCGTTAGTCTCAAATTTTGCCATCTCTGGCGTTGTTTCTTGTGGTTCGGGTGCGATTGGGTCACTTTCCAAAATCTCGCCTGTATCAGCGTTAAAAGCCTTGATTTGAGCGTTAGCATTTTCTTTAGCTATACGTTCAATTTCTGCTTTACGTTCTTCCTCTGCTTTAGCCTGTGCCTCCTGTTGCTCTTTGCGTAATACAATAGCATCGCGGTCAGTTTTCATAATCTTTAAGACATCTACAAGAGTTTTCCCGTCTTCAAGATGTCTGATATAAGCATCTGCTGGCAAGTTGTATTCATTAGCTTGATCCAGAATAGCCTGTTTGTTTGCTTTAAATTCTTCAAGAGCATCAAACTCTACTAATACCAAACCATCCATTTCATCAAGCGTTGATTTCTTGAGTTCAAATTTACCTGTTTTAAAGTATTTCTTGAGGCTGTATTCATCGTAACGATCTTCAAATGTGGATTTTTCAAGCCCTAACTCTATACACTTGCTTTCAAAGGCTGCTCGGACAATATCCACGCG
>NZ_JBCPAN010000019.1:0-1738 GCF_040916945.1 Bifidobacterium sp. RTP21102st3_E2_RTP21102_210122 | reverse complement strand
ATATTCATTTGCTTCAAAAAAACCTAAAGTTGTTTTAAGAGCAATAAGAAGTCATATAGGACCTGAAAAAATTGTAAAATCATTAAGCTTCTTTGAAGTTTTAAAACGAGCCCTTTCTAAAAAATAATTTAACAGTAGCTATATTGAAAAGTTCTAAAGTTTATTTGACTTTGGGGCTCTTTGTCAACTGTAGTGGGTTGATGAAAAGCTAAGATCTAGAAAGGACAAATTTCGTCCTTTCTTTTTTGATATTTAGGGCGATAAAAATTCGTTTTTTGAAGTTTTCAAAGTTCCGAAAACCAAATGCATTGCGCTTGATAAGTTTGATGAGATTATTAGTGGCTTCCAATTTTGCGTTGGAATAGGGTAGTTGAAGGGCGTTGACAATCTTCTCTTTATCCTTGAGGAAGGTTTTAAAGACAGTCTGAAAAAGAGGATGAACCAGCTTAAGATTGTCCTCAATGAGTCCGAAAAATTTGTCAGGCTCCTTGTTCTGAAAGTGAAAAAGCAAGAGCTGATAGATATTATAGTGGTGTCTCAAGTCTTCTGAATAGCTCAAAAGCTTGTCTAGAATCTCTTTGTTGGTTAGATGCATACGAAAAGTAGGGCGATAAAATCGCTTATCGCTCAGTTTACGACTATCCTTCTGTATAAGCTTCCAGTAGCGTTTGATAGTCTTGTATTCATGGGATTTTCGCTCAAACTGATTCATGATTTGAACACGGACACGACTCATAGCACGGCTGAGATGTTGGACAATATGAAAGCGATCTAGAACGATTTTAGCACATGGAAAAAGCTGTTTAGCTAAGGCATAGTAAGGACTAAATATATCCCTGACAACGAACAGCTCTATCGTATCGAAGAAAGTGATTTCGGATGATAGCTTGTGTTCTCCCCTCAAGAACAGTGATGATATTGCGATTGTCAAAATCTTGCGCAATGAAACTCATCTTTCCCTTAGTGAAGGCATACTCATCCCAAGACATAATCTCGGGAAGACGAGAAAAATCATGTTTAAAACGGAAGTCATTGAGCTTTCGAATGACAGTTGAAGTTGAAATGGCAAGCTGGCGGGCAATGACGGTCATAGAAGCCTTCTCAATCAGTTTCTGAGCAATTTTTTGGTTGATGATACAAGGGATTTGATGATTCTTCTTGACGAGAGAAGTCTCAGCGACCATCATTTTCGAGCACTGATAGCACTTGAAACGTCGCTTTTTAAGGAGAATTCTAGTAGGCATACCAGTTGTTTCGAGGTAAGGAATTTTCGACGGTTTTTGGAAGTCATATTTCTTCATTTGACTTCCACAATCAGGACAAGAAGGAGCGTAGTAGTCCAGTTTAGCGATGATTTCTTTGTGTGTATCCTTATTGATGATATCTATAATTTGGATATTAGGATCTTTGATATCAAGGAGTTTTGTGATAAAATGTAGTTGTTCCATATGATTCTTTCTAATGATGGTTTTGTCGCTTTTCATTATAGATATTATGGGGCTTTTTTCTACACAAAAATAGGCTCTATAAGATCTATAGGGGGTTTACCCACTACAAATATTATAGAGCCGAAATTCCTACGTCAACTCCCTTAGCCATGACCATCATTTCAGGCGAAAATTTTTGGTTATGATAGTGGAGAATCTTTTCCTTTAGTTCCTTGGTTAAGCTTGATTTCTTGACCGAACGCTTCCGATTGCTTTCATAAGAATGTTGAGCATAGTCGGCAGAATAAACC
>NZ_JBCPAN010000018.1:1482-1797 GCF_040916945.1 Bifidobacterium sp. RTP21102st3_E2_RTP21102_210122 | reverse complement strand
AATTTAACCGTAACTGATTCTGGGTGCTTTTGATTAACGTTATTATCATCTATCCATTTCTTTTCTACCGACACACTTGTCGTTCCTTCTGTACCTATAGTAACAGTACCATTGCTACCAATACCTCCACCTCGGGTATTTGATTTGTTGCCACTAATTAATACTTTTTCGAGATGTGAAGTTAATTCATTACCTTTTTCATCTGTGTGTAAAGCTATATATTCATTATTCTTACTTAGAATACCTTTATGCTTACTTTCAGCTAAAGGAGAATTGTCCTTATTTTTCCAATTGTATGCTACTCCTCCTAACATC
>NZ_JBCPAN010000018.1:0-1472 GCF_040916945.1 Bifidobacterium sp. RTP21102st3_E2_RTP21102_210122 | reverse complement strand
TTATTACATAAAATATAAATTTCATTAACATTTGATTCAGTCTTATTTCCATATATAGCAGCACCATTTGTCACATAAATTTTAGTTTTTGATATTGGACAAGAAGCATATCCCGCTCCCTCATATTTGGATTCATTGTCAGTAATTACTACATTAGTTAAATAAAGCTCACCGTTAGCGCCTTGAACATTATAATTATTATTCGCACCATTTACATAAATTCCACCACCGCCGAACATTTTGTCGGTAACTCCACTGGCATCCATTTGGTTATTGGTAATTCTTCCTCCAGCAATATAAGCCTTGGAAGCACCCCCACTATAATACTTTGCTTGAACAAAAATTCCACCACCAGCTGAACCTGCTGTATTACCATCAATTGTTCCACCACTCATTTTTAAGATATTTGAAGCTCCCCATTGATTTGAACCCAAACTTATTCCACCACCAATTTCGTTCGCATAATTATTTAATACCTTTGCGTCAGCGGACATATTTATAGTAGATCCCTCATTTGCAAGTATTCCACCACCTGCCGAATATTTTTGTTCACCATAATCATAGTCTATGACTAAATTCGATTTATTATTTTGAACAGTTCCACCGGAAAAATTCATTATGGACCTATATAAATAAATTCCTCCACCATATGTTGCTTGATTGTTTTCAACGCTTCCACCAGTCATATTTATGGTTGCACTTGAAGCATTAACTGCGCCACCTCGTGTTGCAGTATTCTGAATGTCCTTTATTTTGTTATTTCTTAATATAGCATTGTTACCAATATTCAGCTCTGATTTATCCTCAAGGCTTACAAGGGAATTTTCGATACCAATATTTTCGTCAGAATTTCCATCAATTGTTATATCAGTTAAGGTTGCCTTTTTACCAGCTCCCACCTTAAACAAATATTTGTTGAAGTCTTTTCCTCTTAGTATTTTTGCATTTGTTCCAGCTAGAGATATATCCCCCGCAATAGATGTTGTTCCAACTACGATAATTCTCTTTATTTTCTGATTGTTAGTAGCTATTTCCTTTGCCCGAGCAAAAGATTTGACAGCTCTGCCCAATTTCCCGTCTAAGCTATCATCGCCTGAAACACCATCTAAATATACATTGTTCCTATCAGGATCAGCTTCGCCAATTTTAATTTCTTTTACAGTAATCAATTTTGCATCTTCGATTGAACCTGTATATGTTGCCTTTGGTGCAAGTCTTGGAATTTTCAGAATCATTTTTCCATCGGCTTTTTTAAGATATAAATCATAATGAAGTAGATATGGCTCCACCGGATTTCCGTCATCTTTATTATAATATTCTACTTCTACCTTGTTGTATGGAATCTTTATATCTTCAAAGGATATATTTCCATCCCAGTTGTAGCTCTCTGCCGTATATGTCATATTTTTTACAACTGTATTTGCTTCTCCCTCTATATGAAGCTCATGCTCAACAAGAAAATCTTTTAATGC
>NZ_JBCPAN010000017.1:1149-1911 GCF_040916945.1 Bifidobacterium sp. RTP21102st3_E2_RTP21102_210122 | reverse complement strand
GTCACAGTTCAGATGATGTTACAAGGCTACTTTCTTTGACAGACACAAGTACACTCATTAAGGATTATATCTTATGAAATTTGAGTTTTCTTTACAACGAAACACAAAGTTAAAATCTCTAAACATGGTTATCAACTCTAACGATAGATTACATCCACAAGTCAAGGCGAAAATGACAAGACACATTAGAAATTTAGCTTTATATCAAGTAACAAGTGAAATGCCAAGAAAACATGTCCCGTTTTCACATAAAAGACCGTGCGAGGTGACTGTCACAGTGTTTAGTCCTACAAAATCAAAACTTGATCCGCCTAATCTTTATCCGACTGTCAAAGCTATCATAGATGGTATGACTGATGCGGGAATTTGGGTAGATGATAATTACAAAGTTATTAAATCAATGACTTTTAGGTATGGTGGCTTGAGCGGAGAAAAAGGGTATTACAAGATTGTTTTTGACATAGAGGAGGTTTAGATGATAAATAAATGCTTAAAGGCAGTTGTTTTATTTTTGATGTTAATATCATTATCTGGATGCCATAAGTTGGATAAAGGTATTGTGATTGATAAATACATAGACCACTCATACGTTACATATATCTATACGGGAAAAGTTATGGTACCAGTATTCTATCCCGAAAAGTATTTGATAAAAATAAAAGGCAAAATTGATAAAAAGGAAATAAAAGAAACTTTTTCATTAAAAAAATCAGAGTGGGAAAATATAAAAATCGGTGATGTTTATGAGTTAAGGGATGACTA
>NZ_JBCPAN010000017.1:0-1139 GCF_040916945.1 Bifidobacterium sp. RTP21102st3_E2_RTP21102_210122 | reverse complement strand
GTTATACACCGCAGAGAAATAACGTGGCTCAAATGGTATTTTTTGAGAGATAAGAAAAATCCTAAAAAAACGATACTAGAGCAAAAGATACATGAGAGTTTTTTACAAAACAATACCGAAGAAGCAATATTTTTTGTCAATCTCAACACGGTTACAGCTGAAATCGTCCAAAAATCGGACAAGAAATTACTGAAAACAATTAAAGAGGTATATGTGTATGAAAACATCAATGTAATTGGCGCGTGTCAAAAAATACTTTATCTAAGTCCCAGTCCAGCTTATACACATCTCAATAAATGGTTTGATACATATTTTTATGCCACTTATAAATACTTGCCTTTGAAGAAATAAACGTAAAAATCCCCTAGCCTGTGTATTTATAATCAAGTTACATAGGCTTTTATTGAGGTAAAACATGGATAATCTAAAAATTGAATATGTGGATATTAAATCCATAAAACCATACCATAGGAATGCTAGACATAATGACGGAGAAGCTACAGAAAAGGTTGCAGCATCTATCAAGGCTTTTGGTTTTCAACAACCAATCTTAGTAGATGATAACAATATCATTATCACAGGCCATACGAGGCTAAAAGCGGCACTTTCTTTAGGTATGGATAAAGTACCAATAGCTCATGCTGTAAATCTCACAGACGAGCAAATAAAGGCATACAGACTGGCAGATAATAGAGTGGCAGAGTATTCTAATTGGGATAAGGAACTATTGAATATAGAACTTGCTGAATTTGAAACAATTGATATGAGCCAATTTGGATTTGACTTGTCTGTCACAGGATTGGATTTTGGAGAAGATAATCCAGAATCAGAACCAATAGAAGAAGATACAGAGGATTTTCACAGAGATACAACCATCAATCAGTACAATCTTTTCGATTATGATGACACGCGTACAGAGGGAAAATACGATATGCCGGTCTTGGAGGGTGTGGATCATATACCTAATAAATTACAAGGTTTTAATTATGTGTTAAATAAACCAGATCACGAAGCGGGTGTGCATTTCTTTTTGGATGATTACCAATTTGAGCGAATTTGGCAGCGTCCAGACTTTTATATTGAAAAGCTAACTGATTTTGATTGTGTACTGACCCCGGATTTTAGCTTGTATCTAGATA
>NZ_JBCPAN010000016.1:0-2008 GCF_040916945.1 Bifidobacterium sp. RTP21102st3_E2_RTP21102_210122 | reverse complement strand
AACATGCCATTTGATGATAATACTTTTAATCTAGTAGTGTTTGACCCACCCCATCTTAAATGGGCAGGACAAAACTCAATCATGAAATCGCAGTATGGGCAACTTAACAAGAATACGTGGCTAGAAGATCTCAAAAAAGGTTTTGAAGAGTGTATGAGAGTTCTAAAAGTCGGAGGCACACTCGTATTTAAATGGTCTGATTGTCAAATAAATGTTAAGAAATTACTAGAAGTCATACCATACAGTCCATTGTTTGGTCAGCAAAGAGGCACGACGCATTGGATGGCATTCATAAAATTAGGAGAGAATACATGAACAAAGTAAAAGTTGATTTGCAATGTCCGTTTTGCGGATTTTGTAAAGTTTTAAAAATACCAAGCCATCGAAAAGGCATCACATGCCCTAGTTGTCAACAATCAGTATTTTTAAGTTGGTCAACTGGTGTAGAGGGCTATGTTGATGAGCATGGATTTTATTTCCACGCTTACGAGCCTTTCAATATTCATAAAATCAATCAGGAGTTTAAAGATGCTTTTGAGGATGCACCACCTAAACACTCTTTCACCATCAGAAATAAGATGAGAGGGTGATATAGTGCAGAAAATGATAGTATGGGCATTGTTTGATAGTGGTAATGGCTCATATACTAAAGCTATCAACACGCTTAATAGTTCGGGGGGGGCAAATATTGAAGTATATCCGATTGGGATAGATATCGAAAACAAGAACAATCATTTTATTCCCCTAAATCTTGCAGATTACTCACGGTTATTTGGTGATAATAAGCTATTTGATACGCTTGACAAGCTACCACATCCAGATTTAATCATAGCAAGTCCACCTTGTGAAAGTTGGTCAAATGCTAGTGCAATCGCAAATGGCAACGCTTGTTGGAAACAGGAAGATTTATCAGATAGTCTATTTGAACCTCAAATACCACCCAGTATGTTTACTATTCGAGCGAAAAAAGACTATGAGGATGCGTACAATAATTATCGCTATGATAGGCAATTTATGAAACGTGTTAACGGTGAGCTATGCGCCTTTAATACCATTGAAATTATAAAGAGATATCAGCCTAAATATTGGATAATTGAAAACCCAGCAACAGGGAGATTATGGAAGTATATAGAAACTATTATAGGCTTTCCATTACCTTATAAAAACCCAACAAGGTACAACAACTATGATTACCCTTTGCAAAAGCCGACCAAATTTGCAAGCAATTTATTTCTAAATCTCAACAATGATATAAATCCAGCAGAAGTTGAATGGGGTAATTTTTCTAAATCGTATAATGAACGGTCTAATATACCTCAAAAGTTACTTTTGGATATATTTCAGACAGTGCTAAACCAATTTGAAAAGGAAACAGAAAATGACAAAAATTGAAATCGTTATGGTACTTACAACTTTGATGTCTATCACATGGGCAGCGATTGTTACAATTCACACTATGCAAGCTATCAAAAAGCATAAAGCAAAAGTGGATTATTATCAGAAACCACAAGTGCAATGCGAGATTGCACGTCATGTACTTAAAAACAGATGGTACTCAGATGGCGGGGAGGTGTTTAAATGAAAGTTTTTGACGGAGCAAAAATGCGAGCTATCCGCAAAGAGGCAGGGTTGACCCAATATGACCTTGCCCCTATCGTCGGCATTACTCAAAATCGAGTGAGCGACATTGAAAGAAATGTTACTGACCCTACCACAATTGAAATTGATGCATTTGCAGAAGCGCTCAACAGCTCGATTTCAGCTTTTCTAAATGATGAAACAGAGATTGTGGTAGTCACAAATACTTTTACCAAAAAGAAAAAAGCTGATAATGCCTCTAGCTCATCAGAAGAAATTCCATCAGAACAGTTAGAGTTGCTGCCTGGTAACGAAGGAATAACAGGTCATGATTTAGCAGGTTATATCTTAGTAAGACAGGATGTCTATCTTTATTTACTTGATAGTAAAGATAAATTGCAGCAATTGCGAAGTCTTTTGAAGCGAGGTG
>NZ_JBCPAN010000015.1:0-2222 GCF_040916945.1 Bifidobacterium sp. RTP21102st3_E2_RTP21102_210122 | reverse complement strand
GGTGGTAGCTCACCATTGATTTCAGCAAGTTCTTTTGCTGCTTCATCCTCTGTGATGTTGAGGGTCTTTGCAATGCCTCTTTTCTGTGTCGCAAATCCAGCTGCAACCATTTTCATCCAGTAATCAAGCTCTGCGTGCCTATCAGTAAACACCCCATCATCAAGATTAACCGATATATCATCAAGTTCCGGAATGTTTCCTGTATAAATATTAACAGCTTTACCGAGTTCACACATTGAGATACAAAGCTCTTTAATAGACTGCTCAACAAGTGCTACAATGCTGTTTCTCATTTGATAGGTATCAGAGTTTTCGCTGACAATCTCAGTCGCTGTCTTGACCCCTTGACCGTCAAACGTAAACATACCACTAGACACCCCGATTTGCATTTCAAACAACTTCAATCCCTCTGAAATAGCTGAAATGTAATCAGATGACCTGATAGGCGTTGTGAGGTCAACAATACCGCCACTATCCATGTTTCCAGCCCCTACCTGCATATAAACATTTTGCTCTATATCAAAACGCCGTTTGAATGTAATAGAGCCGTCTTTATTCTGCACCTTTAGTTGTGTCAATTGTTCTGGCACGATTACTCGACGTTGACCCATCTTGATTTCCCACATGAACTCGTCATAAGTGCGATTGATAAAGTCAATAGTCGTTTTGGCGTTGTCAAAGATAGATAGACCTAACGGACTGTTAATATCTTTGTTGTTCATGCCGGGCGTTTTCAGATAAGTGAATAATGGGCGTGATAGGTCTTTCAGCACCGTTACGGGTTCAAGGTCTGGATAAAGCTCTTGCAAGTTCACACGCTGACCTAATGAACTATCTGTATTTGATTTGTATAGCTCATTAGTGATACGGTACAGGCTCTTGTCTTTTGTACTGCCTATATCGCTGCCATCTTTAGTTACCCACTCGTGAAACTCAACCAAAGTATAGTACACATTAGTTTTGCCCTCTGATTTGATGGTCTTTGTTAAAATTGCAGCACTTGATACATCTTGCGTGTTGCTTTGTAACGGCAAGAATACAGGCGCTTGAATAAATGCCACACGGATTTTATCACCATCCACGTAAGGGCGCATAGCAAGCCCACCAAGCGCCAAACAACTCTCAAGGTATCGCTCAAAGTTCTTGTTAAAGCGGTCATTAGCCAGCATATCATTCAAAAACTCATTCAGTGTTTCATCCTCTGCTGTAATTTCCGCTTGCTCATTGTAAACAAGGCTCGCAATCTTCTTCGCTGCTGTACGAGCGATTGGCAAGTGGTTCATTGGGCGGTGTTTTCTATCGCCATCCGTATTAACGTACTCAATAGCAGGCCATTTAGATTGGTAATAGGTCAAATTATGTTGAATACGGTTATATTCCTCTCGTGTAACAGCTATTTTTGGATGATCGAGAATGCTGCTTAGATTTGATGTTTGCATGTTATACCTCCCGCGACTGAAAAAGTCTTTTACTTTCTGAAATAGGCTCATGTCTGCCCTCCTTATGTGTTACCCACGCGCAATCCTAGTATTTTAGCATTATCTAATACAAAATACTGTGATGTATCGCATGTGTGATCGTCTTCTTTGATGACGTTAGGATTATCTGATTTGATAGTCTTTTCATCCCATCTGTACATCTTATGTTCCTCAATAAATATCTTGTTATTTTCTGTATCAAGGTAATAAAAGCGACCTTGTGCCAACAATGACTGAAAACTATCAATCATTGTTACCTTTTTGAGTTTAGCTACTGGATGCCATCTAATAGCAAAGTCAAGATACATTTGATTACGCAAAGCACCCTCTGCGCTGTCGATTGTGTATTGCAATACTGGTACTTTATACTTATCCACAATCCGATTGATAAAACTGTTAATATCTTGCGATAGCTGGCTGGGCGCTTTCTTGACAATTTGACCAGCTGGTGAATAGTACCACGTATCAAGTAAGATTACCTTACCTTTAGCTGTGATACCAAAAGCACATACAGCCGTTGCTGACTGTTGATGTCCTCCGTCAAGCGCAAATGAGATACCTATCAGCTTATCATCACTCGGCAAAGTCTCAATAGCGTGAAACGTGCTCATGTTATACACGTTGTTACCTAGTCCGACTGCCTCGCCTAAATACAAGTATCTGTAATAGTCGTAATCATTTTCTTTGATACGTTCTATATCTTCTAGCATCTGATCAGTTACAAAGCCTAATTCATCATCAAGA
>NZ_JBCPAN010000014.1:0-2457 GCF_040916945.1 Bifidobacterium sp. RTP21102st3_E2_RTP21102_210122 | reverse complement strand
AGACTATTGTTTCTGAGCAAGGAATTTTAACTGGTGAACTCAATAAACTACCTATTCAAGAATGGTTTTTCAGTAACAATTTTTCTGAATGTTTTAACCAGGGATTCGGTATTAAATTACCTAAAGGTATAGATTTAAAAAAATTAGAATATGCCTTACTAGAGTTGGTTAATTACCATGACTCTATGAGGATCTATTTTAAAAATAATAAACAGTACTATGGTAACAAGATAGACAATATTCAATTGGAAATAATAAAAGATAACTCTGCTTTGAATGATTTGGACAATAGCTTCGACCTATCTCAACAACTGTATAAGTTCGTTTATATTAGTTCACAAAATATTCTCGGAATTATTTGCCATCATTTAATTATTGATACAGTATCTTGGGAAATACTTACTTCTGATCTCAAGGCGTTATATAATGGGCAAAAGCTCCCTCCTAAAGGGACAAGTTACAGACAGTGGGGAAATGCTTTAATAAATCGTCAAAATGATTTTATTGATAATTATCCGTGTGAATTTCAAGATTATGAAGTTCAGGAAAAGATTCAGTCTTCTGATTTCCAAATTTCAACTGATTTGACGGTTATTTTATTAAATAATATTAATAAAGTATATAATACATCTGTAAATGATATTTTATTGACTTCTTTGGCTAGAGCTTTGAATAGAATTTGGCCATCAGAAGAAACATACGTACAATTAGAGTCACATGGTCGAGCAAATATTGATCCAGATATTGATATTCAAAGGACCGTAGGTTGGTTTACTTCGATTTATCCACAAAAGATATCTATAGATTTAGTGAAGACAAAATTGTATTCTAAAGAAATACCAGATTTAGGAATTGCAGAAACAGAATGGTCTATCGTAAAAACAGATTTAGGTCCTATGTCTAGCTCTGAGCCTAATGAAAGTTTGGTTATTAATGGAGGCATATACCAAAAACAATTATTCATTGAACTGAGTGGGAAAATTAAAAATCTCGATTTGATTTCTCAATACTTAAAAGAAGAAATTATTAATTTAATTAATAATCTACATCAAATAACCAGAACATATTTGACATTAGATGATATTAATTATCTAATTGAGCAAGATAGTTTAGATAAAATTCAACATTCTGAAGAGATAATTGATATTTTACCCGCAAGTTCATTGCAACAAGGATTTATGTATCAATCTTTAAATAATTTTCAAAATGATAATGCCTATATGTGTGCATATACTTTTGAATACAATAGTTCAGTTGATGTTAATCTCTATAAACAGTCATGGAAATTAGTTCAAGAAAAATATCCAAGTCTTAGACTATCTTTAGATGTTGTGGACGGGGAAGTTGTTCAAATAATACATAAAAAAGGAAAACTAGACTTTGAGTATATTGAAACTGATGAAATTGATAGATTAATTTTAAAAGAGAGAAATAATTTATTCACACTCTCAGATGGTTCTTTATTCAGAGTAAGGCTTGTAAAAACATCAGATAATAGGTATATCTGTGTATTGATAAATCATCATGCAATTCTAGATGGATGGTCTAATTCACTTTTGATGAATAATATTCATAATTTTTATTATGAACTATTCACTAATAGTGATATTTCTATGGAAGTAGACGATGCATATATAGAAGGACAACGATTTATTCATAATAATTTAAAGAATGCTAAAAAATATTGGGATGAAAATCTTAACGAGGTAAGCCATCCGGACATTTCAGGTTTATTTAGAGTTGATAAATCCCAAACTAAAATTGAAGAAGTTAATCTTATTCAAAAACCGAGAGATCAGGTCTTTATTTTGGAAAATCCGATATATGATTCATTGAAACATTTCTCTAAAGCAAATGGAATTACAATAAATATAATTCTTCAATATGCATGGCATAAGCTTTTGAGTGTCTATGGTGGAATCAAGGAAACGACAATTGGTGTCGTCAATTCAGGACGACAATATCCAATTAACGGAATTGAAGACAGTGTAGGTTTATATATTCAAACAGTACCTATTCAGTTTGAACACAGTAACACTGATTTGAAATTAGCCCTTAGCTCTCTGCAGACCATTAATCAAAGTGCTTTAGCCAATGGTGGTGTAAATTTAGCAGAATTACAGACTAACAGAACTAGATTATTTGATACTGTGTTTATTTATGAAAATTATCCATTAGAATCAAATGACCTTCCTGAATCAAATGCTAAACTAGAAATAGACGATGTACAAGCAGTTGAAAAGCTCGATTATCCAGTAACTATTGTAGTTTTTGAAAAGAACAGTAATTTATATTTACAGTGTAAGTATGATGATGAACTTTTTGAAGAAGACACAATAGAAAAATTATTTAAATTTATGAGTAGTATTGTCAAACAAATTGTTACTGACATTCCTTCTTTAACGTACGTTGAATCTACTCCTAAATTTAATGTTGCAAGATACACACAATCAACTA
>NZ_JBCPAN010000013.1:0-3087 GCF_040916945.1 Bifidobacterium sp. RTP21102st3_E2_RTP21102_210122 | reverse complement strand
CTATAAAGAAGTAGTACAAACACGCTCTTGAGTTCTCAAACCACCACCACACCAGCCAGACGGGAAACCAACCAGAGGAAGGAACCCGCCGCGCTGAGCGGCAACAGATGAATAACTTACACGCATGTCCGGATTCACGCAAATCAAGGCGCACAAAAACCCCAGGAATCGGCATAACAGCGCGGTTCCCTCGGCGTGTCGCACAGAGCCCACTTTGCTCTGATGAGGCTAGGCTAACCCCTCAAATGTTTCTGAAAAGCATCAAATCCACTATTCGGCTGGCGTGTCGCGAGAGTTTTCAGCTTGTCGGCCCTGCGTTCATCTCTCGGCAACCACACTGCCGGCGCACAATCGGCGCATGACAGCGCTCCGTCATCGGATTTCGTTCATGAATCGCGGGTATACCTGTAGTTATGACCAAGAAGATTGCTGTATTAACCGGGGCGGGCATTTCCACGTCCGCCGGCATCCCTGATTTCCGCGGTCCGGACGGTGTGTGGACCAAGCATCCTGACCAAATGAGCGTTTACGACATCGATCTGTTCCTGCGCAACAAAGAGGACCGCGAGTACTCCTGGCGCTGGCAAAAGGAATCGCCAGTATGGAATGCGCAGCCCGGCACTGCGCATAAGGCGCTGGTCAAGCTGGAACAAGCCGGCATGCTGACGCTGCTGGCCACGCAGAACTTCGATGCGCTGCATGAGAAGGCCGGCAACAGCGACAACGTCATCGTGAACCTGCACGGCACTATCGGCACCTCGCATTGCATGAAGTGCCATCAGGAATATGCCACGGCGGACATCATGGCCCGTTTGGATGAAGAGCCCGACCCACATTGCCATCGCAAACTGAAGTATCGTGGCGATATGCCGTGCAATGGCATTATCAAAACCGATGTGGTGTATTTCGGTGAGGCGTTGCCGGACGGCGCGATGGAGAAGTCGTACAGTCTGGCCACCAAAGCCGACGAACTATGGGTAATCGGATCGACCCTTGAGGTGTACCCGGCGGCGAGCATTGTGCCGGTGGCCGCGCAGGCGGGCGTGCCCATCACCATTATGAATATGGGTCACACGCAATATGACCATCTTGCGAGCCGCTTGATTCATGAGGATATCGCCGTTGCCCTGCCGAAGTTGGTGGACGAGACGATTGCGGAGAACAAGTAGCCCTCAGCATAACGAAAGCGCCGGTGGGTGGGTTAAGCAACTGATGATTGTCGGTTAACCACCCACCGGCGCTTTTGCGCCACCTCCCGCCAGCGGGAGGTATTGGAGCACACTTCTGCGCGGCTTCCCGCCAGCGGTATTGGAATCAGTAGATGCGCTTGGGCTGGAATCCGGCTTCCCTGAGTGCCGCGAGGATGCGGTCGATGTGCTCGGGGCCGTTGGTCTCGACCGTGACGCCGAGAGACACCGCGTTGGTGTAGTGGCCGGATGCCTTGAACTGGTCGTGATCAAGCTGAATGACGTTGGCGCGCTGCTCGGCAAGCAGGGTGGCCACCTTGACGAGCTGGCCCGGAGTATCCGGCAGCTCGACCTCGAAGTTCATGATGCGGCCGCGGGCGATCATACCTTTCTGAATCACCGCACCCATGGTCACGGTGTCGATATTGCCGCCGGACATAATCGGAACCACCACGTGCGGGCCGGTGGCGGCGGCGAACTTGCGCGAACGCAGGTTCAGGTGTTCCAGCGCAGCCAGCGAAACGGCGCCGGCCGCCTCGACCACCAGCTTATGCTTCTCGAGCATGAGCAGAATCATTTCGTTGATGTCGCGCTCGGTGACGGTGACCAGATCGTCCAGGAACTCGTTAATCAGAGCGAAGGGCAGGTCGCCGGGGTGCTTGACCGCAACACCTTCGGCGGAGGTAACCACATGGTCAGCCGGAGACACACGACCCGCGGCCAGCGAGTCCTTCCAGGCCGGTGAGCCCTCCGGAATCGCACCGATTACGCGCACTTCAGGCTTGAATGTCTTGATGGCGAGCGCCACGCCGGCACCCAGGCCACCACCACCGAGCGGCACGACCACGTCAGTGACGTTCGGCACGTCTTCAAGGATCTCCAGACCGATGGTGCCTTGGCCGCAGATGACTTCGTAATCGTCGAATGGCGGCACGTAAATCATGCCTTCCTTGTCGGCGAGCTCAGCAGCGTGGGCGGCGGATTCATCGAACACATCGCCGTACAGCACCACGTCGGCACCGTAGGCCTTGGTGGCATCGACCTTCAGCGGCGGGGTGATCTGCGGCATGCAGATGGTGGCCTTGGCTCCACGCTCGCGGGCCGCATAGGCCACACCCTGGGCATGGTTGCCGGCAGACGCGGTGACGATGCCGTGAGCGATCTGCTCTTCGGTGAGCGAAGCAATCTTGTTATAGGCACCGCGGATCTTGAAGGATCCGGTGACCTGCAGGTTTTCCGGCTTCAGGAGAATCTCATGGCCGGTCATCTCGCTCAGCACCGGAGAAGGAATGATCTCCGTGTGGCGGGCAGTGCCTTTGAGTCGTTCGGCGGCCAGCTTCAGTTCGGCTGCATGATCACGTTGCAGCGCCTTCAAAACATCCTTTTGTTCCATAGCTTTCCATTGTAAGCACCACAATGCCGAGAGACACCAGCTATCTCGCTTCACAGAGGTACATTCGGCCTTTTGCAGACAGCTATCTGTTTTCATAGGGGTACCGAGAAGCAAAAACCCCGGGTATAAGCCTTGATTTTCAATGCTTATACCTGGGGTTTCGACGTTACGGTACCTCTCTCAAGACAGATAGCATTTCGGGATAGCCCCGAAGTACCTCTTTGAGCGGAGAAAGGCACTCAATGCACTACAACTGGATGACGGCTGCCTCCCACGGGTCGAGCTCGCGGTTGGCAAGGGAGGCCACGGTGTGCGGAGCGTCATACGTGCTGATCACCACATTCGGCTCGGCGATTCCGACGGCGGTTAGTTCGGCAGCCTCACGTGGCAGGTCAACGGTTCGACTGGACATATTGACTACGACCAACAACTTCTCAGCGTCGAGCTCACGGGTAAAGGCATAGACGTGCGGATCAGCGGCGTCAATCAGTCGCCAGTCGCCGGCGG
>NZ_JBCPAN010000012.1:3399-3809 GCF_040916945.1 Bifidobacterium sp. RTP21102st3_E2_RTP21102_210122 | reverse complement strand
ATGGCTAGACCTTTATCATAGTAAGCAGATATTCTGAAATGTGGAAATTGCTTTTTAAGAGTTTGTTGGAAATCGGGATCTATCAAAGAAGTGATTTCTTGGTTGGTGATAAAGTCTGTTTCAGTAGTTAATTTTTTGAAGTAGTTAATATCTTCTACTTGAATAGCTTCGTATTCTTTAATGAGTTTTTCTTTAAAGGATTGAATGAGCTGGATTAGAATATCAGATTTTCTGGTTTTATATTGGAAAATAACTTCTCTAGCTTGTTCTGTTGAAAAATGTCCTTGGTAGTGTAAAAAGTCCTCTAAACGAATTTCTAGTGTTTGTGGAGAAACTTTTAATTCTCTGGCTAGGTCTTGAAAGGTTATTTGTTGGTAAACAATTTTGGTTAAAAGGATAATATCGGGCAT
>NZ_JBCPAN010000012.1:0-3389 GCF_040916945.1 Bifidobacterium sp. RTP21102st3_E2_RTP21102_210122 | reverse complement strand
CTTCTTTTTCTTGCCAGTCTTGATTTTGTGCATTTTCCGCAAAGACTGTTCCAGAATGTTGTAAGACTAAGTGTCCTAATTCGTGGCATTTGGTAAAGTTTTGTCTGTTTGGGCTGTTTTCTGATTCGTAAGAGAAAGAGATTCCTAAGTTATCAATTAAGGTCAGTCCTAAAATTGCCTCGTCCGAAAAATGATGAGGCAATGTTTTAATCTTGTATTGAGTAGTAATGTGGTTGAAATAGTCTTCAAAAGTGTAATGGATTTTGGAGATATTGTAAAGTTTAATGAACTGATAAATTTCTTTCTTAGCAATATCCCAGACTTTGAAATAAACGTCTTTCACTACTCATCTTCCTCAAATGCTTTTCTTCTAATTTCCATAAATTCTAAGAGTTCTTTTTTGAAGATCTCTTTTTGTTCAGGAGTCATATTTTTTGAATTTTTACGGTAGAGAATTTCGACATCAGATAGTTCATCTTCTGGATTTTTATTATCTGTTTCACCGGTAAGGTATTCAGTAGACACTTTAAAAAAGTTTGCTAGTTTAACAAGCGCTTCATGTTTGGGATTTCTATCTCCTTTTTCCCAAAAACCGATATTTTGTTGACTAGTTTCTATTTGTTCTGCTAGTTCTTTTTGAGTTAGACCAGCTTCTTTTCGTAGAGCTTTTAGGCGTTCTGTAAACATATTTTGAGCCTTTCAAAAATTTTTAAATTTTTTAAAAAAAGTATTGACAGAAAACTGCAAATGTTGTATTATATATTTAACAACAAAAGTTGTTGCAAGAGATAATAATTATAACAAACAGATGGAAAAAACGGGAGATAAATTAAATCGAGCAGTCATATTAAATTTTACAAATGCTATTTTAAGTATTGCTGATCAGTTTGAAAGTGTCCCAACTTTTTCTCCTTATGACTAGATATATTAAATAGTATTTGATGTATCTATTGATGAAGAGAAAGAAGTATCTTTATCAAAACATAAAGAATAGGATTTATTTCTTGAATATTTTATTATAAAGTGTTAATACACAATGAATAATGTAAATAGTAAACGTGATAAGAAATAGTTAAAAAATATTCGCTTAATAATATCCATTTAAAAAATTCTTTATTAGAACATTGACAATTAAATAAAAAGTACGTCTGCAATCCGAAAATCCAGACTGTAAACGCACCTAGAAATACCAATTCAATTATATCTTAAAATAAGATTTTTGTCAAAAGACTTTAAGATATAGGTTGTGTTGAAGTATGAGATATGTTGGTTTTGTGGAGATGTATAAATTCACTAGAACTTAATTTTGGTTGTTGTTATAAATTCCAAGTGAAGATGACAATGATAATTAGGATAATAGAGATAAGTGGGTAGGTTAAAAACATTTGAAAATAGTACGAGAGTACAAATCGAATTATTTTAAAAATGAGTTTTGTAATTCCTTTAATAATGTCTTTCATGTCTAGTTCTCCTTGAAATTATGTGTATAATGAAGAATAAAAATCATCCAAGGGGTGTTTCCATCTGCCCAAGGATTGGTTTATTATTCATTTGTTGTATGTTCATTATATCACAAGTATTTTAAGAAGTCAAAATTAAGTTCTAGCGAGTTTATACATGAAGTATTAAGGTTTATGCTAGTTATCCTGTGTAGAGCAAAAAACTAGAGGTGCTGGCTGAGAACAGCTGGAAGAGCGATCGAGGGCAATGTCGGAGAGAGACGATAACCTTTTATACGGGACAGGCGCTAGGTAAGGTATAACTCTTGCTGAAAAATGGTATGCGAAGATACGAGCATGCACTAGATAGGATAGTTACCTATTTAGTAGAGCAGAAAGAAAAAGGCTAGGAATTCCCAGCCTTGAAATTAGATTATCCAACTAATTATGACAATAATTGTTAAAATTTTTCTGTTCTATTAAGTAGGTAATGTTGATGAGACGATTTGTTTATGGCAAGTCGCCTTTTTTTATTACGTGAAATGAGGTGAGAGATGAATCAATATTATAAGGTTTTGAAATTTATTTTAACTATTGCAATGTTGGTAGTAATGGTTGGTCTTGTTTATTATATGTTGTTTTTATTAGTAAAAGATATTTATTTGGCTTTTATAATATTGTTGATGTGGTTGCTGGCTTTTTTTGTGATGATTGGATACCTTATGTTGCTTTTTTAATTTTTGTTGTTCTTTTTATGGGAGAGTTTGTTAGATTGTTTACAGAAATAATCGAATTTCTCTTTAAAAGCTTTTAGTATGTCGGAAAATATGTATATGTTTGGATGGGAGTATAAAAAGGGGTGAATGATAGTTGGTAAGGGCTATAATTATGGGTGTCAGTTTAATTATTTTTGCACCAGTTTTGTTGTTGATGTTGATTTTTAAAACGTTAGGTTTTGTGTTTCGTTTTTAAAGGAGAATAATATTGAAGGAATATGGTGTGATTTATAATCAGAGGTATTTTGCGATTATTTTGGATAAGACAAGGTGGTTTATGAATGATATTTAAAGAATGGTTAAAAAAGCAACAGTTATTATTGCTTTTGAGAGACAGAGGGAAAAAGAATGATGTAGCTGTTTATTTTGATAATGATAATTTAATTTTTGTTAAAACAGGGAAGCATTTGAATAAGTATTTTGCGGTTCGTTTATCTAAACATGATATAGAGATGATTCATCAGTATTTATTGAATGGATCTTTTTTAATTTATTCTGGAGTAGTTCAATCAGGAATTTATAATTATGTGATGAAGACTAGATGGAAATGGCGAGATATAGTGACTTGGGAAGACTAAGTTAGAAATTGATAGATAGTGAGGTTGAGTAAAATGTGATGGAGAATTATGAGTATTTTGAGAAAGGATATGAGCGAATTTGGCAAAATTTTAAATTTTCTTTTAGAGTGTATCAGGCAAATATTGTTTTTCAGCGTCGTTTGTGTGTAGAGACATTGGAGGAAATTGATAGATTACATAAAGAATATTTGCGTTGTTATGGTGTTTCAACTTATGGATTGTATCGACGTTATTTGAATATGGTGGAGAGAAATTATGAGTTGATTAGATAGTAGTATATAATTTTTGTAAAACTGTTTATATTGTTGTAAAATAAATAAAAAATAGATTTAGGAGAAATTAAAATGAATAAAGTTAGTAAAACGTTGATGACAACAGTTGCGACTGTTGCTGTGGTAGGTGCAGGACAAGTGGTACATGCAGAAGACGTGCAACCAAAAGAGGTTAAAGGTACAGAAGCCACTCAATCAAAAGCAACTGTAACCAAAGAAGAAGTGGCAACCAGTCAAACAAAAGTAGATACCGCAACTGGACGTTATGCCAGCTTTGGCGTTGTAACAAGTTTGCCAGATGACATTATTGATTCTTTCTGGTAC
>NZ_JBCPAN010000011.1:2744-5334 GCF_040916945.1 Bifidobacterium sp. RTP21102st3_E2_RTP21102_210122 | reverse complement strand
GTGTTGCCTTTCGTCCGTTAGTACCGGTCGGCTCCACCCCTCGCGGGGCTTCCACGTCCGGCCTATCGACCACGTGTTCTGCATGGGGACTACAGGAACTCGAAGGTTCCACGGAATGCTTATCTTGGAGCAGGCTTCCCGCTTAGATGCTTTCAGCGGTTATCCCTTCCGAACGTAGCCAACCGGCCGTGCCACTGGCGTGACAACCGGCATACCAGAGGTTCGTCCACCCAGGTCCTCTCGTACTATGGGCAGGCCTCCTCAGCATTCCAACGAGCGCAGAGGATAGAGACCAAACTGTCTCACGACGTTCTGAACCCAGCTCGCGTGCCGCTTTAATCGGCGAACAGCCGAACCCTTGGGACCTGCTCCAGCCCCAGGATGCGACGAGCCGACATCGAGGTGCCAAACCATCCCGTCGATATGGACTCTTGGGAATGATCAGCCTGTTATCCCCGGGGTACCTTTTATCCGTTGAGCGATGCCGCGTCCGTACACCGGCACCGGATCACTAGTCCCGACTTTCGTCCCTGCTCGGACCGTCGTCCTCGCAGTCAAGCCCGCTTGTGCACTTGCACTCGCCACCCGATTGCCAACCGGGCTGAGCGGACCTTTGGGCGCCTCCGTTACTCTTTGGGAGGCAACCGCCCCAGTTAAACTACCCGCCAGGCACTGTCCCTGAACAGGATGACTGTTCGAGGTTAGACATCCAATGCGAACAGAGCGGTATTTCACCTTACGGCTCCGCGCGATCTGGCGACCGCGCCTCTCGGCCTCCCGCCTATGCTACACAATCCACACCGAATGCCAATACCAAGGTATAGTAAAGGTCCCGGGGTCTTTTCGTCCTTCTGCGCTTAACGAGCATCTTTACTCGTACTGCAATTTCGCCGAGCTCCTGGTCGAGACAGTGGGGAAGTCGTTACGCCATTCGTGCAGGTCGGAACTTACCCGACAAGGAATTTCGCTACCTTAGGATGGTTATAGTTACCACCGCCGTTTACCGGGGCTTGAATTCACCGCTTCACCCGAAGGCTGACGGATCCTCTTAACCTTCCGGCACCGGGCAGGCGTCAGTGCATATACAGCGGCTTGCGCCTTCGCATGCACCTGTGTTTTTGGTAAACAGTCGCTACCCCCTGGTCTGTGCCACCCCCAAAAGCTCCCACAGCAAGTGTGTTCACCATCGGGGGTCTCCCTTAAACCGAAGGAACGGGAGTGATTTGCCGAGTTCCTTGACCAGGATTCGCTCGATCGCTTTGGTATTCTCTACCTGACCACCAGTGTCGGTTTGGGGTACGGGCGGCTTTGAGCCTGACGCCGAAGCTTTTCTCGGCAGCCGGGATCACCGGATATCGGGCCATAAGGCCCCCATCATCGCACCTCGGACCCATGCGGGACGGATTTGCCTGTCCCACGCCCTGCGTGCTTGACCACGGAAGACCACCTCCGCGGCCGGCTACCCTTCTGCGTCACTCCTGCGCTGACCTACTACAAGGATCGGTCCCAACAGGCCAGGGCATCCCGCCCCCGAAGGAGCAGTAAGCCCGGACCCGGAGGTTAGTACTCCAAGCCTCGGTTTTGGCGGCTGAAAGCCGGTACGGGAATATCGACCCGTTCATCCATTCGACTACGCCTGTCGGCCTCGCCTTAGGACCCGACTCACCCAGGGACGATGAACGTGGCCCTGGAACCCTTGGTCATCCAGCGGACGGGATCTTCACCCGTCTCTCGCTACTCATGTCTGCATTCTCACTCCCATGAAGTCCACGGCGCGTTCACACGGCCGCTTCGCCCCTCATGGGACGCTCTCCTACCCAGTACAAAATACTGCCGCGTCTTCGGTGGTGTGCTTGAGCCCCGCTACATTGTCGGCGCGGAACCACTAGACCAGTGAGCTGTTACGCACTCTTTCAAGGGTGGCTGCTTCTGAGCCAACCTCCTGGCTGTCTATGCGACTCCACATCCTTTCCCACTTAGCACACGCTTCGGGACCTTAGACGACGGTCTGGGCTGTTTCCCTTTCGACGACGAAGCTTATCCCCCGCCGACTCACTGCCGGGATACGCGTCACCGGTATTCGGAGTTTGGTTGCTGTTGGTACCCGATACGGGCCCGCAAGCATCCAGTAGCTCTACCCCCGGGACGTAATGACCCGACGCTGCACCCAAATGCATTTCGGAGAGAACCAGCTATCACGGAATTTGATTGGCCTTTCACCCCTAGCCCCAAGTCATCCCCCCGGTTTTCAACCCAGGTGGGTTCGGTCCTCCACGCGGTCTTACCCGCGCTTCAACCTGCTCAGGGCTAGATCATCCCGCTTCGGGTCCAGGACACGCGACTCAAACGCCTTTTAAGACTCGCCTTCGCTACGCATACCCCACACGGGTTATGCTCGCCACATGCCACTGACTCGCAGACTCATTTTTCGATAGGCACGCCGTCACCCCACAAAAGGGCTCCGACGGATTGTAGGCGCACGGTTTCAGAGACTGTTTCACTCCCCTCCCGGGGTACTTTTCACCTTTCCCTCACGGTACTCGTTCGCTATCGGTCAGACAGGAATATTCAGGCTTACCCAACGGTCCGG
>NZ_JBCPAN010000011.1:0-2647 GCF_040916945.1 Bifidobacterium sp. RTP21102st3_E2_RTP21102_210122 | reverse complement strand
GGGCGGATTCGCACGGGGTTCCACGGGACCCGTGCTACTTGGGAGACGCGATCGGCAGACCATGCGCGTTCAGGTACGGGGCCCTCACCCTCTGCGGCCCGGTATTCAACCCGGTTCCCCTGACACATGGTTTTCTGCAACTGCCGGCCGGCCCGTCGGAGCCGGCGCACGCGATCCCGCAACACCCCGCGCGCAACCCCCGACGGGTATCACACGCGCAAGGTTTGGCCATCATCCGCTTTCGCTCGCCACTACTCACGGAATATCCTTTCCTGCAGGTACTGAGATGTTTCACTTCCCTGCGTACCCCCCGGCCGAAGCCGGTACCGACCCATGACGGTCGGTGGGTTCCCCCATTCGGAAATCCTCGGATCAAAGCCCTGTTGGCGGCTCCCCGAGGCATATCGCAGCCTCAAACGTCCTTCATCGGTCCTGTCTGCCAAGGCATCCACCATACGCCCTTGCAAGCAACACACACCACGAAAGTGCATGGCCGCAAGATTCCTCTAGCAAATTCCCAGACGACAAATCATCACACTAAAAATGATCACAAAACGATCGAAACGAACAATAGAGTTCGATTCGAAATCAACAGCAAAACAAAGATTCAAAAACTCTTGTTTTGCTCGCGTCCACTATCCAGTTCTCAAGCCACCACGCACCGCCACGCCATCGCGCCGGCACACGGCCGGCCCCCAGGCACGACGGGCATCGAATCGCGCCAGGCAAAAAGCCTGGGGTGGCGATCCGGGAGCCCAAAAGCGCATCCATACCACCCCGCACCCACCGCACGACCGGCAGGGCAAAGCCAACGACGTCTTCCACACCAGCAACCCCGCCGCCATCGCACCATGCGACGCGCGGGGCGCACACCGTCGGACGAACATCCGACTGAATTCTCCGTAGAAAGGAGGTGATCCAGCCGCACCTTCCGGTACGGCTACCTTGTTACGACTTAGTCCCAATCACGAGCCTCACCTTAGACGGCTCCATCCCACAAGGGGTTAGGCCACCGGCTTCGGGTGCTGCCCACTTTCATGACTTGACGGGCGGTGTGTACAAGGCCCGGGAACGCATTCACCGCGACGTTGCTGATTCGCGATTACTAGCGACTCCGCCTTCACGCAGTCGAGTTGCAGACTGCGATCCGAACTGAGACCGGTTTTCAGGGATCCGCTCCGCGTCGCCGCGTCGCATCCCGTTGTACCGGCCATTGTAGCATGCGTGAAGCCCTGGACGTAAGGGGCATGATGATCTGACGTCATCCCCACCTTCCTCCGAGTTAACCCCGGCGGTCCCCCGTGAGTTCCCGGCATAATCCGCTGGCAACACGGGGCGAGGGTTGCGCTCGTTGCGGGACTTAACCCAACATCTCACGACACGAGCTGACGACGACCATGCACCACCTGTGAACCCGCCCCGAAGGGAAGCCGTATCTCTACGACCGTCGGGAACATGTCAAGCCCAGGTAAGGTTCTTCGCGTTGCATCGAATTAATCCGCATGCTCCGCCGCTTGTGCGGGCCCCCGTCAATTTCTTTGAGTTTTAGCCTTGCGGCCGTACTCCCCAGGCGGGATGCTTAACGCGTTAGCTCCGACACGGAACCCGTGGAACGGGCCCCACATCCAGCATCCACCGTTTACGGCGTGGACTACCAGGGTATCTAATCCTGTTCGCTCCCCACGCTTTCGCTCCTCAGCGTCAGTAACGGCCCAGAGACCTGCCTTCGCCATTGGTGTTCTTC
This sequence comes from Bifidobacterium sp. RTP21102st3_E2_RTP21102_210122, assembly GCF_040916945.1. Lineage (NCBI taxonomy): Bacteria > Bacillati > Actinomycetota > Actinomycetes > Bifidobacteriales > Bifidobacteriaceae > Bifidobacterium > Bifidobacterium sp. RTP21102st3_E2_RTP21102_210122. The sequence goes on along the minus strand of NZ_JBCPAN010000011.1, from coordinate 903 downwards.
CCGATATCTACACATTCCACCGTTACACCGGGAATTCCAGTCTCCCCTACCGCACTCAAGCCCGCCCGTACCCGGCGCGGATCCACCGTTAAGCGATGGACTTTCACACCGGACGCGACGAACCGCCTACGAGCCCTTTACGCCCAATAATTCCGGATAACGCTTGCACCCTACGTATTACCGCGGCTGCTGGCACGTAGTTAGCCGGTGCTTATTCAACGGGTAAACTCACTCTCGCTTGCTCCCCGATAAAAGAGGTTTACAACCCGAAGGCCTCCATCCCTCACGCGGCGTCGCTGCATCAGGCTTGCGCCCATTGTGCAATATTCCCCACTGCTGCCTCCCGTAGGAGTCTGGGCCGTATCTCAGTCCCAATGTGGCCGGTCGCCCTCTCAGGCCGGCTACCCGTCGAAGCCACGGTGGGCCGTTACCCCGCCGTCAAGCTGATAGGACGCGACCCCATCCCATACCGCGAAAGCTTTCCCAGAAGACCATGCGATCAACTGGAGCATCCGGCATTACCACCCGTTTCCAGGAGCTATTCCGGTGTATGGGGCAGGTCGGTCACGCATTACTCACCCGTTCGCCACTCTCACCACCAAGCAAAGCCTGATGGATCCCGTTCGACTTGCATGTGTTAAGCACGCCGCCAGCGTTCATCCTGAGCCAGAATCGAACCCTCCACAAAAAAACCTCATGAAAAGCATCCGAATAGATGACTCTCAAAACAAAAATTGACGAGCACGTCCTTAAGGAAGGACGCCCTCAAAAAACCTCACCCCTCATCAAACCCTCCCGGGTACCCAACCACCACGACAGGCAATCAGGCGAGGAATGAACTGGCAATCATTGACTATAAAGAAGTAGTACAAACACGCTCTTGAGTTCTCAAACCACCACCAC
>NZ_JBCPAN010000010.1:0-30974 GCF_040916945.1 Bifidobacterium sp. RTP21102st3_E2_RTP21102_210122 | reverse complement strand
CAGGGTGTGGGAGAGTAGCACGCCGCCGCATCACACGTACAGGAAGCCCCTCGGAGCACACGCCCCAAGGGGCTTTCCCCATATCAGGACACCCGCGCGTCGGGGTGTTTCTCGCGTCCTTGGGCCTTAGCGTCTCGGATCTCCCCCGGTCCGCCGCGCGGACGGCTCCCCCTCAAAGAGGGGAGCCAGAAACCTCTTGGGCCCCGACGGGATACTCCTGCCGGGGCCCAGTGCGTTTTGGGCGGCAACCCGCTGAATACCCGGTAAGATGGCTGAGGTATCAACATACAGGCCAGGAGGTGACGCGCATGGTGGCGCCAAGCCGTGATGACCGTAGCGTAGATGCATTGGTGAAATCCAAGGCAGTACTTGATGTATTGGCGGAACTGGGACCAAGCACTGCAAAAACCATAAGCGAACGTACTGGTGAACCCGTAAGCTCAACGTATCGTTTGCTGGATAATCTCGCCGCAGTCGGTTGGGTGGAACGCGGCATCAATCGTGGCGAGTATCGGCTTGGCATCGATTGCGTACGTATCGGCGGCCAAATCGAAAGCAGACTGGACATTCAGCAAATCGCTCGCCGTACCTTCCGCGCCCATCGTGGCCAGTTCGGCATCTGGGGTCTGTTCGTTCGGAGGCGATTGCGCACGGTGTGTATCGAGACACGCACCCGTGAGGCATTGCAAAGCTATGCACAGCTGGTGGGCAATAGCTTGCCTCTGAGCATGAGCGCTCCCTCTCATGTACTGACGGCCTGGCTTCCCCCGGCTCGCTACGAGCAGCTGTTGGAACACTATGCCTATAACAACGAGCTCGGCGGCACATTCTCCACGATGCGTACCACAGCAATGGGACAGGCTCGTCATATACGTGAATGCGGCTTCACCTATGACGTCGGCCAGACCATGGCCGGCTCCGTGACTATCAGCGTACCGGTATTCAATCACGCCGGAGAGATTCAAGCGGCAATCGCCCTGAGTAGCCTTTCCCGCTCCTTGGAACCTGAGCTGGCCTGTCTGGTAGATGGGAAACCGGCAACGGCATCGGCTCAAGACATGGTGCAATTGGTGCAGACTGCCGGCCGCGAGGTGTCGCGAGGCCTTGGATACAGTGGTGATTATCTTGGCCTGAACAGTTGAATACGATGAGGCAGATTCTAGTGGTGGTTGCAACACCTGAGGTTTGAGCGGCTTTCCATGGTCACGTTGTCGGTTGTTGAGGTTATCACGCGGCGTCGAGCAGTTCGATGATCTTCTCGCTTGGTTTCATGAACCCGAGGGTTTTGCGTGGCCGGTCGTTGAGTTCCTCGGCGACCGCGTCGAGGTAGTCCTCCGGGTAGACGGATAGGTCGGTGCCTTTGGGGAAGTACTGGCGCAGGAGCCCGTTGGTGTTCTCGTTGGTGCCGCGCTGCCACGGGGAGTGCGGGTCGCAGAAGTAGACGGCCATGTCCAGCGAGGCGCCGATCCGTTTGTGCAGGGCGAGTTCCGCTCCCTGGTCCCAGGTCAGGCTGTTGCGCAGGAGTTTGGGCAGGTGCTGCATCTTGTCGATGATGGCCTGCTGGACGTGTTCGGCGTCGTGCCCGTCGGGCAGGTGCAGCAGGATCGTGAACCTGGTGGTGCGCTCGACGAGCGTGCCGATGGCGCTTTTGTTGCGGCTGCCGGTGATGAGATCGCCCTCCCAGTGGCCCGGGACCGCCCGGTCCTCGATCTCCGGGGGTCGCTCCGAGATCATGGCCATGGGTTCGCGGAAACGGGGTTTGCGGCCTTGGCCGCCTTGGGGTCTGCGGGCGGTTCGCCCCTGCCTCATGGCGCGTTTCAGCTCCTGCTTGAGTTCGCCCCTGGCCTGCAGGTAGATGGCCTGGTAGATCGTCTCGACGCTCGCGTGCATATCCCCATTATCCGGGAAGTCCAGCCTCAGCCGGTTGGCTATCTGCTCCGGGCTCCAATGCCTGCGCAACCCGGCGGCGATCTCGTCCCACAGTCGCGTGCCCTCGGCCGCCTTGCGCGGTTTGGGGCGTTTGAGCCGGTCCGCGGCCTTCTGCTGGGCGCGGCAGGGCTCGTAACCGCCGGACTCGGGATTCCTGTTGCGCTCGACCTCGCGGCTGACCGTGCCGGGGTCGCGGCCCAGCAGGCGGGCGATGGCGCGGATCGAATCGCCCAGACGCAGACGGTCCGCGATCTGGATGCGCTCCTCCTGGCTCAGGTAGCGCGGATGGAGGGTCTTGGGTTTGTCCATGGTGGAACGATACCAGTCCACCAGGGGTTTCTCGTTCCTTCCCGTGGCGCGCGTCCTGCCGTTGCGCCACGCCTTGCCGGTGCGTTTCGAGACGCCGACCGCGTGCGCGGCCTGGGTGAAGTTCATGCCTTCCTCGTCCAGCAGGCGCACGTACTCGGCGCGTCTCGCCTCGCACATCAGCTTCCTCGTCGGATATTCGACGCCGTTGAACGTCCAACGGTGTTCCCCGCCACGGTCTTCGTTTCGGTGGCTTCTGGTCACCTGACCCTCCTTGCGGTAGGTCAGGTGTTGCAACGATCACTAGAACCCGCCTGAGTCAGGGATAAGTCAGGGGGGGGGAAAAAGGAACGTCGGCGATGGCGGAAGACAAACGTGAACCGACCCGCGCTTTAGACAAGGCGAGTCGTGTGATGGACGCATTGGCGGCGGAGAATGGCCTGTCTCCGGCAGATATCGCCGACGCCTGTGATATCCCGCGATCCTCCGTATACCGTGTGCTGGATGGACTGGTCGATGTGGGGTGGGCCGTAACGGATACGGATGGCAACTACTCATTATCGCTGGACTGGCTGCGATTGGCTGATGCCGCTCGCACGTCTCGTACCGAATGGCAGCCTGCGATTGCGGTCATGCATGCCATCACCGCGCAAACCGGCATGACCTCATTCCTCAGTGTGGTCTCCGGCACTGAATTGGTATGCGTGGAATGCGCGCAAGGTCATGCCATCGATTCGCTGATCCTGCGCCCGGGCCGCGTGCTGCCTCTACATGCTGGCGCGGCCGGCCGCGTGGCCTTGGCGTATTTCGAGGATGCCGATGTCGAACGCTATCTTGCAGGAGCGCCGTTCCCGGCATATAACGAGAACACGCTGGTCAGTGTGGAACAGTTGCGCGAGGATATTCGCTTGACTCGCGAACGTGGATATGCACTGTCGGATGAGGATGTGACGTTGGGTGTCGGTGCCGTTGGTGTACCGATTGTGGACAACGAGTCCGGTCGCGTGATCGCCAGCCTGTCCGCCGGTGGATTCGTGGACGAAGTGTTAGCCACTCAAGAATCCTTGGCCGCGTTACTGCACGATGGCGTACACGAGATTCAGGCAGCCTGATTCGGCCCGCTAGGCTGTCGGGCTGGACGGTTATGCCCGGTCAGCTATGGCCTTTGCCGGCTACGGTTCTGCTGGTTATGCTTCTGCCCGACTACGCTGCGGTCCGCTGCGCTTCGGCCACACGACCCAGCGCGATGGCGGTGATCAGCACGTACGCCTCGCGCGGGTCGGTGGCATCCCAGCCGGTGGATTCGGCGGCGCGCTTCAAACGGTAGCGGATCGTATTGGGATGTACGTTGAGCTCCTTGGCCGTGGTCTCGAGCGAACCGCCGAACTTCAGGAATGTGGAGACGGTGAGCAGCGTCGGATCATCCGGGCCTGCTGCTGTCAGGCTTCCGTAGACCACGCGGACCAGTTCGTCACGGGCGTCCGCGTCGCCGATCAACGCACGTTCGGGCAGGGCGTCGTCGGTGCGTAACGGGCGCGGCGATGGCTGCACGGTGGCGGCCAGAGCCGGCGCGGCCTGAAGACAGTAAAGCGTGGCCTGAATCGAACGCATCGCGCCATCGGCACCGGTACGCTGCGGACCCAAGGCGATTGGCCGATCGGCGGCGAACGACGGGTCGATGGTATTGCAGATGATTTCCGGCGTGGCCGCACCGACCGGACGAATCAACGCCACTACGGCGGTGCTGTTGCCGATCGGGCGCTTGGCGGTCAGACACACACCGCCGAAATCGGCTACGATTTTCTCGATTTCCTTGGCCGTACGTGCGGCGGACCGGGCAGGGTATCCGGCGATGGCGTAACAATCGAAGTCATGCTCGAAGCCGAGGATGGTGAACAGGGACTCCACTCGTTCGTCGGCCAGATGATTGAACAGGCACTCGAACAGCACGGTGCGTACGCGGTTGGTCGCGGCGATGCCGGGTGCGGACGAATCGGCAACGTCGGCAGCAAGAAGTTCGAGAAAATCTGACATAGTCACTAGTGTAGCGTCGCTGATTGGCGTTGCCTTTCAGCCAAAGACTCTCGCCAATACGTCAGCACCACGAATCCGAATACAAACGCAACCGGCAACATGTGCCGCTCGAAATTATTGGCCGGCGCGGTGATCATCACGCCCATCAGCAGTAGCAGCGGAATATGGGTCATGAGGGTGAGCCAACGTCGGCGAATCACCTCGGCCGCGCCGATCAGCAATGTCATCACCACGTAGAAATTGCCGTGCGTAGGCCAGCCGAGTACGGGAATACCGCCCCATACGCGAGTGAAGCCGGCGATGTGCTCACGCCAGTCATGGTTGTAATCCTTGATCCATGTGGAGTTTTTCTGCACGTAATCGCTGGTCACGTAATAATCCATCGATACGTACGGCTGATCGTTCACATTGAAGTATCCGAAGCATTTGGCCAGCAACGCATCCAGCGCGATGATTGGATTGTCCTTGACGATTTCGAACCATGCCTTGTTGAAATTGGTCATATCCTCGGGCGTCACCGTGCGCCACTTGTAGCTGACCTTCTTGGCCTGAATGCCGGAGGATTTCACCGGGTCGGCGTCCTGCTGGGAGTAAGCGTCGGCCATCTGATCGAGATTGAAGACGGGCGCGAGGTTCTTTTTGGCTTCGTCTGAAATGCCGTCCGGATTGCGCTGGGCCACGCGGGCGATCATTTGCAGCTGTACGCCGCGGCTTTCGATTGGGTCGCCGCCGATGATCGCGCCAGAGGAGATGGCGAAGGAGATGCCGCCGTGAATCAGTACGGTGGGGATGAGCAGCGCCACGACGTAAGTCGCCCAGCGCTTGCGGTCGGCGATCAGAGCCAGCACGATTTGTAGGGCGATGATGTACCACGCATATTTCGCGGAAATCAGCATTACCGACGTGGCCAGGATAAAGGCGATGAAACTGTGACGCGGCAAGTGGACGGGCGTGGCGATGGCAGGGGTCTGAGGATGTTTGCGGGTGCCGGCGGGGTGCCAGGTCTGGACGAGTTCATACCAGACGCTGAACCACCAGACGAACGAGAACGCGAACAGCGGCGATTTGGTGATGGAGATAGTGGAAAACACGGCCAGCGGGCAGACCATAAAGAACAGCAGAATCAGGAATCGAGCCAATCCTCCGGCCTGTGGGGGAGCGGCGGAATCCGTTGCCGTTTTTCCTATCCAAGGCCGGTTCAGGAATCGATTGGCGGCGGCAGCGCAGCAGAACACGGCGAACAGCGTCTGCAGGGCAGCCAACGTCACGATACCGGCATCGTTTGAGCCGGTCAGATGCCTCGCAAACGTGACCATCGCGCCATAGAACACAGTGAGTACCACATTGTGCTGGTCGGTCAGATACGTGGGATCGGACGGCCACATGTAGTGCGCAGTGGGGTAGATGTCCATCGGCACGAAGGAGAAGAAGCCGATATAGGGCTGTTTCAGGCCGGTCCACTGGTTCCAGGCCCAGCTGAATTCACGGATCTGTGAGCGGAGGTCCGCACCGAATGCGGCCAGCAGAGTGGTCGGCACCCAGAGCCAGCCGACAAAAAACACCAGCATAAGCTTCCAGAACCGGTTCGTGCCGCGTGTGATCCAGCGGTCCAGAACAGTGACGGTGGACGTGACGATAGCGCGAACGGTACGACGGGTCTTGGCTGGTTGGCTGGCCTGCTGATCGGCGGCGGGCCGTGATGTTTCGCTATTCCGCTGATGTTGACGTAGTCGCTCGCCGATAGCCCTCGGCAGTATGCGCTGGCCTGCTGCGAATCGCACCATCAGCGTGATGATTCCGAGATATATCAGGAATGACACGACGAATATTGCGGTATTGGCCCAGTTCCAATGGGCGAGGGTGCCGTTCTCCTCGTCCCAGTACAGCGGGCCGACCGCCGTGCACAGTGCAAGCCACAGGCCGGCCAGCACGGCCAGTGTCCAGCGCGCGGCAGCGCCCGCGCGCGCAAGATGCGGGTGGGACTGGCGGCTGGATACGGCGGCAAGCTTCGCGGTGGCTGGTGACGTCATGACAATATATGGTAGCCGCACAGGTCAACGGTTGATATTCGATGTCTGCCGGGCATCGCCATTGTTCGCAAGCCAATATGACGGCCGGGTGCATGCGTGGGGTCGGCGAATGCGGAATTTCCGAAGTTGTGAACGTTAACATGGGCTATGTGGGTGAAAATAGTTGATTTTGCGCGCTTTTCCATGGAATAACGCGGGCATATCGCGCCAAAATCGAGGTAACGTAGTGCCCATGATGATTGCGTTGAAAGCTGCAACGCCGCAGCTACCCAGAACTACAGCCGTCGCAGATCATGTGGTCGCCGTGGACGAAACCGATTCGACCAACGCGCTGGCCGTACAGATGATTGGCGACGGGTCGTTGACGTTGCCCGACCACCAGGATGGCGAACTGGCGGTGGCCGTGGTGGCCGCCGACCGGCAGACCGCCGGCCGTGGGCGCAATGGTCACAAGTGGGTCAGTCAGCCCGGCCGTTGCTCGACGATGTCCTATGCCGTGCGCATTCCGCGCGCGATCGCCACCGACGAATCCGTCAATGGCTGGCTGCAGATGATCGCCGGACTGGTCACGCTGGACGCCCTGAACGGCATGATCGAGGAATACGGTGCCGCGCCGAACCAGCCGGACTGCTCGCTGGAACTCAAATGGCCGAACGACGTGTTCTGCCACGGGCTCAAGCTGGGCGGGCTGCTCTCGGAACTGGTGATTCCGCCGTCGTCCGGTACCGGTACTGATGCTGATGCCGATGACGACGTCGTCATCGTGTTCGGCGTCGGCCTGAACCTGGCCTTGGGCGCCTGTCGGCTGCCCACGCCGCAATCGACCTCGCTGCAGCTGCATGTCTCCGGGCTGCCGTCGTTCGGCGAGATGCGCGATGCGGTGGCCGAACGTCAGGTCGAGGGCTTCCGCGAGCGGTTGGTGAAGTTCATCGCCGACCCGAAGGGCCAGGCCGAGTCGTTGCGCGAGGAGGTGAAGGCGGTGTGCTGGGCGCGCGGCCGTCAGGTCGAGGCGCACTTCACGGACGGCACCACGCTGACCGGCGAAGCCATCGGCCTCAACGAAGACGCCTCACTGATCCTGAGAACACAAGACGGCACGGACCATACGGTCCGCACCGCCGATGTGGGAGTGCTGTAATAGCCGGCCAGTAGCTAGCTAGTAGCTCAGGTCAGCGACCGAGCTTGGACAGGCCGGCGGCGGCCAGAGAGGCCACCACGGCCTTGATGGCGTCGCCAACCACGAAGCCCATGGAGGCCAGGGCCACGGCGGCGAGCGGCGCACCGGTCAGCGCGGACTGGATGACGAAGCCGAAGGCGTACACCACCACGACGCCGCCGACCAGCGCGGCCAGCAGGTAGCGGCCCGCGGTGCGCGCGGCGGCCGCGAAGGACGAAGTGTCGGACTTGCCGCGCAGCAGGGCGATGACCACCACACCCGGCAGGAAGCCGAAGAGGAAGCCGGCGCTCGGGCCGACCAGGGCCAGCGTGGAGGTGCCGCCGGCAAACACCGGCAGGCCGACCGCACCGGCCGCCAGATAGGTGGCGACGGCGGCGCCGGCCTGACGCCACGGCAGCATAAGACCGGCGAGCATCACCACGAACGTCTGCAGCGTGATCGGCACCGGCGTGCCCGGAATCGGAATCTCGCCGGCGGCCGCGGACAGCCACATCAGCACGGCGAACAGCACCGGCTTCCAGGATGCGGCGACGATACGACGGGCGAGCGATGTGGTGGCCGCAGCGGATGCGGTGGTGTGTGAAGTCTGCATATCAATGACCCCTATGTTGCGTGATATCGCCGTGAACGGCGGGCGGTATGCGATGGATGAGGGGAGGTTCCGGCGGGTCGTGCGGTATCCCCGACAGTCCGAACCGTCCATATGGTGGACGGTCCCAAATGAATCCGACCCTGTGCGGGCGAATCGTGCGGCGATGGACCGATGCCGGTCCGGTCACCTTCCGTTCGCCCGCAGATGAGCCTTCCCCCGAACTTACGGTTGCCATCGTAGAGGTGTTCGATTTCGTGCGGTTTCGTACCAATTTACAAAATTGTCGATTTCGATTTGTCATAAGTTGACGAACACAACCGTAACGTCAACTTCTTGAGCCGGCGCGCAAGGATGTGCAATCGGCGGATTTGCAACGTTTTTGATAGCAGGCGCCAACGGTTACGTTGCCGGAACCTACGCGCGCGTTTGTTCGTAGCCTACAAAAGGGCGTGAAAGCTTTTGTGTGAACGCGGCTTGCCCTCTCCTCTATATAGAGAGCACAATTTGACACTATGGCTTCTATCGTCAAAAAACTGCTGATTGCGAACCGAGGCGAGATTGCGCTTCGCGTGGTGCGCACGGCCAAGGAGATGGGTATCTCCACCGTGGCCGTCTACTCCGAACAGGACCGCAATAGCCGCTATGTGGACATGGCCGACGAGGCATACCTGCTCTCCGGCGACACCTACAAGGACACGTACCTCAACGAAGATCTGCTGATTGACATCCTGCACAAGACCGGTGCGGATGCCGTGCACCCCGGCTACGGATTCCTTTCCGAAGTGCCGAGCTTCGCGCAGAAGGTCGAGGATGCCGGTGCCATCTGGGTGGGCCCGCACCACACTGCGCTGGTGGATTTGGGCGACAAGATTACCGCCCGCCGCGTGGCCCTACGCGCCAAAGTGCCGCCAGTGCCCGGCCTGTCCGAACCGGTGACCGACGTGCGCACGCTGCTCGACTTCGCACACACCCACGGCTACCCGATCATGATGAAGCGCACTGATGGCGGTGGCGGCCACGGCATCACCGTGGTGCATGACGACGAGGAGCTGCGCCGCTTCTACATGAACCACGACGCGCTGCAAGGCGGCGATCTGAAGGAATACTTCATCGAGAAGTTCGTGGACAAGGCACGCCACGTCGAGACCCAGTCCGGGCGCGACTCGCACGGCAACTTCACCGTGTACTCCACCCGTGACTGCTCGCTGCAGCGCCGCAACCAGAAACTCGTGGAAGAGGCACCCGCGCCCTTCCTGTCCGAGGAAATCATCAGCACGCTCGAGGAATACTCCCGCCGCCTGTTCACCACGGTCGGCTACGTGGGCCTGGGCACCTGCGAATTCATGGTGACCCCGAACGGCAAGGTGTACTTCCTGGAAGTCAACCCGCGCTTGCAGGTGGAGCACACCGTCTCCGAAGAGGTCAGCGGCCTCGACCTGGTGCGCGAACAGCTCAATATCGCCGCCGGCGGCGAGCTCACCCGCGCCCCCGAACTGCGCGGCCACAGCTTCGAACTGCGCATCACCAGCGAAGACCCGGCCACCAACCTGACCCCCGGCTCCGGCACCTTGGAGAAGATCCAGTGGCCGGCCGGCCCCGGCGTGCGCATCGATACCGGTGTGGAACAGGGCGACACCATCTCCCCGAAGTTCGATTCGATGATGGGCAAGGTCATCGTCACCGCCCAGAACCGTCTCGACGCCGTGGCCCGTGTGCGCCGCGTGCTCGATGAGCTTGTGATCGAAGGCGTGCCCACGCCGATTCCGCTGTTCAAGGAAATCTTCCGCAACGATGACTTCACCGCCGAGCATGGCCACCCGTTCGCTGTGTCCACCAAGTGGCTGGAGCGCACGTACCTGAACCGCACACCGGCTTCCGCCGCCTCCGGCCAGCCGGCCTCCTTGGCCGCCGCCCCGGGTGCCGCTGCCCCGGCCGCGCCCGACAAGTCCAAGTCGGAGACGTTCGTCATCGAGATGAACAACCGCCGCGTCAAGCTCACCGTGCCACTCGACATCGTGGAGAACATCACCGGCTCGGCCCGCGCCCGCGGTGCCAAGCGACCCACCCAGCCGTTGCGCGGTGCGGGACTGCACAACGTGGCCTCCAGTGCCGCTGCGGCCAACGACGGCGCCAAATCCGGCGTCATCGCCTCCCCGATGCAGGCCGTGGTCACGCGCATCAACGTGTCCGAAGGCCAGCAAGTGGCCAAGGGCGACCTTCTGGTGGTGCTCGAATCCATGAAGATGGAGAACTACGTGTACGCGCCGGCCGCCGGCGAAGTGAAGAAGATTTTCGTTGGCCCGGCCGACGGCGTGGAGGCCGGCGACACGCTGGTCACGCTGGACGTGAACGCCGGCAAGGCCAAGGCTGCTGCGGCTGCGCCGGGATCTCTCCCTCAGGCGGCTGCGTCGACAGCTCCCTCGTCAGAAGGAGCCGATAAGGCCACCGACGCCAAGAAGGAGGGTGGCAATGACTGACATCATGGATTCGCAGGCCGTGAAGGCCGCGGCTGCGGCCTCGGCCGCCAACGCCGCACAGCCTTCGGCCCACCAGCCGCTGCGCACCGCTGTGGTCAAGGCCGCCGAACTGGCCCGCGCCGCCGAAGAGCGCGCCCGCGACAAGCAGCACGCCAAAGGCAAGAAAACCGCGCGCGAACGCCTCGACCTGCTCTTCGACACCGGCACGTTCGAGGAGATCGGCCGCTTCCAGGGCGGCAATATCGCCGGCGGCAACGCCGGTGCGGCCGTCATCACCGGCTTCGGCCAGGTCTACGGCCGCAAAGTGGCCGTCTACGCCCAGGACTTCTCCGTCAAGGGCGGCACCCTCGGCACCGCCGAAGGCGAGAAGATCTGCCGACTGATGGACATGGCCATCGACCTCAAAGTGCCGATCGTGGCCATCGTGGACTCCGGCGGCGCCCGCATCCAGGAGGGCGTGGCCGCCCTGACCCAGTACGGTCGCATCTTCCGCAAGACTTGCGAGGCCAGCGGCTTCGTGCCCCAACTGAGCCTGATTCTCGGCCCCTGCGCCGGCGGTGCCGTCTACTGCCCGGCCCTGACGGACCTCATCATCATGACCCGTGAGAACTCGAACATGTTCGTCACCGGACCGGACGTGGTCAAGGCCTCGACCGGCGAGACCATCTCCATGGCCGACCTCGGCGGCGGCGAAGTGCACAACCGGGTGTCCGGCGTGGCCCACTACCTCGGCGAGGACGAATCCGACGCCATCGACTATGCGCGCACCGTGCTCGCCTACCTGCCGTCCAACAGCGAAAGCAAGCCGCCGGTCTACGCATACGCCGTCACCCGCGCCGAACGCGAGACCGCCAAGCGACTTGCCACCATCGTGCCCACCAACGAACGTCAGCCTTACGACATGCTCGAAGTGATTCGTTGCATCGTCGATTACGGCGAATTCGTGCAGGTGCAGGAACTGTTTGGCGCCTCCGCGCTCGTCGGCTTCGCCTGCATCGACGGCAAGCCGGTTGGCATCGTGGCGAACCAGCCGAACGTGCTCGCCGGCATCCTGGACGTCGACTCGTCCGAGAAAGTCGCCCGATTCGTACGCCTGTGCGACGCGTTCAACCTGCCCGTGGTCACCCTCGTGGATGTGCCCGGCTACAAGCCCGGCTCCGACCAGGAACACGCCGGCATCATCCGCCGCGGCGCCAAGGTGATCTACGCCTACGCCAACGCACAGGTACCGATGGTGACCGTGGTGTTGCGCAAGGCGTTCGGCGGCGCGTACATCGTGATGGGATCCAAGGCCATCGGCGCGGACCTGAACTTCGCGTGGCCCTCCTCCCAGATCGCGGTGCTCGGCGCGGCCGGCGCGGTGAACATCATCCACCGCCACGACCTGGCCAAGGCCAAGGCCTCCGGACAGGACGTCGATGCGCTGCGGGCCAAGTACATCAAGGAGTACGAGACCAGCACCGTCAACGCGAACCTGTCACTGGAAATCGGGCAGATCGACGGCATGATCGACCCCGAACAGACCCGTGAGGTGATTGTCGAATCGCTGGCCACGCTCGCCACCAAGCGGCGCGTCAAGCGCACCACCAAACACCACGGCAACCAGCCCCTCTGATTTTTGAAGACGTCAACCAAACACAAGTAAGGAAAGCAATGACCACCTTCTTCCTCAATCGCCTAGCCACCGAGCCCCATGCGCTCGCCTTCGCCGGCCAGTCCACCCCGTGGCCGGTAGCCCTGGCAGACCAGACCACCGATCCCAGCCTTGACGAGGCCCTGCGCGGCCACGTCGCCGCAGCCGGCCGACTGCTCACCCCGGTCGCCGCCGACCTGCTGGCCACCACCGGCCGTCCGGTCGACCTGTTCGGCTTCGCCCCGAACCCGGCACGCCTCGGCGCCGCAGCCGACGCCACCGCGTCCGTGGAAGGCGTGGCGCTGACCCAGCTCGGCGCCCTGCTCGACCTCGAACACCTCGGCTACAGCGTGGCCCAGGCCAAGCCGCTCGCCGTGCTCGGCCACTCCCAGGGCGTGCTCGCCGTGCACATGACCCGCGCCATCGAGGCCGCCGGCTCCATCGAGGCCGCCGGCAAGACCCTCAACGAGATTCTGGCCGTGGCCGCCCTGATCGGCGCCGCCGGAACCCGCCGCGTGCGCGAACTGGGCCTGAACCCCAAGTATGGCGAAGCCAGCCCGATGCTCTCCGTCAAGGGCGCCACCCGCGCCCAGGTTGAGGCTCTGGTGGCCCGCGTCAACAACGCTCGCGGCCCGATCTCCATCGCCGTCACCAACTCCGACAACCACCACGTGCTGTCCGGCTACCCGGAAGACCTGGCCGCTTTCGCCCTCGAAGCCGAGCGCGAACACCAGCATCAGGCCAAGCTGCGCGAGCAGAAGCTCCACGGCGGCACCGTGTTCAACCCGACCCTCGAATACCTTGAGGTCACCCTGCCCTTCCACTCGCCGCTCATGGCCGACGCCGTCGAACAGACCGTGGCCTGGGCCGGCGCCTGCGGCTTCGACCAGAAGCGCACCCGTGCACTCGCCGAGGAAGTGCTCCTGAACCACGTGGACTGGAACGCCCGCGTCAAGGCGCTGTTCGACGACGCCGACCCGTCCAAGCTGTGGATCGTGGACCTCGGCCCCGGCAACACGCTCGGCAAGCTGATCGGCAACGTGGTGCAGGGCACCGGCATCGGCGTGGTCGAAGCCACCACGCTGGCCGAGCGCTCCACGCTCTCCATGCTGGAAAGCGAGCCTGAGCGCACCCAGAACTGGAAGGCGTTCGCCCCGCGCGTCATCAACACCCCGGCCGGCGCCAAGCTGGTCACCAAGTTCTCCAAGCTCACCGGCAAGCCGCCGGTGCTGCTGCCCGGCATGACCCCCACCACCGTGGAACCGGAAATCGTGGCCGCAGCGGCCAACGCCGGCTACTGGGCCGAGCTCGCCGGCGGCGGCCAGGTGACCGCCGAAGTATTCGACCGCCACATCGCTGCCCTCGAAGACGAGCTGGAGGAAGGCCGCACGGTCGAATTCAACGCGATGTTCATGGACCGTTACCTGTGGAACCTGCAGTTCGGCTCCTCCCGCATCGTGCCCAAGAAGCGCACATCCGGCGCGCCGATCGACGGCGTGGTCGTCTCCGCCGGCATCCCTGAGCTGGACGAAGCCGTGGAGCTCATCAAGAACCTGCAGGCTGACGGCCTGCCGTACGTGAGCTTCAAGCCCGGCACCGTTGACCAGATTCGCCAGGTTGTGCGTATCGCCAAGGCCGTGGCCCCCACCACCATCATGGTTCAGGTTGAGGGCGGTGAAGCCGGCGGCCACCACAGCTGGGAAGCGCTGGATGACCTGCTTGCCGCCACCTACGCCGAAGTGCGCGCCTGCGACAACCTCGTGCTGGTCGCCGGCGGCGGCATCGGCACCCCTGAACGCGCTGCCGACTACATTTCCGGCCAGTGGGCCCACGCCTACGGCCTGCCCGACATGCCGGTCGACGGTGTGCTTATCGGTACCGCCGCGATGACCGCCAAGGAGGCTCACACCAGCCCCGAAGTCAAGCAGCTGCTCGTCAAGACGCCCGGCATTCCGGCCGACGCCAAGTCCGACGACGTGTTCGCCCCGCAGGCCGCCCACTGGGTGCCGTCCGGCAAGTCCGTCGGCGGCATGTCCTCCGGCCTGAGCCACCTGCACGCCGACATTTACGAGCTCGAGAACGACTCCGCCGAATGCGGCCGTCTGCTCGTGCGCGTCATGAAGCACCCCGAAGAGCTCGACTCCCGCCGCAAGGAAATCATCGAAGCCCTGAACAAGACCGCCAAGCCTTACTTCGGAGACCTGGCCTCCATGACCTACCTTGAGTGGGCGCGGCGCTTCGCCGAACTCGCCTTCCCGTGGGCCGACCCGACTTACGCCGACCGCTTCCAGCACCTGCTGCAGCGCATCGAAGCCCGTGTGAACGACACGGACTCCGGCGAATTCACCTCCAAGCTGTTCGCCGCTGATGGCGTTTCTGCTGAAGAGGCAGCTGCCGCTGACCTGCTGACCCACGACGACATTCTCGCCGATCCGGCCCCCGCACTCGAAAAGCTCGCACTGGCCTACCCGCAGACCGCCGAACTTAAGGTGGTTCCGGCCGACGTGGCTTGGTTCCCGGTGCTCGTGCGCGAATACCCCAAGCCCATGCCGTTCGTGCCCGTCATCGACAACGACCTGCTGCGTTGGTGGGGTCAGGACCAGCTCTGGCAGTCCGAAGACCAGCGCTACTCCGCCGATTCCGTGCGTGCCATCCCCGGCCCGATCTCCGTGGCCGGCATCACCACCATCGACGAGCCGATCGCCGACATCCTCGGCCGCTTCGAAACCGCCGCCATCAAGCGCGTGCAGGACGAACAGCAGGCCGCCGATGCCGCTGAGAACGACGATTTCGCCGCACTCGGCGAGGCCACCAGCGCCGAGGACTTCATCCGCAAGTCCCCGAACATCTCCTGGGTCGGCCACATCACCGACAACCCCGCCTACGGCACCGCCCTGGGCGACCAGTACTACGAGATCCGCGCGTTTGACGCCGCGGCCGGCAAGTACGATCTGGACATCCACCTCGACACCTACTGGGACAACGACCCGGACGGCGGCACCTCCAAGCACGCCGTGCGCGATATCGTCATCCCGCTCATCGTGGAAGGCACCGAGCCCGGCCGTGTGCCGGTCGTGGACCGCGAACGCCTGATTCCGGACGTCTACGCGATGCTCGCCGCCACCGCAGGCATCGGCAACACCGCCATCACCGGCGACAAGCTCACCGAGATGCCGCAGCTTGACGGCAAGACCTCTGACGAGCGTCCGTTTGCTACCGCCACCGCCGCCTACACCCTCTCCGCCAACCTCGGCTTCGACCACGAAGCGGCCACCGGCGCCGCTCTGCCGACGACCCTGCAGCCCAGCCGCATCGCTCCCGATGCGCTGGTCGGCCCGGCCTGGCCGGCGATTTACACGGCGCTCGGCTCCGTGTACGTCAAGGGCTACCCGGTGATTGAAGGCCTGCTCAACGCCGTCCACCTCGACCACCTCATCGAACTTGAGGTGAACGAGGAGGACCTGCTTAAGCACACCGGTGAAACCATCACCCTGAAGTCTTGGGCTGAGGATTACTTCGAGTCCGCCTCCGGCCGCGTGGTCACCATCCACGTGACCCACACCGCTGCCGACGGCACGCTGCTTGCCCGCGAAACCGAGCGTTTCGCGATCCGCGGCCGCGTCTACTCCGATGCTTTGCCGGCAGACGCCCCCGAGTTCGGCGACGCCGAGCACGAGGAGATCGCGCCCACGCCGCGCCGTCTGCTGCGCCGCGTGAAGGTCGTCGCCCCACACGACATGACCGCCTTCGCCCGCACTTCCGGCGACTTCAACCCGATCCACACCTCCACTCGTGGCGCTCGCATCTCCGGTTTGGCCGCTCCGCTTGTGCACGGCATGTGGCTGTCCGCCACCGCCCAGCACGCCGTGCAGGCGCTGGACGAGAAGGATGCCCACTACGAGATTGCCGGCTGGACCTACAACATGTACGGCATGGTTCAGCTTGACGACACCGTCGAAATCTCCGTCGAGCGCGTCGGCAAGGTGCGCCACGGCGGCATGACCCTCGAAGTCACCTGCCGTATCGACGGCCAGCTCGTCTCCCGCGGCACCGCACTGGTCCGCGCACCGCGCGCCGCCTTCGTCTACCCCGGCCAGGGCATCCAGAAGCAGGGCATGGTTCTGGACGAGCGTGCCAAGTCCGCCGCCGCCCGCGACGTGTGGGAGCGCGCCGACAAGCTCACCCGCTCCAAGCTCGGCTTCTCGATCCTGGGCCTCGTGCGCGATAACCCGAAGGAGCTCACCGCCAACGGCGTGACCTACCGTCACCCCGAAGGCCTGCTCAACCTGACGCAGTTCACGCAGGTGGCGCTCGCGACGGTTGCTTTTGCCCAGACCGCCCGTCTGCGCGAAGCCGGCGCCGATATCTGGCCTGCATACTTCGCTGGCCACTCGCTCGGCGAATACAACGCGTTGTCCGCGTTCGCCGACGTGATTCCGCTGGAAACCGTGCTGGAGCTCGTGTTCCACCGTGGTTCCACCATGCACCACCTCATCGAGCGTGACGCACAGGGTCGCTCCAACTACCGCATGGGTGCCCTGCGCCCGAACCAGTTCGGTGTGGACGACGCGCACGTCAAGGAATACGTGGAATCCGTGGCCAAGGCGTCCGGCGAATTCCTGGAGATCGTGAACTACAACCTCGCCGGCCAGCAGTACGCCATCGCCGGTACGATCGCCGGACTCAAGGCCCTGAAGGCCGATTCCGCCCGCCGCGTGGCCGCATTCGGTGGCAAGCCCGCGTTCATGCTGGTGCCCGGCATCGATGTGCCGTTCCACTCCACACTGCTGCGCAAGGGCGTGCCGGAATTCCGCGACAAGCTCGACGCGCTGCTTCCCGCTTACATCGACTACCGTGGCCGTCTGGTGGACCGCTACATCCCGAACCTGGTGGCCACCCCGTTCGAGATGACCAAGGAATTCGCCGCCAAGATCCTCGAAGTCGTGCCGTCCGAGCGTATCAAGGCCGCGCTCGACGACCCGGCCGTGTGGGATTCCTACGCCGATGACGACCAGAAGCTCGGCCGTCTGCTCTTGACCGAACTGCTCTCCTGGCAGTTCGCCTCCCCGGTGCGTTGGATTGAAACCCAGGCGCTGCTCTTCGGTCAGCGCGAACAGGGCGGCCTCGGCGTGGAAGAATACGTCGAAGTCGGCCTCGGCAACGCCCCGACCCTGGCCAACCTCGGTGCCAAGACCCTGCATCTGCCCGAGTTCGCCGGCAACGATACGGTCGTCTACAACGTCGGCCGCGATGAAGGCCGCGTCTACATGACCGACACCGATTCGCTGGTTCCCGACGATGAGCCGGAAGAGGCTGCGGCCTCGGCCCCGGTCGAAACCGCTCCTGCCGGTGGTTCCGCCGTTGCCAAGCTCGGTTCCGGTGCCGCTCCGGCAAATGCCGTGACTGAGGCTGCTCAGACAACGGATGGCTCCGTCGCCGGACAGTCCACTGGACTGTCCGACTCCTCGCGCGGCCTGCAATCAGGGCAGGCCGCGGCTGGCGCACCGTCCGGTGCCGCCGTCGCCGACCTGCCCTTCAAGGCTTCCGATGCCATCGGCGTGCTCATGGCCTACTCCGCCAAGGTGCGTCTCGACCAGATCGGCAGCAACGACACCACCGACACCCTGACCAACGGTGTCTCTTCTCGCCGCAACCAGCTGCTCATGGACATCAGCTCCGAGCTGGGAGTCGCCAGCGTGGACGGTGCTGCTGAAGCGACGCTCGACAAGCTCGCCCAAATCGTCAACAAGGCCGCCCCGAACTACAAGCCGTTCGGTGCCGTGCTCTCCGAGGCGCTGCGCGACCGCCTGCGCTCGCTGTTCGGTGCCGCCGGCGTCAAGCAGCAGTACATCCGCGACCGCGTGACCAACGTATGGCAGCTCGGTGAAGGTTGGGTGGCCAGCGTGCTCGCCGCACTGCTGCTCGACACTCGCGAGGGTGCCAGCTCCCGTGGCGGCGACCTGGCCAAGCTGCCCACCGCCGCCGTGCAGAACAAGCCGGAAGCCGACAAGCTGATTGATGCGGCCGTTGAGGTCGTCGCCCAGCTCAAGGGTGTTGCCGTGGCCCTGCCGTCCGCCGGTGGTGCCGCTGGTGGCGCTGTGGTCGATTCCGCCGCGCTCGACGCCTTCGCCGAGAAGGTCACCGGTTCCAACGGCGTGCTCGCCGCCACCGCCCGCTTCGTGCTGAACGAGCTCGGCGTGGCCGCTCCGGCTCCGGAAGAATCCGAGGACGAGAACGCCGCCGTCGTGGCCGCGGTTGAAGCCGAACTTGGCTCCGACTGGCCTAAGCAGGTCGCTCCGCGCTTCGACGCCAACAAGGCCATCCTCTTCGATGATCGGTGGGCTTCCGCCCGCGAAGACCTCGCCCGCGCCTACTACGACAACGATCCCGCCGCCCTGAACGGCAGCTTCATCGGCCTTGGCAAGACCATCGCCGCCGAAGCCCAGTGGTTCGCCAACGAGTCGGAGAGCGAAGAACTCAAGGCCGTCTTCCAGAAGGCCGGCTCCGAGGCCCTCGAACAGGTTGCGTCCAACAAGAACGCCTCCCGTTACGCGAATGATATCGCCATCGTCACCGGCGTGAGCCCGAACTCGATTGCCGCTCAGGTGGTCGAAGGCCTGCTCGCAGGCGGTGCCACTGTGGTGGCCACCTCGCACAGCTTCAAGCCGTCCATTAAGGCTTGGGCTAAGCAGGCCTACCGCGAGCACGCTACCGGCAACGCCAAGCTGTGGCTGGTTCCGGCCAACCTCTCCAGCTACCGCGACGTCGACGCACTGGTCGACTGGGTGGGCCACGAGCAGAAGAAGACCTCCGGTGCTACCACCACGATTCTGAAGCCCGCGTGGGAGCCGACCCTGTTCTTCCCGTTCGCCGCTCCGCCGGTCCATGGCACGCTCGCCGACTCCGGCGACCTGTTCGAATCGCAGGCCCGACTGATGCTGTGGGGCGTGGAACGCGCCATCGCCGGCTTCAGCCACATCGGTGCCGACACCAACGTGCAGCACAAGCTCCACGTGGTGCTGCCCGGTTCCCCGAACCGCGGCGTATTCGGCGGCGACGGTGCCTACGGCGAAGTCAAGAGCGCCTTTGACGCCATCGTCAACCGTGCCCGCGCTGAAAAGGTGTGGTCGAGCCGCGTCACCTTCGCTCACCCGAAGATCGGCTGGGTGCGTGGCACCGGCCTGATGGGCGGTAACGACCCGCTGGTCGCCGTCGTTGAACGTCACGGCATCCGCACCTACTCCACCGCACAGATTGCGGCCAAGCTGCTCGACCTGTGCACTGCCGAATCGCGCGAGCAGGCCCTCAAGGCCCCGCTCGATGTGGACCTGACCGGTGGCCTCGGCTCCGAGCCCATCGACATCAAGGCCCTGCGTGCGGAGGCCATGGCCGACGCCGAGAAGGAAGCTGCTGCGGCCTCGTCTCAGGAAACGGATGGCTCCGTCGCCGGACGGTCCACTGGACTGTCCGACTCCTCGCGTGGGCAGCAAATCAAGGCGCTGCCCACACCGATCGTCACCAAGCAGGCTTCGGTCGACCTCAACGACTGGACCAACGTCACCGCCAAGCCGGAAGACGAAATCGTCATCGTTTCCGTCGGTGAGCTGGGCCCGTGGGGCTCCGGTCGTACGCGCGCCCAGGCCGAACTCGGCATCCACTCGGACGGCACCGTCGACCTGAGCGCCGGCGCAGTGCTCGAACTTGCGTGGAACATGGGCCTGCTGACTTGGGCCGACAGCCCGAAGCCCGGCTGGTACGACACCGACGGCAACCTCGTGCCCGAAGAGGACATCGCCGAGCGCTACCACGACGAGGTCGTGGCCCGCTCCGGCATCCGCCCGTTCGAGGAAGGCATGGGCAACGACTACAAGGACGGTGCTGACGAAGAGGAAGCCGAGGTCTTCCTCGACCACGACGTCACCTTCTCTGTGCCCACCCGCGAAGTCGCCACCGAATACGTCAAGCTGGACGAGGCTCACACCACCATCGCCCCGGATGAGGAATCCGGCGAATGGAACGTGACCCGCCACGCCGGCTCGATGATCCGCGTGCCGCGCCGCGCCACCATGACCCGCACAGTCGGCGGCCAGTTCCCGAAGGGCTTCGACCCGACCCGATGGGGCATTCCCGCCTCGATGGTCGGCGACGTCGACAAGATCGCCCTGTGGAACATCGTCACCACTGTGGACGCCTACCTGGGCGCCGGCTTCACCCCGGCCGAAATCCTCGAGTCCATCCACCCCTCGCTGGTGGCTTCGACCCAGGGCACCGGCTTCGGTGGCATGATGTCGATGCGCAAGCTGTACCTCGACCGCTTCCTCAACCACGAGATCCCGACCGACATCCTGCAGGAAGCCCTGCCGAACGTGGTCGCGGCTCACGTGATGCAGTCCTACATCGGCGGCTACGGCAACATGATTCAGCCGGTCTCCGCCTGCGCCACCGCGGCCGTCTCCCTTGAAGAGGGCGTCGACAAGATCGCCCTTGGCAAGGCCGACTTCGTGGTCACCGGTGCGATCGACGACATCGGCGTGGAATCCGTGATCGGTTTCGGCAACATGAACGCCACCGCCAACTCGGAGGAAATGTATGGCAAGGGTATCGACGCGCGCTTCTTCAGCCGCGCGAACGATCGTCGCCGTGGCGGCTTCCTGGAATCCCAGGGCGGCGGCACGATCCTCGTGACCCGCGGTGACATCGCCGAAAAGCTCGGCCTGCCGGTTGCGGCCGTGGTCGGCTTCATCCACTCCTACGCGGATGGTGCTCACACCTCGATCCCGGCTCCGGGCCTCGGTGCCCTGGCTGCCGGCCTCGGTGGCAAGGACTCCAAGCTCGTGCACGACCTGGCTAAGCTCGGCGTCTCAGCCGACGACATCGCCGTGGTCTCCAAGCACGACACGTCCACCAACGCCAACGACCCGAACGAATCCGAGCTGCACAACACGCTGGCCCACGCCATCGGCCGCACCGACGGCAACCCGCTGTTCGTGATCTCGCAGAAGACGCTTACCGGCCACGCCAAGGGTGGTGCCTGCATCTTCCAGGTCAACGGTCTGACGCAGCTGTTCAAGTCCGGCGTGATTCCGGCGAACGCGGCGCTCGACTGCGTGGATCCGAAGCTCCAGCGCGACGACCACATGGTCTGGGTTAGGAAGCCCCTGCGCATCGGCGGTGGTGAGGACGAGTTCGGTCGCGAGACCGCTGGTCGCCCGGTCAAGGCCGGTCTGGCCACCTCGCTCGGCTTCGGACATGTTTCCGGCTTCGTGGCTCTGGTCCATCCGGGTGCCTTCGAGGCGGCCGTGGCCAAGGCCGATGGTGAGGCCGCACTGGAAGCTTGGCGTGAGCGTGCCAACGCCCGCCTGGCTGCCGGCCAGCGTCACCTTGAGGAAGGCATGATGGGTCGCGCCGCGCTCTACGAGCCGATCGACAACCGTCGCTTCCGCGAGGATCACCGTGGCTACGACCACCACGAGGTCGAAAAGGCGATGCTCCTCAACCCGGACGCCCGCCTCGGTGCCGACGGCTACTACGAGGCCTGATATTCTCTGGCTCCCCTCGGTTGATGGGAGCCAGTAGCGCACCGGATCTCGGCTCCCCTCTTTGAGGGGAGCTCCCGCGAAGCGGGTGAGGGGAGTTTCCCTGGAGCTTTCTCGCTGGCACAAACTCAGTGAGAGAAATATGCAGAACATACGAAAGCCCCTCCCTCGGAGTGAGCTTTCTGTGTTTCAAGGGGCTGATTTGGCATTCGCCGGAGGTCTACTTCCGTTTCAAGGGGCTGTTGCCCAAGTAGACAAGGCGTAAAAACGGCGGAATGGCGTTGGCGTTATGCTGCGGATACTCGTGGTATGGAGGATGACCAGCCCCTTGAAACGGAAGTAGACCTCCGGAACGGTCAAAATCCGCCCCTCGAAACGGAGATAGACCTCCGGGGCGGGGCGCGGATGTTTTTGGACGGCTAGGCAGCCAGCCCAAGATGTTTGCGGTATTGCGCGAGGTCATCCAGCATAGTGAATCTTTTCCCCCTGAAATGGAAATCAGGCCCCAATTCTGATGAGGTGTAGAGATTACGCGCGAAGCGGTACACAATAGGAAGCATGAATACTTGTGGTTTGGGGCATGACGTGGTGGATGTGGCCGCATTCGCCGAACAGTTGGCGGAGCCGGGGTCTCGCATGCGTGCGCTGTTCTCCGTGCGTGAGGTGCGGCAGGCATCCGACCGCGCGCGCCAGAAGAATGACGGGGAGGCCGTCCATCTGGCCGCCAAATGGGCGGGCAAGGAGGCGTTCCTCAAAGCCTGGTGCGATTATCTTGGCGATGCCCCCTATCCGTTCACGCTTGATAATTTCCCGTGGCCTGAAATCGAGATCTTGGACGATTCCCGTGGTGTGCCGCATGTGTCTCTGGGTAAGGGGGCGGCGTCAGTCTTCCAAACTGATTACGCGAATTCGGCTGCCGGCGCTCGCTATTCCTCTGCTTCCGATAACGGGCCTTATGCAGTGATGCAGGAGCGGCGGAATGCGCGTTCGGCGCAGCGCTCGACTCTCGGTGCGGGGTCGATGCCGCATATCCATATTTCCCTGAGCCACGATGGTTCGATTGCCTCCGCGGTGGTGACGATTTCTGTGGAATAGCGCCCGAGGCCCCCGAGTGCTACATGCTGTACAACGTCTCCATCATGGTTAACCTGTGGGGCGCGCTCACCAGCCGCGACGTGCGCCTGCTCAAGAACCGGATCGACAAGCTCGACTCGCTGCCCGAAAACTGCTGGTTCGTGATTCTGAATGCGATGGGCGCCGACCTCCAACCATACGAGTCCCAGCTCATCCATTTGTGATTTCGACGGTTTCCAGCTCCCCTCTTTGAAGGGAGCTGTCGCCGTAGGCGGCTGAGGGGAGTCCTCGGCAAAGCCGCAATCCATCAACTAGATTGGCTGGTCCTGCTGCAGCCACACGCGTTTGCCATCCCCGAAGAAATATGTATAATAACTCAAGTCGCCAAAAGCGACGTTTAACGCGGATGTAGCTCAATGGTAGAGCCTCAGTCTTCCAAACTGATTACGCGGGTTCGATTCCCGTCATCCGCTCCACTACAAAGGCGGAAGTCGCAACGGCTTTCGCCTTTTCTCATATGCGCACACGTATGGCGCACTCACGGTACAATACCGTCCTAGCATGGGCGTCGCGTAAACACGATTGCCTTCAAAGAAGATGGTCGTGACTGTGCTGGAATCAATGTTCGGTGCTATGAAGCGAAGCGTTGGTTGTGTGTCTAAGCTGGCCGCATTGTTGAATGAGTCTCAACTTCGGGGTGTCGTTTTATCGGCTGTGATGTTATTGTGGCGCGACACGCCAGCTTTATAGGCGATGAGTGGTGGCATCAGATGAGTTCGCTTGTACGTCTCCATTCTTTGTTGAAATATGTTATGCAAAGTGTGTAATTGGCATATGAAACTGTCATATTTGATGTGTTGCGTTGCGTTTATGTGAACTTATTTTCATTGTGCATATCGTTATCAATTTGTTATCAAGGACGATCGCGAGTGAAATGCGCTCATGTATACAATGGCTGTTGCGTGGCTGCCCTTGAGGGACGTTCCTCTGGCATGGCTTTGCAATGAGCCGCGATGTGGTCGTAACCAACGTGGGATTCGATTGTGCGGCGAAGAAAAAATGATGGGGGGGGAGTCGCCCTCCATCATTCAGGAAAGGGAACTGAATGGTTTCTAACATTCACATATTGCAAACAAGGAAAACCGGTCGTGTGGTTGCTGCTGCGGCTGCATCCGTGCTGTGTTGCATGGGGGCTGTATTTCCAGCGACTATCGGAGTGACTGCGGCGTCGGCCGATGAACCCGTCGAATTGGTCGTCAACGGCGGATTCGAAGACGATCTTAATGGTTGGAAGTCTGGAACGGTGTGGAATAGCTCCGCATCGTCCATTGCCGTCACTGCGGATGATGTGCATGGTGGCAGTGGCGCCTTGAGCGTTACTGATCGTACATCCTCTGATGCTGGTGCAATCCAGTCTCTTGATGGCAAGGTGGAAAAAGGACAGACATATACCGGAAGTATGTGGGTCAAGGCCACGGAAGACGGTGAATTCAATATCACTGTTTGTTCGGGTAATGGTTCCGGATGTGACCAGATTGCGACCGGAACGGCGAAAGCGGGTGAGTGGACACAAATTTCAGGTACTGGAACGTTAGGTGGTAGTGGTGATTTCACCAGTCCCTCGCTGGTGATTGAAAACAAGTATGGCACGAGCAATGCCGACTTCATTGTCGACGACATTTCCGTAACCGGTTCGGATTCTGGTTCCTCATTCGTGCCGCCGACTACGGGTACGGCAACGGCAGCCAAGGCTTTCGGCGACTATTCAAACCCGATTATCGATTATTGGTATGGCGCCGATCCGTGGGCTATGGAATACAACGGACGCGTATATATCTACACTACGGGTGATGGCACTTCTGTGAATGCTGATGGCTCGTTGAATTATGACTATGAATATGACAGTACTGGGCAGATCAAGGACAATTCGTTCGCTCAAGTAAAGACCATCAATGTTCTGTCCAGTGATGACATGGTCAATTGGCGTAATGAGGGTTACATTCGTGTGGCTGGAGAACAGGGGGTGGCCACCTGGGCCAGCAATTCCTGGGCTCCTGCCGTCGCTCATAAGACCATCAACGGTAAAGAGAAGTTCTTCCTGTATTTCGCCAATGGCGGCAGCGGTATCGGTGTGCTGACCTCGGATTCTCCTGTTGGTCCGTGGAAGGACGAAACTGGTGAGCTGTTGATTAAGGGCGGTACTCCTGAATCCGCTGGTGTGGTCTGGCTGTTTGATCCCGCGGTGTTCGTGGATGATGACGGGCAGGGCTACCTGTATTACGGAGGTGGTGTTCCGACAGGCGAGGAAGAACATCCGAACACGGCTCGCGTTATTAAACTGTCCGATGACATGCTGCATACCGAAGGTGAGGCTCAGGCCATAGACGCACCTGCCATGTTTGAGGACTCCGGGATTGCCAAGATAGGTGGTACTTATTACTACTCGTATTGCACTAATTTCAGCCATGACAACGTAATTGATGGTAACACGGTCGGTTACGGCAATATCGCGTATATGACTTCAGACAACCCGATGGGGCCGTTCACTTATCAGGGTGAGATTCTGAAGAATCCGAGCACGTATTTCGGTGTTGGCGGCAACAATCATCACGCGATGGTTCAACTTGGCGACCAGTGGTATATGACCTACCATGCGCAAACGGTGGCAAAGGAATTGATGAACGGCGGTAATCTTGACGCGGCGCATGGCTACCGAAATACTCATCTCGATCCGATTACGGTTAACGAGGATGGTTCCATTGACGATATTGCAATGACATATGAGGGTCTCTCTTCGGTGAAGAATCTGGACGCGTATCAAGATGGAGGCATTCCAGCTTCCACCATTGCATGGGATTCCGGCATTCAGAACGCATATGACCTGACTTCTGGTGTGCGCGTGGTCGATATGACTACAGACAATTCCGAAGGTCAGAAGCTCAGCAATATTAATAATGGTGAGTGGACGTCTTTGGCGAATGTCGATTTCGGGAATAACGGCGCCTCTTCGCTGACTGTGACTGCAGCTGGCAAAGCCGGAGGCATCCTTGAGATTCGTCTTGATGATCCGGATTCCGAACCTGTGGCTTCTATT
Organism: Bifidobacterium sp. RTP21102st3_E2_RTP21102_210122; assembly: GCF_040916945.1. Lineage (NCBI taxonomy): Bacteria > Bacillati > Actinomycetota > Actinomycetes > Bifidobacteriales > Bifidobacteriaceae > Bifidobacterium > Bifidobacterium sp. RTP21102st3_E2_RTP21102_210122. The sequence goes on along the minus strand of NZ_JBCPAN010000010.1, from coordinate 5,092 downwards.
TCGATTCCTGCCGGTGATGGATCCGAGTACGCCGATTACACGACCACCCTTGAGGGTGTGACAGGGGTGCATCATGTGGTGTTCTCCTTCAAATCCGATGGTGGTGCGAATGCTCAGGATGAGCTGTACGACATCACTACGTACACTTTCACGGAGTCGCAGGATGAAACTCCTTCGACTCCGGTGGACAAGTCTGATTTGCAGAGCGCAGTGAATGAGAATTCCGGCCTGAACGCTTCCGATTACACGGAAGAGAGCTGGAAGGTGTTTGCTGACGCATTGCAGAAGGCTCAGGCGGTATTGCAGGATGAATCCGCTACTGAACAGCAGGTTCAAGATGCGCTTGCTGCATTGAATAGTGCACGTGCCGGTCTGAAGCTGGCTGATGATTCCACTGATGGCAATGCCGACGGCTCCAATGACGATGGCGTGGATTTGGCACAAACCGGTTCCTCTGTCTTGCCTGGTGCTGTGATTGTCGCTTGCTTGGCTCTCACTGGTGTGATCGTAGCGCGAGTGCGTCGCGAGATGCGCTAGTTACCTCTTGGTAATGCGGTCATCCCGTAGCGGCAGCCTCGGGATGACCGCACATGAAACCTAGAACTGGTACTTGTTCAAGCGTAAGTTTTGGCAGTGGTAATGTCCATCACTTATCCATATGCGGGAATGTCTTATCGTCATTCATTGCTGATTTGTGCGGGCATGCTATTGGAATACGCACTCGATGTTGAGTGCTTATCATGAAAGGTTAAAAGACTTATGAATTATTTACGACAAAAAATTTCGGCTAGTGCTATCGCGGTGTTGTCGACTTGTGGGTTGATTTTGGCGCCAATGCCGGTCTTTGCGGATGATTCAACGCCATCTTCAACGCCATCGGATGGCAGTTACACCACGACTGATAGCGGTGATGGCACGTATTCCATTCCCATGTTGAACACGGATGTTCCGGATATCAGTGTTATTCGTGTGTCGAAGGACGATCCGAATAACAAAGACGGTCGTGATGTGTATTACATGGTGAGTACCACTATGGAGCTCAGTCCCGGATCTCCAATTATGAAATCCTATGATCTGGTCAATTGGTGGATAGTCACGTACGTGTATGATCGCATTTCTATGAGCGATGCTTCATCCTTGCGCAATGGAGCTAGCTCGTATGGCGAAGGCGAGTGGGCTCCGTCGCTGCGCTATCACAATGGCCGCTTCTACGTGTTATTCAATACGAACAACCTTAATGGCGCTTATATCTACTACACCGATGATATTGAGAATGGTCCTTGGACGAAGATTGCCCTTAATCGGGGATTCCATGATCCGTCATTGTATTTTGATGAGCAAGGGAGTCCTTGGATTATCTCCGGCGTCAACCAATATAGGCTGTCCGATGATTTAACCACGGTGGTGGAGAGCCATGAGAATATCATCTCTGCCGAACAGTTCACTGATGATCTTGGTGAGACTCCTACCGGATTTGAAGGATCTCAGACTTTCAAAATCGGTGATTATTTCTATACTCCAACGATTTACTGGGGCAAAGACGGTCGTACGGTGATGCTGCTGCGCACCACTGATTTGCTTGATGGCTCCAAATACGAAGCCAAAAAGTATTATCTAGGTGCTTTCGCACAAGGTAGCCTTGTTGAAGTCGACAACGGTGATGGCACGACGTCTTGGCATGGATTCTTCTTCCGAGACACATATCCGACCGGACGTATTCCCGGTTTGATTCCTGCAACGTGGGGTGATGACGGATGGCCTGTGTTTGGGGACAATAATCAGGTAAGCGCGTCGGACACCTACGACAAACTGATTGATTTGCCTGCTGATTTGGAGAATCTGGTTCGCCAGCGTTCCCTGGTCAATTCGGACGATTTTGATAATGACGCGCCTCATCAGTCTTATCAGGATCAGGATTGGTGGACTCTGGAGGAGCCTCCTCAGGTTGACGATTCTCTGATTGGAATCGAGCTGGTGGACAATGGCGATTTCGAAAACGGGACTGAATCGTGGACCCCTCAGTGGAATGGTACGCTTACCGCGATTACGGATGGTTCTCTTTCTGGAACCACGAGTCTTGCTGTGACGAATCGTGGCGAATACAATGGCGCTGGCCCGGGTCAATCTATGGATGGAAAATTGCAGCAGGGCGTGACATATCGTGCCAGTGCAACGATTCGATACGACCATGAGATGGACGGCGTCGATTCATCGGCTGTGACTTCCCACCTGTTTTATGTGGCGATTCAATATGCAGACGGCACAATTAATCGTGTGGCCACAGGAACAGTGAAACGTGGGGAGACGACTACTATCACAGGTGAGTTCTCCATCCCATCCGACGCTAATGTGGAAGGTTCCAAACTCATTGTCGAAACCGCGTGGGGTGCGGAAGGCACGTGCATGGATTACGTCATCGACGATATTTCCCTGATCGGTCTTGCTGATGAGAAGGAATATCCGGTCGCCGAAGAATACCAACCCAATGGTTCGAATCTTGATTTGGTATGGGAATGGGGACATAATCCAGATAACCGATATTGGTCTCTCACTGATCGTGAAGGCTGGTTGCGTTTGACCAATGGGCACAAGGTTTCCGCCACGGCCAAATATATGAAAGGCACTTATGGCGACCTGACATATTTTGAAACCGCCCGTAACGTTTTGTCGCAGCGTACCTTTGGCGGATCCATGTCTGTGGAAACCCACATGGATGTCAGTCATATGAAGGATGGAGACACCGCAGGCCTCGCTACATATACCCGTAGTTTTGCCTATGCCGCTGTGCGTCAAGAAAATGGACAGCGAACGTTGGGCGTGGTCAAGCGTGTCTACGACAATGGCGTGAAGGACGCGGACGGTAATATCGTTGACGATACGATTGATCGTGACGCTGAAGAGGCCTTTGTATCGGGCGGCACAGTGACATTGCCAGATGATGCGACCAATGTGTGGATCAAGTCGGACAACACACTGGATAATGCGAGTGGTAAGTTGACGATTCAGTATTGGTACAGTCTGGACGGTAAGCAATGGTCCAAGCTTGGCGACGAGCAGGGGCCGCTGACTTACGATTGGAGCTTGTCGCACTTTAAGGGGTATCGAATCGGCTTGTTCAATTACGCCAAGGAGAATACGGGTGGTTATGTCGATTTTGATTACTATGACTTGAGCGACGTGTTGACTTCTGACGGCAAAGCTGTGGATACGTCTAAGCTGCGTTCGGCCATTGATCAGGCTGACTCTCTGCAGTCTGCGGAATATCCTATGGATGAGTGGGATAAGATGCTCACGCTACTTGATAAGGCAAAGCAGGCGTTGGCATCCGATCCTTCCACGCAAAATGAGGTGGATGCCCCGCAGCGTGCACTGAGTTTGCAGCTCGCGCAATTGGCGGTTGACCGTCAGTCTGGTGATGGCGGAAATCCTGGTGGTGGTGATCAGACCGGTGACGGTAACCAGTCGGGTAACGGCGATCAGACCGGTGATGGCGGCCAGCAACAGTCTTCTACTGCTGATGATAATTCATCTGAACTGTCATCAACTGGTTCGTCCGTAACACCGATGGTGCTGTCTGCAATTGCCCTGATGCTTGCTGGCATCAGTGTCATTCGGATACGCCGCTCTTCGCGCTGAAATATCGCCGCAGCCTGTTGGTTGCAGCGATTGAATGTGCGGAATCAGTGATGTGTCGCAATGGTGGGTTGTGCGAATGCTCGGCAACGTGGATTCGTACAACCCATCCTGTTATGTTGAGACCGCGGCGTGAGACATGGTGGAGCATGACATCGGCGTAGAATGTGCGATTTTGGAAACAAAGGAGCTGGTGTGTGGGCGGCTGGCAGTTTTCATTTCGAATCGACGGCGTTCTCCTGATATCAAGTATGGCTGTGTATCTATGTTGCCGTTATGTGGTGATGTTAGCGGAGTGAGTAATTCGGATATGGTTCGCCCTTATGAACATATGTATGGCTTATGTCGTCCGCCGAAGCATGGTTGCGATTAGCGAAAATCAGGTATTGCGGCGTTATGTCCGGCGCCATGTCATTATCGTATGGCGCACTCACGATACAATACCGTCCTAGCATGGGCGTCGCGGCATGAGACGACGCATTGTGCAGACAGGTGTGGCGTCGAACAACGAACGCGAGGTAAACGTAGATGGCGGTGAATTCCAGCGTGGAGAAACAGCCGGTCGACCAGCAGGCGAGCGGTGAGGTGCAGGCTGAAATCGATACGCGGTCCGATGGTGTTTCGCCCATGCCCAACGATGTTTCCAAACATAACGATGTTTCCAAGCATCCGGTGGCGTCCATTCCCGAATCGACGCTGTCGCTGGCCGATATTGAGCGTAAGCGCTCGCATCCTGCATTGTGGCTGGCTTATGCGCTGCTGGTGATTGCGGCCATTGTGGTGCCGTATTGGTGGGGGCGTGCGATTGCGGTGAACGATACGCAGTGGCTGCTTGATAATTTGAGCGCGCTTGAGCCGCGCGGCGCCGCGTTTGTTGCCTGGACGGTGACGCTAATTGCCGTTTCCGGCCTTGGTCTGCTGGTTGTTGACGCCCATCGGCGCTTGTGGGGCGCGGTTTTTGTGATTGGCTTGGCGGCGGAGCAACTCATTGCCGGCCTGTGCATTCTGAAAATTGATTTTTGGTATGCGACATATGTGGTGTACGGAGAGTCGTCGGCATTGGCGAATGCGGCGAATCTTGGCATTATTTCAGTTGGTATTGGCGTTGCCGTTTTCGCGGTGCTGTGGGTGGGATTGTTGGTGACGATTAAAAAAGAGTCGCCGTTGAATGTGCTGACGCGCAGTTGGGCGTCGTTTATCTTATTTTTTGTGATTGAGACGATTGCTTTGCTTGTTGTGATGTTTGGCGGCCTGCTGACGTTGGTCCCCGGATTCAATTTGTAAGCGCAACGCTTGTGTTCGGGCTGGCTGCCTTCGATTGTAGCCTGGCGATCTCCTCGTCCCATACCTCGTTGGGCGTTTTGTAGCCGAGGAGTTTCATGGGGGTGTCGTTGATCTCCCCGACGATCGCGTCGAGCTCGTCCTGCGTGAGATCCTCGAAACTGGTTCCCTTGGGCAG
>NZ_JBCPAN010000009.1:0-41885 GCF_040916945.1 Bifidobacterium sp. RTP21102st3_E2_RTP21102_210122 | reverse complement strand
GCCAGCAGCTCGTCCATATCGTCGAGCGTGCCGAACAGAGGATCAATGTCCTGATAGTCGGAAATGTCATAGCCGTTGTCGTCTTGCGGAGACTTATAGACCGGGGATAGCCACAGCACATCCACGCCAAGATCAGCTAAGTAATCAAGACGCGACGTGATGCCCTTAAGATCGCCGAATCCATCGCCGTTCGTGTCTTGGAAAGAGCGCGGGTAAATCTGATAGACCACCGCGTTGGACCACCACGGATTGGGGGTGGCGCCATTGGTTCGAACGGAATCGGGAAGCACGACACGCTGCGCAGTAGTCATGATTGCAACCTTTCTAACGAATGTGACGGGAATCCCGGAGGGCGGCAAGAACCCTCCAGGATTCCACAGACTGATGACGGGATGAGACGGCTTACTTGTTCGCGCCTCGCATCACGCCGCTGATCACCCACTTCTGGGCGAAGATGTAGACGATGAGGATCGGGGCCATGGCCATCAGGTAGCTGGCAAACGCCACCGGATAGTTGGCGGTGAACTGCGAGCTGAACACGAACTGCGCCAGCGGGATCGTCTGATCCGCGGAATTGGACAGCAGAATCAACGGCAGGAGGAAGTCGTTCCACGCCCACAGCGCGGTCAGGATCGCGATGGTGGCGTTGATCGGGCCCATCAGCGGGAAGATGATGGTCCAGAAGATACGCCAGGTGGACGCGCCGTCAATGCGGGCCGCCTCTTCCAGCGACACCGGAATCGAACGGATGAAGCCGATGGCGATGAACAGGTTGGTGCCCAGGCCGAAGATCATATACAGGATGATCAGGCCGAACTTGTTGTCGAGGTTCCACCCGCCCATCTGCTTGGCCAGCGGCAGCATGATCACGGAGAACGGCACGAACATGGCTGCGATGAAGAAGTAGTACAGGAAGCGGAAGAACCGCTTGTCCATGTTACGGGCCACCGCATAGGCCACGAACGTGTTGGTCAGCAGGGTGAGCACCACGGCGGCCACCGTGATGATCGCCGAGTTCAGGGCCGCGCGCGGATAGTTCACCATGTTCGAGGCCTCGGCGAAGTTGCCCCACTGCCAGCTGGTGGGCAGGGCGAACGTGCCGGCTTCGGCCGGGGTTTTCAGTGCGGTGACGATGGTGAAGTAGAGCGGCACCAGAATGGTCAGGCTCAGCACCGCGACCACCGCGGTCAGCCACCAGTTGATCTTATGGTCCTTGCGGAACTTGTTTTTCTTGGGTTGTGCAGCAACAGCGCTGGTCATGATCACACCTTCTCCTTGCTACCGAAGAACTTGAGCTGAATGAACGCGATGATCGCGAGGACGATGAAGAACATCACCGCATTGGCGGTCTGGTAGGCGTATTCGCCACCGGTCAGGCCGCCCTGGTAGATGAGGTAGGTGACCGTTTCCGTAGCGGAGTTCGGACCGCCACCGGTCAGGGCGACCACCTGGTCGAAGGTGCCTAAGGCGCCCTTCATCGTCAGGACGAGGTTGATGGTGAAGAACGGTCCGATCAGCGGGAAGGTGATCTGCCAGAACTTCTGCCAGGCGTTGACGCCGTCAAGGGCGGCGGCCTCGTAGATGTCGGTGTCGATGGTCTGCAGGCCGGCGAGGTAGATCAGTGTGGTGTAGGCCACGCCCTGCCATACGGAGAGCACCACGATCGGCACCCATGCCAGCGATTCGGAGGTGATCATCGATTCGGACAGCCACCCTATGCCCAACGCCTTGCCGAGTTCGGGGATCGGCATCATGAAGATGTACTTGAACACGTAGCCGACCACAAGCACGGCCAGGGTGTAGGGGATGAAGTAGATGGCGCGGAACCCGTTGCGGAACGCGATCTTGGAGTTGAGCAGCACGGCGATGAACATGGACAGCAGGTTCACCAGAATCGTCACCACGATGGCGATGAAGAACGTGAACAGGTAGGCGTGCCCAATGCGCTCATCCTGGAACATGGCCTTGTAGTTGGTCAGGCCGATCCATTTGTATTTGCCGTAGCCCTTGGAATTGGTGAAGGAGTACATCACGCCGCGCAGGAACGGCCAGTACAGGAACACCATGAACAGGATCATGGCCGGAACGGTCATCCAGTAGTATGCGGGATCGACCTTGCGATGGGAGAAAGCGGAGACACGCTTCTTGCGTGGTTTTTCGGCAATGGCGGACATGGTGAACCTCCTTACTGTACGGTCCTGGCTTGGATCTGATCCCACTGCGTCTGCATTGAATTGGTGAACGCCTCAACGTTGCCGGTGGTCAGCAGGCTTTGCAGGCTGCCGGCCATGGTCATGGACGAGGGGATGTAGTGGTCGGCGAAATCAGCGATGCGTCCCTCCTTGTAGAAGTGGAGGATGTTCTGCAGAGCCTCGTCGCCGGCGTAGGTGTCCTTGAACGGGGTGAAGCAGAACTGCGATTCGGCGTATTCCTTGAGCCGGTCCTCGTCCATCAAGAATTCCACGAACATGCGCGATTCCTTGGGATGCTTGGTGGTGGCCGAAATGGTGAGCACGGTGTCGTCGCCGGCGGTGAGCACCTGCTCGTCCGGATCGTCGGTGGCGGGCAGCTGGGCGAACTTCACGTTGATGTCCGGGTTGACCATGCGCACCTGCGGCACGACGTAGGTGCCCAGGGGCAAGATGGCCGCCTTGCCGTTGGCGAAGTCCTGGGTGGCCTGCTGGTAAGTAACGCCCGGATTGTCCTGCGTGTACTGGTAGAACTCGACTTCCTTTTCCGCCACGGGACCCCACAGGTCGGCGAATGTGGCGGTGCCGCCGCTGAGCTTCGAGTATTCGCTGATCGGCACAAGAGTGCCGGCCAGGGAGGCGAACGGCGCCTGAGTGGTCCACGGTTCGGCGAGGCTGCCTTCGATCGGCGTGATGCCGGCCTGCTGGATCTGCTTCATCGCGGCGATGAACTCGGACCAAGTTTCGGGCAGGTTGTCCGGGTCCAGCCCAGCCTGACGCCACAGGTCCACGTTGACGACGTAGCCGTTGGCGTTGCCAGCGAACGGGATGCCGTACGCGCGGTCGGCGCTGGTGTCGTACAGTTTGGCCAGATCCTTGAGCAGCTTGACCATCTGCGGGTTGATGTTGTCGAGGATCTCGTCGTCGGTGAAGTCCTGGAAGATTCCCGCGGCGGCGAATTCGCCGAAGTAACGGCCGCCGTCCACGGTGAGGACATCCGGCACCTTGTTCTTGACGAAGCGCGTGCGCAGATCGGTGGCGGCATCGGCGGTGTTGATGATGTCGATGGTGATGTTGGGGTGTTCCGCCTCGAATCCCTTGACCAGCTTCTTGAACTGGCTGACTGCCTCTACCTTGTACTGGAAGAATTCGAGAGTGACGTTTCCGGCGGTGGATGTGCCACAACCGGCGAGTGCGGCCACGCATGCGGCGCCGGCACAGACGGCGGCGATGGCGCGGGATATGCTGCGGGTCTTTGCCGCCATACGGTTCGGGCGTCGATCATGCCCGGAGGACGACCAGCGCTCGGTCCAAGACGATGCGGACTTCATCTGCTGCTTCTCCTTTCATTTACACTTCACGACTTCGCTACTCCGCGACTGTCGTGATGTATACGTTAGCACCCATATTTATTGATATCAAACGGCATAATTACAGGATTTCTGTAAACGGTTACATTCCGTCATGGTATGATTGTGGCCATTATCGAGCACCCATGAGGAAGGTTCGCGCGTGATACATTCCACGATCTACGACGTAGCCGTCAGGGCCGGGGTGTCCGTGGCCACGGTGTCACGAACATTCGCCAAACCGGATATCGTCACCGAGGCCACGCGCAAGAAAGTGATCGAAGCGGCCAACGAACTCGACTTCGCCATCTCCCGGTCCGCCACCGCGCTGAAATCGAAGCACACGTTCCATATCGCTATGCTCACCGGCGAGGCGATCGCCACCTGGTTCGACTCCAATCTGTACAAGGGGCTGACCGAGGTGCTGCAGACCCATGGCTACGACGTGTCCCTCTACGGCATTGCGGACACCGAACAGCGCATGTCGTTCTTCGACGAGCTGCCCCTGCGCCGCAATGTCGACGCGGTGATCGTGGCCTCGTTCAACGTAACCATGGAGGAGATCTCCAACCTGCAGGGCATGGGCGTGCCGCTGATCGGCGTCAACGTGCCGCACAACGAGGGGTTCAACGCCACCGTGTCCATAGACAACGCCAAGAGCATGCGCATGGCCATCAATCACCTGCATGCCCTGGGGCACCGGCGTATCGCCTACATCTGCACCGACGCCTCGGAGGCGCCGATGGAATACAGTGCGGACTCGCGCCTGCAGGGATTCGAATCGGCCTGTGCGGCGTATGAGGATATCGAACAGTTGACCATAGCCCTGCCCCGCAACGACTTCACCGTGGACGAGGCGATCGCGCGCATCACCGTCATGGACCAGCCGCCCACAGCCCTATGCTGCCTGAGCGACGGGGCAGCGCTGCCCCTGCTGTACAAGCTGCCCAAAGCCGGGGTCGGCGTGCCGAACGACATGTCCCTGATCGGATTCGACGACAGCGACTATGCGGCCGAGTTCGGGCTGACCACCATTCATCAGGATCCGCAGGCCCTGGGGCGCAAGGCAGCGGAAAAGGCGCTGTCGCTGATTGATTCCGCGACGTTCGGCATTGACCTGGGCGAGCCGTTCGAGACCGCGCGCACGTTCCTGGCCATCCGCAATACCACGGCGGCGCCCCGGCGGTAGTCGGTGTCGTCAGGCGCGGGCCGGTTGCAGACGTTCGCAGGCGGAACGGATGGCCTCGTCGGTGGCGGTGGCGGAGAAACGCAGGTAGGCGGGAGCGCCGTAGAATTCGCCGGGGCTGGGGATGATGCCGATCTTGGCGAGCTCGGCCATATCGGCCCAGCAGTCGCCGGACTTGGCCTTGACCCATACGTACAGCGCGCCGGAGGGCATTTGTGCCGAATAGCCATATGCCTTCAGTGCGTCAACCAGCGCGGATAGGCGGCGACGGTAACGCCCCCATTGCTCGCGCACAGCGGCTGTGTCCTTCAGACCTGCGGCCATGGCGGCCTGCACTGGGCCAGGGATAATCTGGCCGATCTGCTTGCGGTATTCGGCCATTTCCTTGACCAGCCGGTAATCGCCGGCAATTAGAGCCGTACGGTAGCCGGCCATGTTGGACTGCTTGGACAGCGAGTAGAGCACCAGAATGCCAGCTGCCGAACCTTCACACACATGTGGATTCAGGGCACATGGCGTGGCGGAGAGACTGAATGCGATATCGGAGGCGGGCTCGTTGGATTCGGCCACCGGTGCGGCAGGCACAGACGCAGCAGATGCAGACGCGGCAGGCGCAGAGGACGCGGCTGTATTGCGGCGCACCGAACGCCAGTCCATTAACGCATAGCATTCGTCGGAGAGCACCACGGCACCGATGCGACGGGCAGCAGCCACGATGTCGGTCAGCCAGTCAGCGGAGATGACCTCGCCGGAGGGATTACACGGCGAGTTGATCCAGATGGCCTTGACGTTCGGAATATTCACCCAGGAATCGACGTCGGTCACATCATCGACTTTGACCACGGTGGCGCCGGCAAGTTGGGTACCGATTTCGTAAGTCGGGTAGGAGACAGCCGGTTGGACGACCACATCGCCTTCGCCAAGGTGCAGCAGGCTGGCCATCAGCGCCACGGCCTCCTTGGAACCCACGGTGGGTACGGCGGCAGCGTTGATGGATTTCAGATCCACCCCGCGCAGTTCGCGGAACCATGTATCGATAGCGGCCTTAAGGTCGGCGGTGCCGGCGGTGACCGGGTATCCATGGGCGTTGGGGGCGTCTGCGCCGGCAACCAACGCCTGCTGGACACTGCTCGGCACCGGGTCCACAGGCGAGCCTACGGACAGGTCGATCATGCCACCCGGCACGGTTTTGGCGGTGGCTTTGAAGCCGGCGATACGAGACCAGTCGTATGGCGACGAATATGCGTGGAAGCCCATGAGAACCCCTTTCTTGGACGGTATGTTCCTAAGATACGACGAACCCTCGGCCGTGATAGACCGAGGGTTCAATCCGAACTATGCGCTGTGTGCAGCGCTTATCCGCAAATCAGCTTACTGGTTCTGCGGCGGCAGCGCGGCGACCTGTTCCGGGTCTTTGCCGATTGGACCATTGGCGGAAGCGCCGCCCAAATCGCCGACTTCAGCGAAGAAGTTGACAGCGGCATCCTTGTACCAAGCCCACTCGTCCGGCAGATCATCCTCATAGAAGATGGCCTCGGTGGGACACACCGGTTCGCATGCACCGCAGTCGACGCACTCGTTGGGGTTGATGTACAGCGAGCGGGAACCCTCGTAAATGCAGTCGACGGGGCACTCGTCCACGCAAGCCTTGTCCTTGACATCCACGCAAGGCTGAGCGATTACATATGGCATGGAATCCTCCTTAACAAATACTGATACAAGGGTACGCGCCTGTTGGGACGCTCCTCGCTCTCAGCCGTTAACGGCCTTATCGGTTTCGGCGGACAGCGTTTCGGTCAGGTCGCCCTTGCCGAGGCGCGCATGCCAGTAGCCGTAGCCGAAGTAGATGGCGAAGCCGACCACGAGCCACACCACGAAACGAATCCAGGTGAGCACGGACAGGTTGAGCATCAACCAGAAGTTGGCCACGGCGATGAGGATCGGAATCCACGGGTTGCCGGGCATCTTGAAGGCGCGCGGCAGGTCGGGGCGCTTCTTGCGCATAATCGGGATGGAGATGGCCACCAGCGTGAAGGCGGACAGGGTGCCGATGTTGACCATGTCGGAGAGCACGCCGATGTCGAAGAAGGCGGCCACGAGCGCCACCACCGCGCCGACGACGATCTGCAGAGCGGCCGGGGTGCCATGCTTGCCGGTCTTGGACAGGCCGCGCGGCAGCAGACCATCGCGGCTCATGGCGAAGACGATACGGGTCAGGCCGAGCAACAGCACCATAACCACGGTGGCCAGGCCCAGCACGATGCCGAAGCTGATGATCTTGGCGGCCCAGTCGGCACCCACCAGTTCGAAGGCGGTGGCCAGCGAGGGGCTGTCTTGCTTGGCGAGATCGGCATAGGAGACCATGCCGGTGGTCACCACGGCCACGAGCATGTACATGACAATGATGAGCAGCATGCCCACGCCGATGCCGAGCGGCACGTTCTTGTGCGGGTTCTTGGTCTCCTCAGAGGCGGTGGCCACCACGTCGAATCCGATGAACGCGAAGAACACGAGCGCCGCGCCCGAGAGGATGCCGGGAACGCCGTACACGGATGGGGTCATGCCGGTGGCGAACTGCCACAACGGCTGGGTCATCACGCCGGTGACGGCGGAGGAGCCTTCCACGGTGGAGGCCGGCTGGCTCGGCGGAATGAACGGGGTGAAGTTGGAGGCCTTGACGTAGAAGAAGCCGACGATCACCACAAAGAACACGATGGCGATCTTGAGCACGGTCATAGCACCGTCCACGCGGGCGCCGATCTTGGTGCCGAATACGAGCAGCGTGGTAAAGAACGCCACGATGATAATCGGGGCGATATCGATATGGAAGGAGCCGAACGTCAGGTTGGTGTTGGCGTTCCAGCCCATCAGGCGCATGAAATCGTTGAGGTATACGCCCCAATACTTGGAAATCACGGAGCCGGCCATCAGCATTTCCAGAATCAGATCCCAGCCGATGATCCAGGCCATGATCTCGCCGACCGTGGTGTAGGTGAAGGTGTAGGCGGAGCCGGCCACCGGAATCATCGAAGCGAATTCGGCGTAGCACATCACGGCTGCGCCGCACACGATGCCGGCGATCAGGAAGCTGATGATCACGGCCGGGCCGGCGTGGAAGGCGGCGGCCTGCGCGCCCACCGAGAAGATGCCGGCGCCCACGGCTACGGCCACGCCCATGATTGACAGATCCCACCAAGTCAGGTTGCGCTTGAGCTTGCGGCCCTCTTCACCCGTTTCGGCAATGGTCTGTTCGACGGATTTCGTACGGAACAGTTGCATAGTGCTCTTCTTTTTTTCTCTGTTGTTTGCGCACCAAATGCGCACAATACCGACAATCGAGTATAGAAGAGCCCGCGTGTCTTGTCTATTAATAAGACTTAGAGTCCGCAATATATGGGATTAATAACCCGCTCCATCAATCAATAGCGCGATTACAGCACACCGACGCAGACCGGTTCGGGCACCAAGTCCACTCCGAACGCGCTCTTGACTGCCTGCTGAACCGCACGCGCCAAAGCTGCGATATCGGCCGCGCTCGCTCCCCCACGATTGGTCAAGGCCAGCGTGTGCTGCGTGGATAGACTGGCCGGCGCGTCCGCATCGACCTTATATCCCTTATGGCAGCCGGCATGGTCGATGAGCCAGGCGGCGGACGTCTTGGTGCCGGGAGTGCCGTCAGGCAGAGTCGCGTCGAACTTCGGCGCATCTTCGGGCAGGGCCGCCGCTTGGTCGGCGGTCAGAATCGGATTCATAAAGAACGAGCCGCAGCTGTGGCGATTGTAGTCGGGAGCAGGCAGACCGTCATCGCCAACGGGAATGCCGGCGGCCTCATTGAGGGAGGCCAGACGCTCCAGATCGGTCAGGATATTGGCCTCGCGCTTGGCGGTGGCCATGTCAGGCAAGGCGTAGCGAGTAGGGTCCTCGAGCATGCCCTTGGCGGCACGTACTGCGAGCACGGCTTTGCGGATGTCGGCGGTGGCCATACGGTCGCCCACTTCGACGCCAAGCGCTTTGGCAAGCTGTCCGTAACCTACCGTGCCTTCGGCCGAGTGGGTCAGGGCAAAGGTGACGGAAAGCACCACGTAACGTGGCGTCGGGAAGAATCGGCCGGCCGGCCGGCCGGGGCCGGCGTACATGCTGGTCTTCAGTGCGGAGTATCGATAGCCGAATCGAAGATCGGCGGGTGTGAGGTCGCGCGTTGTTTTGGTGTCTCGATCCCAGACTTCCACCGATTCGACCGAAGTGGCGACTTCCTGCCCGTAGGCACCGATGTTCTGCACCACGGAAGCGCCGACTGTGCCGGGAATGCCGGACAGTCCCTCGACGCCCTCGAGCCCGAGCTCTACGGTGAAGGCCACGAAATCATCCCAATTGGCACCGGCCTCGGCATTGACATGCACGGTGCGATCCTCGCCCTCTACCGGTGCAGCCTCGTCCGGCACAGTGATGAGGCGTCGGGCGTCTCGAACCACCACGCCGTCAAAAGGCTTATCGGAAACAAGCAGGTTGGAGCCGCCACCGACGACGACCAAGGGCAGGCCTTTGGAATCGGCTTCTTCCACGGCTTCGATGAGTCCCACGCGCGTGGTCGGCTCGATGAAATGGGCGATGGGGCCGCCCACGCCCATGGTGGTGATGTCTGCAAAGCTTGTCATGGCTTACTATCTTAGTGGCGCAGGTGCGATATCGAGGCAATCATCGGCTGAAACGGCAGAACGCCCGCGTCTGAACGAAGGTGGCGCGGGATTTCTGCCGTTTTGGCGGCCCGAAACGACAGAATGCCCGCGAGGGGTTCGTTCAGACGCGGGATTTCTGCCGTTTCTCACGCGATGCGGATATTGATTCCGCACCCTGCCACTCGCCTCCGGAGGCAATACGCAAAAACCCGGCCGAATGGGCCGGGTTTTGTAAAGCTGTGATACTTGCGATCAACGAGTCTCGCGGTGCACGGTCTGCTTGCCGCAGCGCGGGCAGAACTTCTTGAGCTCAAGACGGTCGGGCGTGTTACGACGGTTCTTAGTCGTAATGTAGTTACGCTCCTTGCACTCGGTGCAGGCCAGCGTGATGCCCGGACGGATGTCGGCGCTCTTAGCCATTGTCATTCACCTCTGTGTTCTTAGGTATAGTGCGCGCCCACCGGTTAGCGGGCGCGATTTGTAGCGAGGAAGAGGCTCGAACTCTTGACCTTACGATTATGAGTCGTACGCTCTAGCCAGCTGAGCTACCCCGCCAGAGAGCCCCGAGTGAGAATTGGACTCACGACCTCTTCCTTACCAAGGAAGTGCTCTACCACTGAGCTATCGGGGCGTGGCGGATAGTGGATTCGAACCACTGAAGCACGAAGCGGCTGATTTACAGTCAGCTCCCTTTGACCGCTTGGGAAATCCGCCAGTCTGTTTCCCGCCGCGGTGTTTGACCTCAACAGGCAACTTGGCTATATAACCACAGATTTTCCAGGTATGCAAATCGGCCCCTACGCGAACCTTGTTTTACCGCGGAATTCTGCGGTTTTATCGGCGTGTCTCACAGCGTGTTTTCAGGGCCCGCTTCGGCCCTGCAAACAGCCCCGACCAAGGCTGCACCCCGCACTTCACCCAATCATTTTTTCTTATATGGTGCTCTAGAACCTTGCAATGGCGCGGTTTTCGAGCGATGTCGCCTGTTTGCGCGGCACGGCGCATGCTGGCATGCTGGGCGCATGGCTTCTGATCTTGTACATCACGGACAATCATTCGACGACCAGCCGCTCGGATTCGGCACGCTGGCCATTCACCTCGGTAACGGGGTCGACGCCGAAACCGGCGCGATCCGTCGCCCCATCACGCTGGCGAACGCCTACGCGCTGCCCTACGACCCCTCGGCCTTGGCGATTGCCAAGCATCTCGAATCGCTGGATGTGGTGCGTTTCGTGGCGTACCCCGGTCTGGAATCGCACCTGCACCACAAGGTGGCGGCCAGCCAGCTGGCCCGCCCGGACTCCGGGTTCGGCGGCGTGCTGTCGTTTGGCCTCGACACCGACCACGACGGGCACACCCGATTCGTTTCCAAGCTCAATGTGATTACGTCTGCCGTCTCGCTCGGCCATGACTAATCGCTGATCGTGTTCCTCGGTGAGGATGACGAGCGCCAGTACCTGTACCCGCCTGAGTTCCACCGCGGCTTCTTCCGTCTGGCCGTGGGTCTGGAGGATACGGACGATTTGATTCGCGACATCGATCACGCGCTGGTGGAGGCCGGATTCGAGGTGTGAGACCGCACCGCGCGCATGATTTCGGCCTCTTCCGCCCTGCTGCCGCCGTCAGTGAGTCACAAGATGGCTCGGTGACGACGATGGCAGGGCTTTTTACGTCGGCACAGGGACAATACCTGGCGGTCTGCCGACGATGACGGCACTTATCGTCGGCAGACCGCCAGTTTTTGGACCGTCGCCGACACAAAACGCCGATTTGCCGTCGGCAATGGTCCAAAAACTGGCCCTATAACGACGCCAACGCGGCTCAGCATCGGCGCATCGCCATTTCGTGGCCCACTGCCGACGCTGGCCTCATGCCACGGCACTCAGCGTCGGTAGAGAGACAACCATTGGCACAGCGACGACACCACGAACCTGCGACACGGAAAAAAACAACATACCGTCGACCTACTGCCGTCTTGTGCAAAATGTCTTAAGCCGCTCGGCCAAGTCGCCAACTGAGCCTCTTCCATAGGGACCCCAATCCGTTACCCAGTGTAGATGCGGTGCAACGCCGAACTCAACTACGTTGCGCGCATGCACCTTTATGCATAGCAGGCATGGCTGGGCGTTTGGTGGGAGCAGCTTTCGGCTCCCCTCTCTGAGGGGGAGCCCCTTTCCGCCTAGCAAGAGAAAACCCCGACTATCCGCGGGAACAGTCGGGGTTGTTGAAGTTCGCTAGGCGACTAATCAGCCGAGGATGGCGAGAATGTCGCGGGCGCCGACGATGAGGTAGTCCTCACCCTCGTAATGGACTTCGGTGCCGCCGTACTTGGAGTACAGCACCTTGTCGCCGACCTTGACATCCATCGGGATGCGCTCGCCCTTGTCGTCACGACGGCCCGGGCCAACGGCCAGGACTTCACCCTGCTGAGGCTTCTCCTTGGCATTGTCCGGAATGTACAGACCGGAAGCGGTCTGGGTCTGGGCCTCGGCCTGCTTGACGATGATCTTGTCTTCCAACGGTGTGAGCTTAATCGACACTGTGGGTCACCTCGTATCTACTTGTAGTTCGATAATGCCGCGCCAGAACGCCTCAAGAGGCTGACGATCACTTGCGTTGTCCCTTTGCGCTAGGACACATCGTAGCGCGATTATTAGCACTCTGCCAACTCGAGTGCTAACGCTGTGAGAGAAAATCGTCGAATCGCAACGCTCAGTTGCCGCGGCGGGCAAGAATGGAGTCCAGGCCTGCGCCCAACGAATCGGTGGTCGCCGCTGGCGCTTCGACGTCGGCACGCTCCTCGGATTCGTGGAATGCGGCTCGCTGGGCGGCGTTTGCAGCCTCGTCATCGGCGTCCGTATCGGCATCATCGCGCTGCTCCGGCTCAGTGTCTACAGCGTTTCCGGCGCTGACAGCCTTGGCGTCGTCCGCGGCCTTGACGGCTCGGGCCTCGTCAATCAACTTTTCCGCCACTGCGGGTTCGACAGGTTCCGCCTTGGACACCTGACGGGTCGACTTGATCTCCAAGCTTTCCGGAGCGTTGTCGGCGTTATGTTCCCCACCCAAAGTGAAGGAGATGAGATCCTGCGAGGTGGACATATCGAAGACGTCCAGTGCTCGGGCAGGGCGTACGCTGACCAGTTCCGACGTGGCATCGGCAGCGGCAGCGGCATCGTCGCGCTCATCGCGCTCGTCACGCACCGTAAGCGATGGTTCAACTCGAGGGGCGACGGACTTGTCCGACTCAATCGACTTGTCTGTGCGAACGGAGGCATCAGGTGTGGCGGAAGATTCGCTGGTTTCGGCAGCGGACTTACGGTCGGCGGATTCATCGACCATAGCAGACGGCTCGGCGGCAGGCTTATCGGCGGCGGACTGTGCAATATCAGACTTCTCAGACTGTTTGGCGTGCTCTTCTGCGGCCTGATATGCGGCGGCGGACTGACGCAACGCCTTGGCCTTGGCCTGCTCAATCTCGGCATCGCGTAACGCGCGGCGAATCTGCCGCTGTTCCATGACCTCGGTGGCAGCATCCTCAATCTGCTCGGCAGGCTTCTCGGCAGGCGCAGTTACGGCCGCAACCGGTTCGGCCTTGTTCACACGCTTGCTGTCCTTGGACTCGGCAGACGGTTTCTTGGACCAGCCCGTACCGCTATGAGCCCGCTCGTAGCGGACCACCTTGCGCTCCCATTGCCGGGCCTGGCGTGAGGCATTGGCTCCCAGCACCAGCACCAGCAGCAACAGCACGAACGGAATAAGAGCAAGCAGCGGACTGAAATGCAGGGGGAACGATACGGCAAACACCAACACGGTTATGGCAAGCAGGCATACGGCGAGAATCTGCCGGCGGCGGATGGCCGCGCGGCGCAGTTCCCGCACATGGGCGATGTGCTCAGATGTCAGCCTCGCTGACGGTGTTGATGCTGGCATTGCTGCCCCTTTCGCCTTATGCGGCTTGATGTCTCCGAATCGTCTGCCGTTCTCTGCATCAACGATATGCAGGGAAGGCGAATAACGATCCTGCCGGTGCTCGTCCACACGTTTCATGCCGTTGGCCGTACGTACGGGCAGCCATACAACGATAATAATCGCCACAATCACCAGCACGACGACAGTGCTCAGTGACTCATAACCCATAGAGTCAAGGATAGGAGACGTGCCGACGAACTGGGGCTTTCCGTCCGGGCGTGTCGGAGCGGAATTCTTCCGGTCGACGCTTATCTGGAACCGGCGGCGGCGAGTCTAGCGGCGAACCCTTGCCCCATATCTTCAGCCAACAGCGCAAACGTTACGTGGTCACGCCACTGGCCATTGACATACATATACCGCTCGCGCAGTCCCTCATGATGGGCTCCGACCTTACGCACCACAGCCAAAGAACGCGCATTATCCGGCAGAATGGCGATTTCCAGCCGATGCAACGCGGGCCCGAATGGGTCTCCGAGCGCCCAATCGGCAAGCATGGCCAGTGCCATTGGCGCGAATCCGCGGCCGGCGCACCGTTGATCGACCCAATAACCAACCACGCCGGTACGCATGGCACCATACACGATGGCTCCCAACGAAATCTGGCCGACGATACGCATCTGGTATTCGATGGCGAAGATCACGCCGACGCCATGCTGCTCGTTACGGCGCTGCCGCTGCACCCATTGATTGAATGTGATGGAGCCGCCATGCATCGGGTCACCGGATTCCCAAGGTGCCAGCCAGTCGTTGTTGCGCCAGCGCACTTCGTTCCAGCCGTCCTCATCATCCATGGTCAGGGGGCGCAGGACTATCGGAAAACCGGGATGGGTGAGACGTGGCGGGCGGATCTGGTGGTCCAGCTTGAACGCCTCTTTAATCGACTGGAAAACTGACACGGCCTTTATTGTAGCCATATGAAGGTCTTGCGCCGCTACCGTGGCCACTTTCGTTTTACGATGGAAACACTAGATTGTGCGGTATGAGCGAAGTGGGCAGTGGCATGAATATCGGCAGCGACTACAGCGGCACAGAGAAAACAGAGAAGACGGATAAAGCGACGCTGCGCCACCATATACTGTCTCGGCGCAAGCGCGTTCCAGCGGAAGAACGCGGAGCGGCCGGTGAATTGCTGGTGCGACGGTTCCCAGCACACATGATTCAGGATGGTCCCACAGTGGCGGCATATGTGTCGATGGGTTCGGAAATCGAAACCCGGCCACTGTTGCGATGGCTGCGGGCTCATGGCTGCCACGTGTTGGTGCCAAGGTTGGGGTCTGGGTTGGAAATTGGCTGGAGTGTGCTGGATTCATTGGAATCATTGCGCTCGATGGATGCAGTGGGTGGCGCGAACAATGCCGGTAGCTGCAGCTCTCCCAGCACCGTCCATCACAGACCCGATGAGCCAACTGGCGCAGTTCTACCGCCCGAAGCGTTGGAGAAGGCCGATCTGGTCATCGCTCCGGCTTTGGCAGTGGACCCGCAGGGCAATCGTCTGGGGCGTGGAGCCGGCTGGTATGACCGGGCCTTGGCTCGCCGCAAGCCCGCATGTCCCCTGATTGCGGTGTGCTGGCCGTGGGAGGTGTTGGACATTGATTTGCCGGCCGAACCACATGATGTGCCGGCCGACGGAGTGCTGACGCCGGAGGGATACCGGCGGCTTAGCTCATCGGGCCTGTTGAGCTGGCCGGCCGGCCAAGATACTCGGCGCAAGCCAGACTGACCAACCAGCCACGCACACTGGCCGATGGAACCAGAGTGGCAACAGCAAGCTGGCTAGTAAGACCGTAACGCCAATGTGTCAGGGCGGCGACTAGGATATGAACGGTTGCGTGGCATGGCGTTTGGGCCATCCGCGAAAAATATGACTTTGTTGGAGGAATCCGTTGCCTACCTATCATTACCGTTGCAAGAACTGCGGCTATGACTTCACCGAACAGCAGTCGTTCAATGACGACCCGATTACCGTGTGCCCCAAGTGCTCGCAGGAGCAGGTGCGCAAGGTGTATTCCGCCGTGCCGATTGAGTTCAAGGGTCACGGCTTCTACCGCACCGACAAATCCGGCAAGTAAGGTCTGTACACCCGCTTTTCCTCTGTAAACGACGGTGTCGACGGCGGTATGCCGCGGATATTGGCACTACGGGCACTGTCTGTTGCACGGGTTTGAAGCGTTGTGGATAACTTGGCAAGCTAGAACCACATAGGTCGATTTGGCTTGCGCTTACGAAAAACTTCAGGTCACCATGGTTGCATGGTGACCTTTTCGTTTATTAAGCCGCCTGCGCGCGGCTCATTGCGGCGACGGCGCATGGCGGATGCCTTGCGCCGACTCACTGCTGCGTTGTGCGTGGGACTCGCAGTGCTGTTTGGGCTTGAAGCCGTATTGGCCGTGGTGGAGACCGAGCCGATGGTGGTGGCCGCCCGCTCGATTCGACGGGGTGACATTATTCTGGCCGCCGACGTTCAGTTGGCTGATATGCCGGTATCTGCGGCAGGCCCGTCTTGGACAGGCAATATTGAGGATGTGGTGGGCAAGGTAGCGCAAATCGATATCGAAGCAGCCGATCCCATTTTCACGCATATGGCCAGAGATGCGCCCGTAGCACCGACCGGCACTACGGTGATTGAAGTCCGCTTGGCCAGTAGCGTCGACGATGTATTGGCCGGCGATCAGGTGAGACTGGTTTCCGCCGTCGGTTGCGAAGGTGCTGATTGCACGCTGGCCGAGAACGCCACGGTGATGAATGTCGGCAAACCGGATGCGACTGGCGCATTGGGAGGCAACGACCGACTGGTGTCGTTCGCAATGCCGCCGGAGGCCGCGGCCAAGGTTATGGAGCTGCAACAGGCCGGAGCGATTATGGCCGTTGTGCGGTAGGAAGCGGAATCGGCCTTCGGCCGATACTGTGTTTTCCGCAGCCTGTCGGCTGCGGAAAACACAGTGTTGGGGCGCACAGAGTGCGCCCCAACTCCTACTCGCGCTCGTTAAAAACGGCCCAATGCGGCGGCAGTTCGCCGAGGATGCGTTTGTCGTCGTCGGATTGCCGTTGTTGGTCGGTCTGCATGTCTCCGGGCTCGAGTTTGACACCGTCAGCGTCAAACTGCTCAGTGCCCTTCATCACCACGCGCTTGTGCTTGCGCGGTGTGCGCCGTGTAGCCGAGTATTCCGCCATGGTTATTCAACCTCGCGATAGATCTCACCGATACGGCTGACGATACGGTCGACTTCCTTATCGGGGTTCACGAAGGCGGCGACACTCCAGACGGTCATCACATTCCAGCCCAAGGAAATGAGATCCTGTGCCGACAAACGATGACGCCTACGCGTGGATTGCACGGACATAAAGTTCGCGTCATCGGTCTGCACGGCCAAGGCAAACGGCTTGTCCTTCAATCCCACCACGAGCGGAATCTTCACGCCCTTGTCGAATCCATAATCAACAGCAGCGTTCAGTCCTCGCGCGCGCAACCTGTCGGCGATATCGTCGAACAGCACGTTGCCGCCTGCCGCATCACGCAACGGAAGCACCGGACGGTCGTCAAGCTGTTCGGCCCACGTCAACATGGTCTTCAGGAACCGAGGACCGGATTGGTGCAGTCGTTCTTCATCCAAATCTTCGGAACCAAAGGCCGACACAATATCCAAGCTGTGGTCCGCCAATGCCAGGGCATCCAGCAACAGTCCGCGACCGCCTGTGCTTTCGAGCGGACCGAACTGCTGAAGCAGACGTCCGTGCGTGGTTTTCGCATAGCACATCGACAGAATCACGTCAGTGGCACGACCTCCGGCCACGTCACGCAAGGAAACCAACCGCACATGGCGCAGGAATCGGCCCATCGCCTTGGATTTGCCTGCCAACGACTTCAATTCGGCACCCAAGCGTGTGCGGAATGCGTCGGTCAACATCACGACCACAAGTCGATAGCTGGAAGGAACCACGGCAAAACCGGCGGCACGTTGCGTAATCAGACGCACCACTTCATCAATCTCCGGCTGGCTGGATTCCACCAGACCAGAAGACATAACCGGCACACCGCTCGCTTCCACACGGTGGAATCGCACCTCACCGGCAGCCGGCTCGGTGGCCACATCATAGCGAACAGGACCATATCCCTCGGATTCAAGGAATGCGGACAGGCGCGGCGCACGGCGAGACGGGGCAGCATCCACCTCGATATGAGGCAACGTGTCGATCAGCTGCTTGACGCTTTCGCTGGTTACCGTCGCGCAGTGGGCGATCACCACCACCTGCTGCACGCGGCCGATGATGGACAGCAACTCGATAGCGGGAATGTGCGCGCACGCATCGAGAATCGCCACATCAGCCAGCACACCCGGCTCGGTGAGTGCGGCGAGCGTACCCGGCGCGGCCACCAGAATCGGCTTGGCCGCGGCCAGAATCTCCGGATGATCACGGCGAATCCTGCTCAGCGACACACTGGCGCGCCCTGCCAGCACGGTGTGCATCTGGTTGGCTTCCTGAGTGCGGGAGAACAGCATGTCGCACAGGCGGCGCATGGATTCCTGCGACACCATCGGTCCGATGGAGCGCACGTGCTCCACATCGACCTGCGCAAAGCGGTCGGATGCGGCCTGCAGCGCGGCACCATCCTGGTTGGAGATGATGGCGGACGAACGCACAATGTCCTCAAACACGGTGGTCCACCAGGCCAGCTGCACTTCGCCGCGCACCTGCTCCACGCTCACTCGGCGAGCGTTGAGATCGGCGACCAGTTCGTTCAGTCCGGCAGAGGCGAATTCCTGCTCCAGCAGGCAACGCTCCGGCAAGGTGTCCAGTGCCTTGCGATCATCCAGCAGTGCTTTCAGGCGTGCTTCCACCTTCTCGAAATCGGCGGTTTCCAGATTGCCACCAGCGGGTGTGGTGGAAAGCACGGTATCCAGCGCGGTCATATTGCTGACCAGCGCCTCTTGGGTGGAGATGATCTCGTCGAGCTTGCTGGGCAGCACCGGCCAACCGCCGTGAGGCACGAACTGATGCCACTGCTCCCCTTGCTTGGCGACTACCTTCAACGCTTCGTGCAAGTCCTCGACCTGCGCGCCGACGCGCAGCAGATCCTTGGCTTCCTTGATGTGGCGGCGGCGCTCCCAGAATCCCATCGACGTGCCCTCGGCCTTGCGCTGGCTCTTCGGCTTGGTGGCCTCGATCATGGAGCTGATGTCTCGCTCGAAAATCTCCGGCTGGAACACGTCAAGCACTCGTCGCAGATTCTTCAAAACCGTAACCTGACGCTCCCACTCGCGGGTGGTGGGAGGAACCGGGAATCCGCAGGTCTGCACGGTGCGTGCCACCTGCTCACGGGTGGCGGGCAGGAAGCGACGCAGCAAATCGTCCACGCGCTGGTAGGCGGTTACTGCCTGTTCTTCAGTGGTGATGGACGCCTTGTACCATGCGGTGTCTTCCGGGCCGATGGTGTATTCGCCGAGCTCGCCGGCGCGTTCCATCTTGCCGATCCATGTGTCAATATCGTTGGCGATGCTCAGGGCACTTGACTCGTCAAGTCGAACGTGGGTGGCAGGGTGCGTCGGGAGCACGGAGATACGGGCCAGATTCTGAATGGTCTCGTATGCGGACACATTCCACTTATCATTGCCCCCGTGCAGGTCGCCCAAGTAGCGGGTCAAGCGCGAACGCACGCCCACGAGTTCGTCGGCCAACTGGTCGAATCGCTGGGTGGCGACTCCCGGTTGGAATCCGACTGCGGCAATCAGCTGCTTATCAAGCGCGGCGTTGGCGTGTTCATCGGATACATCCAGTACCTGCGCCTTCATCTCATTGGCGGAAGCCGTCTGGATGAACAGACGCTTCTGCTCGGCCACGCCGGGCACGTACAGCACGGAACGACCATTCATCAGGCAGCGCGATGCGATGGCCACAGCCTGCTCCGCGGTGCCCTTCGGGAAGGCGCCGTCGACCACGATGCTATGGCCATTGGCGGCAAGTGACGCGGCATATCGCACCGTATTGTCCACATCGCCGACTTCGTACTCAGCATGCGGGTCTACGTCGAAAGGACTGTATTGCGGAATATTGGCATCTTTGAGCGCGGTGCGGGCGGATTCGTCGCCGGCAAGCGCGTCCAACAGCACATTGCCGGTGGGGCCGTTCTCCAGCTGGTCGATGAACTGTCGGCTTTCGCTGATCATCTGCGACGAGGGGTCCATGAAGCATCCGAGCACAATCTGGCGCTCGATGGCGAAGTCGGAGATACGCTCCGACGCTTCGGACGAAATACGGGCGAACATCGCGGAAGTTTCGGGAGTGCCACTGTCATAGCTGGCACCGTCAAACAGGGAATCCTCATCCAGGAACACCCCCTGCTCACGCAATGTATTGACGAACGCGACGTTCAGGGTCACGCGACCGGTGAATCGAATGGTGGTCGACAAGCCATCATCCTCGATCGTGACGCTCACCGGGTACAACAGCACCGGCAGCGCGTTGCCCTTCCATGTGGCCACGCCGACCACGAGCGACAACTCCGCCACGCCGGAAATCCTGCGTTTGGCGGCCTGGTCATCCAGCACGCGCCCAATATGGCGTTCGGCGGCCTTAAGCACACCCGTGTCGCGGAACAACGAATCCAACCGGACATGGCCGGAAGCGAACAGCTGGGCGATGCCGGAGGGATGGGCATGGGTCATCTCCAGCTTCGCGGCCAGTTGATTCACATCCTCGAGCGGCGATGGCGGCTGCATGCTGCGGTATTGGTCACGCCAGCGACGGATGCGATTCAGACCTTCCGTGAGATTCTGGTTCTGAGTCTGGCTCTGGGTCATCTCTCGACTCACTTTCCAACCGCTTCGCGGTATTCCTGATAGCCCTTGTTGTGAGACAGGGCTTCGTCAATATCGGCCTCGCCACGGGCGGCGAGCCAAGAATACATGTCGTCGTACAGGTACGGATTCATGGCGAGGAACGCCAGCAATTCGGGATGACGGGCGACTTCGAATTGAACATTGAAATCTTGCGTGGTTTTTGCCTCGTCAGAGGTCAGGCCATCGACTTCGACTGCCGGCTCCTGTGCTTTCAGCTCGCCCTTGGCCACACGCTCGAACACCGAGCCGGGCTCGAAGACCGGAGTGTGTACGCCCGCGTGGAGTCCGATATCATATGCTTCGGATACCGACTGCTGGGCGGTTTCGGCAGCCGGCTGCTGGTCTGCTACGCCTGCTGCGGTGGCTTCTTGATATGCTTCGGCTGCGGTCCGCTGCTGATCGTCCGGTACGTCAGCTGCCGGCTGGTCGGTTTCAGACTGGGCGGTTGCCGGCTGAGCGGTCTCAGGCTGGGTGTTTTCAGATTGAGCGGCTTCGGCTTCCCGGGCGGCTTCAGGCTGGGCAACTTCAGCATGCTGTTCGACAGTGTCCGCCGGCTGAGAATCGCCGGCATTCCTGGTATTCGGAGCGGACTGAACGTTTTCGGCTGACTTGCTTGCGCCAGCCGCTGCATCGGATTCAACAACCGCCGCCGACGCCACTGCCGGCTCGCTTGTGCTGGGAGCGTGCTTAACAACGGCATGGGCGATGGCATCTACTGGAACAATACCGGAGATCCTGCTGTGCTTGGATGCAGGCGTTACAATCGTCGACTCAGGTTCGGTCTGCTGCTTCGGCAGTGCCACGGAGTTCATGGCCTGCTGGTTTTTGCGTTCGGTCTCCTGCTCGGCATGCTGGGCCAACGCATCCGCGAACAGATCACGGGGTATGGCCGGCTCATCGTTTTTCGTCACTGGCTGCGTGATATTCAGCGAGCCAAGTTCAAGCTCGTCGACCTTGCGTCGAACATTATCCGCGCTGAAGATGGCGGTCGGCTCGCCGGCCCGCAAATCAAGAATATCGTCGACGGACATATCCGCCGCATCCGGCTCCTGCGGTGCTTCGTGAACCGCATAGCCAAACAAATCAGGCACCTTGAGGTCGAGCGGCTTTGCCACTGGATCGTCGACACGAATGAAGTCCGCAGGCACATCGCCGAACTGCATGCGCATGGGAGACGTCGGCAACAGGAACTCGGCATTGGCCGGCAAGCGCAACAAATCGCCATTTTCCCGCACCACATACGATCCATTGGTCGATCCAAGATCACGGACCGAGGCCGTGCCATTGCTTTTTACCGTGAACATGGCGTGCCGTTTGGACATCGATTTGGTTTGATCGGCGACGTCAAGGCGGGTGTTGCCATCATCGGCAAGGGGGCGTAACGGCTTACGGCCGATTTCCACGCACTCCCCCGGCTTGACGCTGATCCGGTCGACACCGTTGATCTTCACCGTCCACTCGCTCACCGTGACCGCCTTCCTGGACACACTATTTGACCACACTACGTGCCATTGTGTCATCTTTTACCGGCTTTTGGCGGATTACTGGGCACAGAATTGACAACTTTCGCTCATTGCCAGCTTTGTGTTTCCACGCCGGATCGCGTTCTCCGCCTCGTCCTCGTCAACTAGTCTACTCAGTATGCGGAAACCCCGCAGCCTGAAACACAGGTGCGGGGTTCCTCGAAAAGCTGTGATTGCGGCTTATGCCGCACAAATCACTTGAGCTCGACGCTGGCGCCAGCCTCTTCCAGCTGAGCCTTGGCCTTCTCGGCATCTTCCTTCTTGGCCTTCTCGAGGACGGCCTTCGGAGCGCCGTCGACAAGAGCCTTGGCCTCGGCCAGGCCGAGGTTGGTGATGGCGCGGACAGCCTTGATGACCTGGATCTTCTTGTCGCCGACGGCGGAGAGGATGACGTCGAACTCATCCTTCTCTTCCTCAGCCGGAGCAGCAGCGCCAGCAACAGCGGCAACAGCGGCAACCGGAGCGGCAGCCTCGACGTCGAACTTCTCCTCGAAGGCCTTCACGAACTCGGAGAGCTCGACCAGGGTCATCTCGCCGAAGGCTTCCAGCAGCTCATCGTTGGTGTACTTAGCCATTATGGCTTCCTTTCAATCTTGGCGGCGGACGAAGTGGTAGATCCGCTGCCTAATAAACCTTATTGTTTAAATTATCGAAGCGACTGATTCATGCCGTGAGGGCGTAAATCAGGCAGCCTTCTCCTGCTTTTCGCGCAGGGCGTCGATCGTGCGCACAGCCTTGGTAGGCAGAGCGTTGAACAGGTACGCGGCCTTGGCCATCGATGCCTTGATGTCGCCGGCGAATTCGGCAAGCAGCTGCGGGCGGGACTTGAGGTCTGCCAGCTTCTTGGCGCCCTCGGCATCGTAGACAGTGCCGTCAGCGGCGGCACCCTTGATGACAAGAGCCTTGTTGTCCTTGGCGAAGTCACGGATGACCTTCGCAGCCTCGATGAAGTCGCCCTTCACGAAGGTGATGGCGGTCGGGCCGGAGAGAATCTCGTCGAGACCCTCAATGCCCGCTTCCTTGGCGGCGATGCGTGCCAGCGTGTTCTTTGCCACGGTGTAGGAAGTATCGCGGCCTAGCTTTTCACGCAGATCGGAAATCTGCGGAACGGTAAGCCCGCGGTACTCGGTCAGGTAGACGGCGTCAGTGTTACGGAATTCTTCCGTAAGCTGAGCGACTACCGCTTCCTTTTCGGGCCTCTTCATGGCGTTCCTTCCTAAGTCGGCCGTTGACTTGGAGTTCGGAACTTTCGGCCGGGCAACAAAAAAGCCCTGCGCACAGGCAGAGCAATATAATCTCGCGAAGCGACCTTCGCCGGCCCTTGACGGGCTTATATCTCTCAACCTGCGCTGGCTTGGCGAACCAAACTTCGGAAATGCACTCGCGCGCACTTCAACCAACGGTCTGTGGTTTACGGATGATTAGATTACGGATGGTCAGCGACATTGCAGAATTCGGGCGTGTCGCGGGGCATTACAGCGTGGCGGCGTACTGGGCTACGGACGCGGTGACTTCCTTCAGATAGTCGAGCGAGCGACGCCAGTGGCCGGGCACCTCGATCGAATGGTTGGCATCCGGGTATTCGTGCACGTGCGGGGTGAGCGCGTTGGCGCGGGCTTGATCGTAGAACGGGTCGGCGGTGCCGGCGCAGATCAGCGGTGCCGGGCCGGAGTATCGGGAGCTGGCGGCGTGCGACTGGCCGGCCTGTTCCGCGCGGATGATCGCCCTTGCTTCGGCCACGCTCGGGGCCTCGGATTCGGCGACGATATCATCGCCGACAGCCGGCACCGGAATCACCCGGGCGGATGGATCGAAGTCGGCGTGATGCAGCACCGGGGTCAGCAGCACGAACGGCAGACCGTAGTGTGAGGCCACATGTGGGTAGGTCATCGTCGTCAGCGACTTGCCGATCAGCAACAGGCGAGGGCCGGACGGGGTGTCGGAATCACGGTTCGGCGAGCCAGCTGCGCCATCGGCCAGCACGGTAGCAGAATCATCGGCGGCAACGCCATCCCCGGAATCACCGGCTTTACCCGCGCCGGACTCGCGCGCGGCGGCCACCCAGCCGTCAATCGCCTGATTGAGGACCGGAATCACCGTGGACAGGTCGTCGGAAGCGTTGCGTACGTTCATGCGGTCGATTCGCCAGCCGGCCTCGACCAGAGCCTGGGCCGACCAGTAGAGCAGCGGACGGTCGCAGTTGTAGCCGGTGCCAGGCATCAGCAGTACGCGGCCGTACTCCTGACCGGGCTTGACGACATTCTTCTTCCAAGAGGTGATGCTGACTTCGACGGCCGGTTTCATCGCGCGCCTTCCTTCCACGGGTGTGCCCTGCGTGTCCCTGAGTTGTTCCGAATTATTCTGGCAGTCAGTCTACTCCCGGACCCGTTCACGTTACCTCCACAAGCTATAATCGGCTACGGTTCTGATTGGATGCGCAGCGCCTGACGCGCGTTGGGCAGGCCGATCAGGGCGAGTCGCAATTCTCGCCGGGGCCAGCCGCAGCATTATGCGCGCGGTGCGCAGCCCCGCATAAAACCAAGGAAGTAGAGAGTAAATGGAGAAGTTCTTCCATTTGAAGGAAAACGGCACGACCGTCTCGACTGAGATTCTGGCCGGCCTGACCACGTTCTTCGCGATGGCCTACATCATCGTCGTCAACCCGCAGATCCTGTCGCAGACGGGTATGCCGTGGGGCGGCGTGTTCCTGGCCACCATCATCGCGGCCATCATCGGCACCCTGGTCATGGGCCTGTTCGCCAATGTGCCGTACGCCCAGGCCGCCGGCATGGGCCTCAACGCGTTCTTCACCTACACCGTGTGCTTCGGCCTCGGCTTCAGCTGGCAGCAGACCATGTGCATGGTGTTCCTGTGCGGCCTGATCAACATCCTCATCACCGTCACCAAGATCCGCAAGATGATCATCATGGCCATCCCGGAGTCCCTGCAACACGCCATCGGCGGCGGCATCGGCCTGTTCGTGGCCTATGTGGGCATGCTGAACGTCGGACTGATCAAGTTCACCCCCGGCGACCCGAAAGCCGCGGCCAAGGGAGGCGCCGTGGCGGCGACCCCGGGTCTGGCCGACTTCAACGACAAGGTGCTGTGGGTCTTCCTGATCGGCCTCGTACTGGCCATTGTGTTCACCGTGATGAAGGTTAAGGGCGGCATGCTGCTGGCCATCGCCATCACCACCGTGATCGGCATCCCGTTCGGCGTTACCACCTGGTCCAACTCGCAGTCCATCAGCGAAACCTTCTCCCAGCTGCCGCAGACCTTCGGCGCGATCTTCTCCGCTGAGGGCTTCCCGGCGCTGTTCTCCGACGTCTCCAAGCTGCCTCTGGTCATCGTGACCATCTTCGCCTTCTCCATGTCCGATACGTTCGACACCCTGGGCACTTTCATCGGCACCGGCCGCCGCACCGGCATCTTCTCCGCCGAGGATGAGAAGGCTCTGGAGAACGGCCACGGCTTCTCCTCCAAGATGGACAAGGCCCTGTTCGCCGACTCCATCGCCACCTCCATTGGCGCTATCTGCGGCACCTCGAACACCACCACCTACGTCGAGTCTTCCGCCGGCATCGCCGCAGGCGGCCGCACCGGCCTGACCTCCGTGGTTGTGGCGATCTGCTTCGCCCTGTCCGCGTTCCTGGCCCCGGTCGTCTCCGCCGTGCCGTCCGCCGCAACCGCCGGCGTGCTGGTGATCGTCGGCTGCATGATGGCCGCTTCCCTGAAGGAAGTCAAGTGGGACGACATCGCCGAAGCCATTCCGGCGTTCTTCGCCGCCGTGTTCATGGCCTTCTCCTACTCCATCTCCTACGGCATCGCCGGAGGCTTCATCATGTACTGCATCGTGAAGACCTGCAAGGGCAAGGCCAAGGAGGTTCACCCGATCATCTGGACTGTGGCCGCGCTGTTCATTCTGGACTTCGTGTGCATGGCGATTCTGTAACGCTGATTGACAACGGATTAGCCTTTAAGGATTAATCCGCCGCCATACGGCATAAAGGCCGGGCTCTCACAAGGGCCCGGCCTTTGTTGTTGCCACAGTGATCAACGCCCATGAGTACCTTCGATGATCATCCACCATTCTTGATGCATGGGAATAGTTGTCAACCGACAACTAAACGTACATGGCGGCAGCACGAGTGCCTTATTCAACATCGAAATATGCAGCGCGAAGAAGCCCCGAAAAACCAAAAAGGCTTCTATACCGAATGAAACGGTATAGAAGCCTTTTGGTTTGCGATCAAGCCCTTCTCACCCGAGAGAAGCTAGAGAACGATCACTCCTCGAATGCCGAACCGTTAAGCGGGAAGCCCTACGGGCTTCCCGTAGGTGAGGGGAGCGGCTATGCCGCGACCGATCCGTGAGAGGGATTTAGTCCTCGAACGGATCAAAGTCGCGACGGACGCGGCGACGCGGGCGCTCAGTACGCTCTTCGCGGTCGGCGCGGTAGTCGTCGTAGTTGTCGTCGGTGGCGTAGCGCGGGTTACGGTCCGAGCCACGGCCACGGCCACGGGAACCGCCACGGCGGTCATCACGATCGCCACGGTCATCGCGATCGGAAGAGCGACGGCGACGCGGACGATCATCGTCACGGGAGTCGCGAGCATCACGGTCATCGCGATCGTCGAAGTCACGGTCGGCAGAACGACGGCGACGCGGACGATCATCATCGCGATCATCGCGATCGAAGTCACGGTCATCGGAGCGACGGCGACGCGGACGGTCGTCGTAATCATCCTCGAAGTCATCGGAGCGACGGCGACGCGGACGGTCGTCACGATCGTCGAAGTCACGGTCATCGCGCTCGGAGCGACGGCCACGGCCGCCACGGCGATCGTCACGGTCACCACGGCCACGGCCGCCACGGCGGTCATCACGATCGCCACGGCTCGGGCGGGCGTTGTTCTCCTGATCCTCGAAACCAGGAATGGCCAGGGAGATCTTGCCGCGATCATCGACACCCTGAACGATCACCTCAACGGTGTCGCCTTCCTTGAGCACGTCTTCGACAGCGTCAATACGCTCGCCGTTGGCCAGGTTGCGGATCTGGGAGATGTGCAGCAGGCCGTCGGTGCCGGGGGTGAGGTTCACGAAAGCGCCGAACGACGTGGTCTTGACGACCTTGCCGTTGTAGGTTTCGCCGGCCTCGGGCACGTGCGGGTTGGCAATCTGGTCGATGATGGCCTTGGCCTTCTCAGCAGCCTCGCCACCCTCGGAGGAGATGAAGACGGTACCGTCATCCTCGATGGCAATTTCAGCGCCGGTGTCTTCCTGAATCTGGTTGATCATCTTGCCCTTCGGGCCGATGACCTCGCCGATCTTCTCAACCGGGACGGAGGTGGTGATGATGCGCGGAGCGAACTCGCTCATCTCGGCCGGGCCGTCGATGCACTCGTTGATGACCTCGAGAATCGTGGCGCGGGCTTCCTTGGCCTGCTGCAGAGCGGCGGCCAGGATGTCGGCGGGGATGCCGTCGAGCTTGGTGTCGAGCTGCAGGGCGGTGATGAACTCGGAAGTACCGGCCACCTTGAAGTCCATGTCGCCGAAGGCATCCTCGGCACCCAGAATATCGGTGAGGGTCTTGAAGATGTGCTTGCCATCAACGTCGCCGGACACGAGGCCCATGGCGATGCCGGCAACCGGAGCCTTCAGCGGCACGCCGGCAGCCAAAAGGCTCAGCGTGGAGGCGCACACGGAACCCATCGAAGTGGAACCGTTGGAACCGATGG
The DNA here is from genome assembly GCF_040916945.1 of Bifidobacterium sp. RTP21102st3_E2_RTP21102_210122. Lineage (NCBI taxonomy): Bacteria > Bacillati > Actinomycetota > Actinomycetes > Bifidobacteriales > Bifidobacteriaceae > Bifidobacterium > Bifidobacterium sp. RTP21102st3_E2_RTP21102_210122. The sequence goes on along the minus strand of NZ_JBCPAN010000009.1, from coordinate 14,419 downwards.
CCTCGGAGACCTGTCGGATGGCGTAGGGGAACTCTTCGCGGCTCGGCAGCACCGGCACGAGAGCCTTCTCGGCGAGGGCGCCGTGGCCGATTTCGCGGCGCTTCGGGGAACCGACGCGGCCGGTCTCACCAGTGGAGTACGGCGGCATCTCGTAGTTGTGCATGTAACGCTTGGACTGCGGACCGGACAGCGCGTCGATCTGCTGCTCCATCTTGAGCATGTTCAGCGTGGTGACGCCCAGAATCTGGGTCTCGCCACGCTGGAACAGGGCGGAACCGTGCACGCGAGGCACAATGTCCACCTCGGCGGACAGGGTGCGGATGTCGCGCAGGCCACGGCCGTCGATGCGGTAGTCCTCGGTCAGGATGCGGCGACGCACAATCTGGCGCTGCAGTTCCTTGAAGGCGTTGCCCAGCTCCTTGTCCTTCTCGGCGTCATCCATATCGGTGAACTCGTCCGCGAGCACCTCGCGCACGTGCTCCTTGATCTCGTGGATGCGGTCCTGGCGCGGCAGCTTCTCGGCGATGGAGAGCGCCTCGTCCAGATCCTGATGGGCGATCTCGTCGATGCGGGCATACAGCTCGTCGGTGTACTCCGGGAAGAGCTGGAATTCCTTGGTCTCCTTGGCGGCGATCTTCTTGAGCTCGTCCTGAGCCTCGCAGATCACCTTGATGAACGGCTTGGCGGCTTCAAGACCACCGGCCACGACCTCCTCATCGGGCTTGGTCTGACCCTCGTCGTAGATGAGGTGCCAGGCGTTCTTGCCGGCACCGGCCTCGATCATGGCGATGGCGACGTCACCGTTCTCGATCACGCGGCCGGCGACCACGATCTCGAACACGGCGCGCTCACGCTCGCTCCAACGCGGGAAGGCGACCCACTGGCCGTCGATCAGCGCCAGACGCACACCGGACACCGGGCCCTCGAAAGGCAGGCCGGAGATCATGGTGGAGGCGGAGGCGGCGTTCAGGGCGATGACGTCGTATGCGTCATCGGGGTTCACGGCGAGCACGGTCTCGACGACCTGCACTTCGTTGCGCAGGGTGTGCGGGAACAGCGGGCGCAATGGACGGTCGATGATGCGGCAGGCGAGGATGGCCTCGGAGCTCGGGCGGCCTTCACGGCGGAAGAACGAGCCCGGAATCTTGCCGGCGGCGTACATCTTCTCTTCGACATCGACGGTCAGCGGGAAGAAGTCGTAGTTCTCCTTCGGGCTGGAACCGGCGGTGGTGGTGGACAGAATCATGGAATCGTCGTCGAGGTAGGCGGCCACGGCGCCATCGGCCTGCTGGGCGAGGCGGCCGGTCTCGAAGCGCAGCGTGCGCTTGCCGAACGATCCATTGTCGATTACGGCCTCAACGGCCTTGATTTCGGGACCCTCCATAGGGTTCCTCCTTCTTTAATTTTCTAATTATTCCTACATACTGTGCTGCGGTTTGGCGACTCGCTTGAACCGCAACTGTCCTCTTCAGCGGACGTCACATACCTTGTTTCGACTGGCCCCATGGCCGTCGTTCCTCGTGTCAACCCCTTCATTCGGGTTCTCCTGTCGGCCTCACCTGCTGGCCTATCCTCTAACCCTCTTGCCGTTGTTGCCGTTGGCTGGCGATATGTAAAACGCCCGAGCACCATCCTAGGTACTCGGGCGGAAGTCTTCAATTATCGACGCAGACCCAGACGCTCGATGAGGGAACGGTAACGCTCGATGTCAACGCGCTTGAGGTAGTCAAGCAGGCGACGACGGTCACCGATCATCAGCTGCATACCACGACGGGAGTGGTGGTCGTGCTTGTGCTCCTTGAGGTGCTCGGTCAGGTCGGCGATACGCTTGGACAGCAGAGCCACCTGGACCTCGGGGGAACCGGTGTCACCTTCGTGCGTCGCGTACTCGTTGATAATCTGGGTCTTCTCGTCAGCCGTCAGTGCCACGGCGTCCTCCTTATTGTGTCGTTGCGCGGTGTTTCGTGCAGGTTCGCTCGAAACGCTCTCTATCCGCGGGCGAAATTACGCCAAATGAAAACTATACGGCAGGGGCCGGACTGGGGCCTCATGAGCCGAGGGTGTAAGGGATAAGGTGTAAAGGGTAAGGGTTTAAAGGCGTAAGGGTGTAAGGGGACACTCACTCCTGCCGGTACAGCCGCGAATACAATCCGCCGGCCTGCAGCAGTTCGTCATGCGTACCGGATTCGACGATCTGCCCATGATCCATGACATGGATGTGGTCGAAATCCCGAATCGATGCGAGTCTGTGCGCCACGACGATGCACGCATTGTCGGAGTCGAGCAACGCCGTCATGACATGTCGCTCGGTATCGTTGTCCAGAGCACTGGTGGGTTCGTCCATAAGTAGGAAGTCCGGTCTTCCGACGACCGCACGCGCGATGGCGACCTTCTGCCGTTGGCCGCCGGACAGGTTCATGCCGCGTTCACTGACCATGGCGTCCAAGCCGACGACCGGATCCATCATCCCCTCGTTGATGCCGGCAACCTCGCACGCCCTGACGATGTCGTCATCCGTCAGCCACGGACGGTGCAGCGTGATATTGTCGCGCAAGGTTTCGTTGAACACCGTGGATTCCTGATGCACATACGCCAGCCTGCCGGCCTTCCATCGGCTGTCCGCGTCGTAAATCCGGCATCCGCCGTCGTTGATGGTCACCGTGCCACAGACGGGTTCGATGAGTCCGGCGAGCAGTTTCAGCAGCGTGCTTTTGCCCGAGCCAGTGGGGCCGACGATGGCGATCTTGTCGCCTTTGCGGATGTCGCAATCGACATCGGAGAGAACGGGAGCGTCGAACACCGTGTACGAGTATCCCACGCCGGTGGCATGCAACCGTTCGAGTATGCCATCACCCGATTCGTCACCACTCGGCCCACCACATGCGGACCGTCCGCCGTCACCCAGTCCGACGTCACCCGGTTCGCCACCCGGTTCGTCGCATGCAAGCGACGCACCGCCGCCTTCACCGGCGGGAATCATCTCGCAAATCTTGCGCATATAGGTGGCGAACGCCATGATCTGGCTGATGACGCCGACGATGCCGGAGAATGGCGTGACGAATGCGGACGCCAATGACATGAATCCGACGACGGCACCCAGTGCGAGCGTGCCGCGTCCCACGAAGGTCATGCCGAAGGCGACCACGCATAGCGGCAACACGAACACCAGCGCCGAGGACAGGCTTGACAGCAACGCCGAAAGCCGCCCTTGCCGAGTCTGGTAGTCGAGCTGCGCTCCCAGACGCGCTGACCAGCGGTCGTAGCAGTGGCTTTCCAAATTGAGGCTTTTGACAGTTTCGATGCCGGAGAAGGTTTCGATGAAGGCGCGTTGCACGTCAGCCTGCGCGACGGTCGCACGCTCGACCAGCGTCCTGTTGCGCAGGGAATAAATGACGGATACGACGAGCACCGCCGCGCACACCGTCAGGGTCAGCATCGTCAATGGCACTGAATAGGCGATCATCATGATCAGGTAGACCACGAGGAACACCATCGACACGACCGTCGACGGCAGACTGCCGGTCACGATCTGTTCGACGACCATGACCAGGTTCGCGCGGTAGATCAGGTCACCACCGGAACGGTTCACGAAGAACGGGAACTCCCGATCGAGCACGCCGGTCATGTATCGGCGGGACAGGTATCGTCCGAATCGCACCTGCACGCGGGTGAGCATCATGGTGTTCAACGCGCCGACCGCATAGTAGACCAGCAGCGAGGCAAGCAGCATCGTCGCGACCAACGGCGGGAAACCGCTTTGGGCGGCGAGCGACCCATGGTCGACCATATAGCCGGTGCCTGCGGGCACGATCAATGTCAGTCCCTGGACGACGAGCGAGAACAGCAGGCTCAGACCGATGGCGGGCATGTTCCGGCGGAGGAACCCGGTCAGGATGGAGACGGTTCCGCTGCGAGGCCGTATGGGAATGGTTGCGCAGCCGTCGTTTGTCGGTTGCGGAATCAGCACCGCGCCAGAACAGTGGGCCGCGAGTTCGCCGGGCGTATAGGCATGGCGCCCGTTCGCCGGGTCAGCGATGCGGAATCGGCCGTATGCGTAATGGTCGAGCACGACGAAATGGTTGTCGTCCCAATGCAGGATGCATGGCGTCATGACGGTTTTCAACGCTTCGGCGCTGGGGGTCGTGACCGCGCGTACGCGGATGCCGGAGTCGGACAGCACCGTTACGATGTTCGCGAGGCTCAGTCCGCCGCGTGGAGCGCCGTACCGGCGGCGCAGCTCGTCCATGGTCACGGGATGCCCGAATGCGGCGAGGATCATCGCTGCGGCGGCCAGCCCGCATTCGCTGTGCTCGCCTTGTTCGATAAACGGGACACGGTGGCGATGCCATGATCTCATGCTTGCCGTCCGCGCGCGGGAAGGCCGAAGTCGACGTGTGTGCGGTCACGCCCGAGCGTGGACGCCTTGGTGAACGCCTCATAGTCGTCGAATTCGGCGAGCATCATATCCTTGACGAGGTGTTTGTCGTCAAGGATGATGATCCGGTCGGCCACATTCCAACAGTATTCGAGGTCATGGGTGACGGTGAGCAAAGTGCGCTCGTCAGCGCGAAGCTGGTTGACGTAATCGACGAGCAGCGAGCGGGTGATCGGATCGATGGCGTTGCTTGGCTCGTCGAGCATGATGACATGCGGGTCGAACAGCATGCCGGCGACGATGCCGACCCGTTTGCGCAGACCGGTCGAGAGTTCCGCCACCTTCTTGTCGAGATGCCCCTCCAATTCGAAGGCACGGACGAGCGGCTCATCCTCCAGCCGTTTCGAGTCGACGGTATGGCCGCCGTCCGCGATTCCCTTGCCGGACCGGAACAGCAGTTGCCGGAAGTGGATGTTGTCACGCACGGTCATCGTGCCGACGAGATTGCCGTTCTCGGTCATCTGGAACACGTCGCGCATCGACGGCACCCGACGCCTATCGATCACGCATCGCCCTTCACGGGGGCGCAGCAGTCCGACGATGAGTCTGAACAGCGTGGTCTTGCCGACGCCGTTGTATCCGAGGATCGCCAGCGACTGGCCTTGCGGCACGGTGAAGTCGATGTCCTCCAACACGGTCTGTCTCTTCTTATAGCCGAAGGTGACGTGTTCGACGGCGATGATGGCATGTTCGCCGTTGTCGGTGCGGTCGGCGTGGTTGATATGGTCGGCGGTCATATTGTCTTTCCTTGTCGTCGATTCGGTTGTGTTCGTATCCGTCATGTCCGTCATCGCGTTTCCAGTGCGAGTATGGAGGGCGTGGACGAGTCGTTCAGACGAAGCATCGTGTAGGCGACGCCGACCGGCCCTTGGAAGTACGACAGATCCACGAATTCACGGGATTGCCTCAGCCGGAAACGTCCCGACGAACGGGCCTGCGCGATCATGTCGTCCATCAGACGCTGTGCCTGCATGCGATACCATTCGTCACCGTTGGCATTGCCGATGGATATCAGGGTGTCGATCATGCCGCATCGTCCATGGCACACGCCGTCGTCGTCCCAATCCGCGTTCCCAAGCAACGCCGTGATATCTGCCTTGTCTGGGAACGCCCGTCCGCTTTCATCCTCGAAGAAACGTTCGCCGTCCGCGCCGGCAGTGGCCGCCAGCTCATTGCGTGCCCAGAGCACGCCGACCTTCCCACGGCACCATTTGCCGGCGTCCTCCTGTTTCGCACCGCTTCTTCGAGCGTCCGATTTCCGCCAAAGCATTCGGGCGAATTCGGCGAATTCGCGATTCCCCGTCGCCGCGTAGAGCTTCCAGAACGCCACGGCCATGCCTTCCAGTCCGTGCGCGGCACCGGTTGGATACGGCATGTCATCGGATTCGTCGGCGTTCCGCTGGGTTTCGGGAAACGCACGGATGACGGTTCTCCCCAGCCGGCTGGTTTGTTCCACTATGCGCATGTCATGGAATACGTCGTACAGCCGCAGATACAGCATGATCGAACTGCCCGCCCCGGTCAGGTAATCCAGATGGAATGACGGCTGAGGATTGTCGCGCTGCAGGAGCTTCGGCAGCATATCGTCGATGTATGCCGGCAGCATACGAACCGTCTGCGTCATGCAACGGCGAGCTTCGGGCGACGTGATGCCGGCATTGGCCATGCGTAACGCGCAATAGCTTCGCGACAGGCCGGAAGTGAAGCCGGAATACGTAATGCCTCTGTCCTTGCGGCGCATCAGACTCCGCATCATACGCGTGCACAGGTCACGCCAGCGCTCATCGTGTGTCCGCCGATACAGTTCGGCGGCGAACATGCCCGTCCCGGCCATGCCGTCGTAGAGTCCCGAAGTCGGCGCCCCCGGTTCGTACCGTTCATCCACGGTCTTGTCCGCGGCCATGGTGTCGGATCGGTTCGCTGTAAGCCATGATACGGTGCCATCGGTTTCCTGGAGGATGGCCGTGTCGGCTATCCTCGTGCCGAGTTCGATTGGGTAATGCTCCGCATCCGTGTCCGACGACACCGAAGCCGTCGGATGCGCGTCCTCCATGCCGGGTTCCATGCGCAAGGCGTTGCGGATAATGCGCGATTGCAATGCGGCCTGTTCGTCAAGATGCCCGATGGTGTCAAGCACCCGTTCGCGTACCGAACGTTCGCAGACGCCGTCAATGGTCGTTCCATCGGGAGCGTGCAGATCATGTCCCGTCAGCTGTGCGGTGAACATGGGGATGTCCCCGGCGAGCATCTGCCGGTATTCGCTTGCGAAGATGCGCTTGTCACGGAATGGGTAGACATACAGGTTCTCCAGTATGGCTTCGACGTCCAGCATGTCCTTCAACGCCGACGGATGATGGATGAAATCCGCAAATCGGGCGTAGGCGCTGGTGTTGCGCACCAGCACACGCACGGTCGTATCCTCGCCGGACAGCATCGCATCCCATTCATCCGCGTCGATGGTCATCGCCGCGGCGACCGTATTGCGGAATCCTTGGAGAATCTGTCGCTTGTAATGATACGGATCCACAACGGCGTCATCCAATGTCACCGCGCAGCCGTCCTTGCTGAACGTCACGGCGTTCCTCTCGTAATGGGCATCGGCGGAGTCCAATCCCACCGGGGACGCGACGATGCCGGGCATCGTCTGCTCACCGGTTTCGAAGGCGCTGATGTCGACGGATGTACCGTCGGCCGACATCGCCGTTTTCGCCGGCAACAGACAGGAGGATGCCAGTGAATCCCGCAATATCGTGGATACGCGGATGTCGGCATCGGTGCCGTCGGGCATGTCCATGGTCACATGGTTCGTGGCGATCGTCTCGAAATCGACGACCATCGGATATTCCCCGCTGGCGATGATGTTCTCGTGGTGCATGTCGTCGCCGTGCAGGAGCCATACCAATCCGAGCAGCTGACCGTATCTGGTGTAATAGCGCTCCACCTGACGTGCATCCTCGCAGGTGCCGTGTTCCACGAATTCCTCATAGGCGTAGCCGGATTTCGTCAGCACGTCCGACACTCGCATCGGAAGGAAACCCTTCGTCCGTTCGCATCGCCTCACCAATCCGGCGAAAAGCTCATGGATATGCAGGTCACGCGGCTTGTATACGATTTTCCGTCCGCCGATGGTGAGCATGGCCACGGCTCTTCCACCGTCGTGCGCGTCGCCACGGTCGATGGACATATCTTCCAACCTGAAATCATCGCCGACGCCTGCGAAGGAGGCGAGCTCGTCGCGATCCATGGATACGCGGTCGAGCATTTCCTTGACGAAATCGATGTAATGGACTGTCGTCTGCGTGACAAAACGAAGCAGTACCGGATATTTCGCATACATATGGCCACGGTATTCGTCGGTGGCCAGCAGTTCGAAATATCGCCGCAATTGTCGCTTCGCATCGCCGTCGCCCAACGAACCGGCCTGACGCGCGACATGCAATTCCCATACGACGGTTTTCAATCCGATGCCCAACAGACGCTCGACGTATGCGCTCAGGCACTGTTCGATAAGGCGCTCGTCATTCATCGGCAATGAACAGGCCGACATATGCGCTTGCAGTTCCGCTTTCACGTACGCGACGAACGGTGCGAAGGCGGTGGCATACCCCGTGCGTTCGACTCGCTCTTCCTCGCTGTCGTAACGGTTCAGAATCGTCTGCAGTTCAACGGACCATGCCGGCTCGACATGGCCGCTCAGTTTCCGTTCCCGATCCGCGATGATGGTTTCGACCACGGATGCGTCATCGCCGAGCGCGTCGGCGATGCCTTGATAGTCCTCGTCCCGCAGTGGGTTCCGTCGGTTTTTCCATTCCACCGTTGCCGAAAGCATGTCTTCCGCATGCGATGCCCGATACTGTCGCAAAGCATCCGGCATGGCGGTTGCCGCCATGCACCGTTCCTCAAGGGTCGTGGCAGAAGCCGCCCAGGTCGTTCCAACGTTACCGTTCATGGAAAGTCCCCCTACCGTTCGGCGTGGACGGATTCCGGCAGCTTCCGCCGCGTTTCGACGTATTCATGGAACGTCGCGCAGTCGAACATGCCGCGTTCCCGCCAATACCGCGATTCTGCATCGCTACCGTCTCGTCGGGCGTAGTCACGCTTGTAGGATTGGAATGCCAGCTCCTGCCTTTCGCTGGTTTCAGGCACGACGCCATCCCGCAGTGTGTTCAGCGCCCGCACGATGGCCGCGGCGGTCTGATCGGCCATTGCCTCATCGAATGGCGTAAAAGTGGTGTGGTATGCGGTTTCATCAATGATGATGCCCAGTGATTCCATGAACCGTTCCATCAGTTCGCCGACTTCAAGGAACCCGTTGGTTGTGGCGCTGACCATTGCCATGCCCGGTTTGCCCGCCAGATGGAACAAATGCCCCCAATAGGTGAGTCGATCCATCAGAATCTTCATGTCGCCGGAAACGTTATGGCCATAGGTCGGCGAACCGAGAATCAGATAATCGCATCGTTCGATTGCTTTTTTGACCCGGGCGGAATCGTCCAGTCCGTTCAGCTCGATATGATCGACACCGGTGGAAAACTCGCTCGCAGTACCATCCGACGGCAAGATCGTCGTGTCATTCGGCGTCAGAATCGTCCATTCCGCGTCAATGTTCCCACTGACCGCATCCTGTATCAGACGAACCGACCGCAACGTCTGCGACTGCGGATTACGCGAAGCGACATAGGCCACCATGCTGGTCATGGAAATCCACCTTTCCAAAAGCTTCGAATCCAGTAGATGTCACAGCTCGATATTGGTGTTGATAAAATATCGAGAGAATACTCCGGTTGAAATACCGATGGCGACCACTACCAATACGACATAACCAACCGAGAACAGGCACAGCGGCATCACGTTGACGATCACAAGCGTATATGCCAATTGGAGCAGGATCGCAATCAACACCAAAACCAGTTGTGCCATTGTCGGATCGCTGTTCCGGGAGACATAAACCATCGGCATTGCGCCCAAAGAACAGACGATTGTTCCTAAGACTGATACGATAAGAGCACCAATTGCATCATCTGCTCCAGCGGTTATCTGAAAGCCTGATGACAAAACACGCATAAAAGCCAGATTCAAAAGCACGGAAATCACTGTCAGGATAACAGGAAACAGGCACTTACACCAGCAGTAGCTCCAATAGGAACGACCAGACTGTATATAGAGCTCAAACAGTCCATCTCGGAAATCCTGATACAGGATGGAGACCATCACCGAGCATGACGAATAGATGAAAAACGGTCCAAAAAAGACAGCCCAAGTAAATGGGTCTAGAATGCCTGCGCCACTGGCAACCATCTCCACGAATATTGCCGTGACCATAATGATAAGAACCATACCCCAGTTCTTGAATGACTGGAAACATGCCTTGCAGTCACGAAACAGAATCGCCTTCATGCCACTTCCCCTTAACGATAACAAGTGTCAGGTATGGGTCGGATGTTTTACGCAATCCATACCTGACCCATGTAAAGCAACGTTCACTTGCAGTTCCCACAGGATGCAAGTCGGGTGACGACCGTTACCGAACATGCCGAGAAAGACACGCTCAGAACGGAAACCGCGAACGACAGCGACGCCGGCGCGACGCCATCATCGTTGCGACCGGTCAGCATCGCCATATCGGCCGCCGACAGATCCTCGAAGGATTCACCGACAATGGACTTCTCATTGATGCTCATATAGGCCTCCTTACCTAATTCCTGCCCTTCAGGCGAAGAGCTACTGTAAGCATGACGCGCTTTCTCCCGCTTCGCAATGACTTGTATGCCATTAGGGGACAAGGACTTTTATATGAATCCATGTTGTGCAATGATCATTGACACACCCCGACGCAAAGGAACCCTCATGAGAACACCGCTTTTAATACTTACGGTACTTGGTTTGACATTCGGAGCGTCAGCCAGCACTCCAAGCAACAGTTCAACGGAGGAAGAAATATCAACATATTCACTATGCCCTGTATGGTTTCCATTATGCCATATCAGAAATTAGGTCAGTAGCGGTAACATGCAATAGAAAGACCATTCTTCGCCGTCTTTTTCATATCTGATGAATCCTCCTTGTCCAGATATCAAACGGGAATATATACTTAGCCCTTTTCTTGCTCCCAAAGTCACACATCGCCGACTCTTTTGTCGACATTTATTCACCTGAACAATATCAACAGCATTATTTGAAAATGTGACAATGACGGAATATTCACTTTTGTCAGCATAGCGTTCAATATTCGTGTAAATTTCACGCAACAGGTTAACGATTATTTGATTCCACGAGTTCAACATTGCGCTGGATACACCGCGAAGAGATGAATGACCGCAAAACCCTTTGTCATGCAACCGACGGTCACTTTCACTCAATGTAGCTTGAATATGTTCGGCAAGACTTACATGAAATACATCATCTTGTTTATGGTCATCATCCGATAGATAATTCATAACCGAATGCAGATCTTGGAATATCCTATTGATACCGTTCTGCAATTTTCTCCATCGCTTAAGCTCTTCTTCCTTCGATGCATCAATACCTTCCTGCACTATGACCAACATTCGTGTCAACTCACCAGACATGGCATCATGCATCCCCTCAGCAAGCTGTAAGTTATATCGAACAATTTCAGCTTTCTTTTCTAACTCTTTTTTCTTTTCAAGTCCGTTCCTTTGCCGTAGCCAAACCCCTAAAAGAAACACAAACCAAAGCAACACCACCAAATTAATGGAACCATCGAACGAACCAAATTCACTATTCTCCCGATATATCGCATAATTCAGCAAAGCGCTAATAGACAACAGCACCGTTGCCGTCACACCATTCCACCAAACAGCAGCATAGCCTTGAATCGCAAGAGATACCAGAACACCCCATGACTCATCGCATTGCGATAAGCAAGGCATCAATTCATTCAGGAATGCGATGACGATAATCCCCCATGTTGCCGGTACCGGATATAACGGCAACATACTCACAGCAAGCATGTACACGATGCGAATAAACCCATCATTCAAACTCTCAGGAGAATCAAGAATCCATTCGGCGATACATGCGGCAAGACATGTCATGGCCACTATCGATAGAACAAGATTTTTTTTCGATACTCCCAAGCATTTCTTGCGAACCACAAGTATCGTTTTCATTGCCAATCGTCTCACCATCGTTCCCGCCTCCACCAATAGGCAATCAGTTCGGCTCTGGAAGTAAGATGGAGTTTGTTCTGAACACGGTCAAGATAGGTTTTCACCGTCCCTGCCGAAACATCCATCATCCGGGCAATCTGAGTGGGCTTATACGACTGTGAATATAGTTCCATGGCATATTTTTCCCGTTCCGACAATCTTTCGATTCTATTCACGGGAAGTCGAACCAGACGATGATATGCAGCATCTACATCCTCGAATCCAATAGTCTCCCCTCCTACTCGAACACAGAGAGTATGACCATCGCTGACGAGCTTGACCGCTTTACACAGTGCTGGAAAATCAGCTTTTGACACAATGCCTTGAGCACCACCCTCAGCAGCACGTCGCGCATAGCGAATTAAACTGAACGATGTCACCGCCAGCAACGGCAACATCCTGTTACGACTTCTGATTTCCCGGCACACCATGTCTCCGGGCATGTCCTCCAGACTCATGTCAACCAGCAGAATGTCCGCTTCATTTGCGGGATCCGTCGCATATTCCAGAGCATCGGTTCCGGTATTCGCCTTCCAAGCTAACCGAACATTCGGCAGATGACGCGACAAGAACGCTGCCAAACCCATCAGCACGAAGTCGTCGTTATCGACTATCGCCAGTCTGATTTCATTTGGATTCCCCATAGCGCACATGATAGACGTTTTTCGTACGAACATGCCCGCCCCGTTGTCTAATTGAAAGTGCAACACCCGTTGGATTGGAGATTGTCCGGATAACCAGTCCGAAGGGATGTTGCACCTATGGGGGAAGTATATTCGCACCTGTCGGAAGAGGAACGCCGGGTCATCCGGATCGAGATCGGCAACGGCACCATCATCTGCGGGATCGTTCTGATGCTCGGCCGCAACGCCTCGACGGTCGGCAGGGAGATCAAACGCGACACGTGGTTCCCGTCCAACGAGAACGAGTCCTACCGGCCGTACCGGCCGAAACGGCTGAAGACGGGCCCGTGGACGGGCGGATACTACATCGCCGGCCCCGCCGCGGCGCAAGGCCGGCCGCAGGCGCGCCGAACCGCGCAGGCGCTACCGCCTGTCATGCGAACGCCTGTGGGCGCGGGTGGCCGAATGGCTGGGTCGCGGCTGGTCGCCGCCGCCCGTCAGCGGCAGGCCGCGCGTCCTGTTCCCCGACGACTCCGCCATGCGCGTGTGCCCGGAGACCGTCTGCCGTTGGATCCACGCCGACCGCCGTCGCCGTGAACGCTGGGCGCGCTGCCTTCCACGTGGCCACGGGAGGCGGCGCAGGCGTGGCGGCGGGAGGACGTCGCGTTTCCCGATTCCCGGACGGGTTCCCATCTCCGAGTGTCCGCCGGAGGCCGGCGACCGCAGCGGTTTCGGCCATTGGGAGGCCGACGGCGTGATCGGCGCCGGATGCTACCCGCACACCGAGGTCGAGAGGAAGACCAGGTTCCTCATGGCCAGGATCGTGCCCGACAAGACCGCCGGGGAAAGCGTCGGGGCGCGGCTGGCGATGTTCTCGCCGCTGCCGGCCGGCGCGCGCGTCAGCGTCACGCACGACAACGGCACCGAGTTCGCCCGCCACACGCGACTGCGCGACGGGCCGGGCATGGACACGTACTTCGCCGACCCGTACTCCAGCCGGCGGCGGGGAGGCAACGAGAACGGGAACGGCATGATCCGCCGGTATCTGCCCGAACGCAGCGAGATCCGGATGGGCATGGCCGGGGAACTGCGGGAGATTGTCGACGAGGCCGACAACCGTCCCATGCGCGTGCTGGACTACCGGACGCCCGCCGAGGCATTCGCCGACGAACTGCTAGAATTGCAGGACCAACAGGGGGTGTTGCACCTCTAAATAGACATCGGGCACACGGTTTGCGCGGCGGTGAGCAGTGAGCGGTGAGTATTGAGCAACGTACGGCGACTCACGTACGCTCACACAGTGGTGAGCAATCCGCCAAACAACACCACGAGCAGGGCGATGGTTTCAATCACGAAGTACAGAATGAAACTCGCCCAGCTTTTGGTCAGCACGTTCAGCGGCGAGGTCTTCCGGATAATCACCAGCAGACCAACAAACACCAGGGCATATACGGCGATGCCGATCGCCGCACCCATAATGCCCAGATTCGCGGCATTCGCCAGGCCGGCCTGCTTACCGTAGACCACGTACGTGGAATACCAGAAATTGAGATTGAGCATACTGAGTCCCGCGATGAACTGCTCGCCGGCCAACCCGATCACGAACACGATCAACCACGGCCAGGACGGCGAGACGACCACCGCCATCGCCAATCCGACGTACGCAATCACCACGGTCACCCAACCGACCAGTGCGATGCCTTGCGGAGACACTCCCCCGAGCACGGCCACAATGGAGTCAGTATTATTCACCGCCAACGAACGGCCGAACCAGTACGGCGCGATGATGGCGCACAGTACGGCAAGAATAATCAGCACCCAACGCAACGGATGCGAACGACGGCGCTCGATATCCGCCAGAGACAAATCGGTCTCGGGTATGGAAGCCTCGGGGTGCTTGGAAACCTCGACGGTCTCTACTTTGCCGCCTACGATTTCCGTCGCCTCGTTAGGTTCTTGCTCGTTGGATTCCTGCTCCATGCACCGCCTCGCCGATTACCTGCTCATTGCCATGTATTGCGATGCCCATCTTAGCGTGTGTGTTAGGCAAGTCTCCGATACCCGGGTTCTAAATAGAAGTGCAACACCTTGTCTAGGGTTGGAAGTGTTCGAAGTTTCTAACTTAAGAAGGTGTTGCACTCATGGGCCAACGATATTCGCACCTGTCGTCCGATGAAAGGATCCTGATC
>NZ_JBCPAN010000008.1:0-64825 GCF_040916945.1 Bifidobacterium sp. RTP21102st3_E2_RTP21102_210122 | reverse complement strand
GAGAACTGATGCAGGAAGTATTCGCCACGCTCGGGGCAGTATTCCCATGCGGAGCCGCCAAAGTAGGAGCCCCACTGATTGGGCTCGGCGCCGGGCTCGCCGGGCGTGGTGCCGGGACGAGCCGGACGCCACCAATACCAGTCGGCGTGTTCGTCGTCTTTGTTCTTGGATGCTTCAAACCAGGCGTGTTCATCGGAAGTGTGATTGACAACAAGATCCATCACGATCTTGAGCCCACGCTTGTGGGCCTCGGCCAGCAGCTCGTCCATATCGTCGAGCGTGCCGAACAGAGGATCAATGTCCTGATAGTCGGAAATGTCATAGCCGTTATCGTCTTGCGGAGACTTGTATACCGGGGATAGCCACAGCACATCCACGCCGAGGTCGGCCAGATAGTCGAGCCGTGACGTAATGCCCTTGAGATCGCCGAGGCCGTCGCCGTTGGTGTCTTGGAAGGAACGCGGGTAAATCTGGTAAACGACCGCATTGGACCACCACGGATTTGGGGTGGCACCGTTGGTGCGGATGGAATCTGGAATTACTGTGCGTTGTGAAGTGGTCATCGTTGGCTCCTCCATTATTTATGGTCTACATTGCCTGTTGCTCATAGTCTAAAAAGCGCTGAATTACATTTCCATTGGGGAACTGCGTTGGTGTGCCGGAAACAAAAACTGCAAAGAGCCGGAAGGCACTGCTACGGCTCAATTCTCATAAGCTGCACATGCTATTTAGCAACATATGGGCCCTTTCGCTGTTTGTGGTGGGTGACTGTGCCGTGGGGTGATGTTGGTCGGGTAGGTTGGAGGCATGGATGCCTCTCACCTGTTCACCGCCGCGCTTCGGCTGCGGTCGCCTTGGAGGGTCGGGTCTGCGGACTTCCGTGACGCCGACGGCGACGGGCGGGAGCCGCACATCACGATCGGCTTCGAGCCCGGCAGAGGGTTCATGCTCCTGTTCGAGGCGTGGGTGTGGCTATATCGCCTGTGCTCGTGGATGATGCACTCGAGGCTCGAACCTATGAAGGAGCTCGCCCGCTTGTTCCGCCGCCACTTCGCCACCATAATCTACCTGACCTGCGGCAGCTCACATATTAACGGTTCTTCTGATTGCGACGCGCAAGAGCAACTTCGGGCGCGCTTGGATTGTCTGCTTGAACCCACTGGTGCGGGGATAGATGATTTAGTTGACACGCCTGCGGGAATCTGGTGGGGATTTCGCTGGCACACCGGATTTCAAGCAAACCCCGCCTCGGGAACCGCTCCGGACTTCGGCGTTGGCCCGGTTCGTATGTCAATCGATTGCCGTCTGAACCGGGACAGAATCCGCTGTCCCGGTTCGCGATTTTTGTCCTTTTTTTACAAACAGGGACAAGCCAATCTCCGCAGTTCATATGCTCCGTAATACAAAATCGGCGGAATAGAGCCGATCCCGGAATCAACATGTTGTCCCGGTTTTCACATAAAACGATTGACATTCATACCGGGACAATGAAAATTGTCCCGGTTCGTGAAAATCGCCCGAAACCGCGAACCGGGACAGCGGATTCTGTCCCGGTTCGCGCGTCAAACGGTTGATATGTGGACCGGGACAAGCCAGTGGCACGGCGACACAGCAGATGCGTTCAATTGCACCGTAAGCCGTACGGTTTCGTCACTTTTTCATTCGCACAACGAGCAAAACCACATGACCTTTGTGCGCCACCGCCACATCAACCGACCGTCGCCTTTATTGTGGCGGTTTCCAGTATGGCAACAGGACAGAAGAGCCTCCTCCGGTGAGAGCCGGAGGAGGCTTGGGTGGAAGCGGACCTTTACTTCACAGAGTCCTGCAATTCAGGACTGGCCTACGGCCAGACCCAACATGACCTCGCGAGTACGCGACCTATCCGGCCGCCCGGGCCGGGAAACAGCCCACGGGGCTGTTTCCTTAATCGGCTCGTCTCGCTCGACGCGGTGAAGTAAAGCAGCGCCTGCGCTGTTTTACTTCACCGCTCCCCTCATCACACCACCGACGACCCACTTTTGGGCGAAGATGTAGACGATGAGGATCGGGGCCATGGCCATCAGGTAGCTGGAGAAGGCCATCGGGTAGTTGGTGGCGAACTGCGAGCTGAAGACGTACTGGGCGAGCGGGATGGTCTGGTTCGACTGGTCGGTCAGGATGATCAACGGCAGGAGGAAGTCGTTCCAGGCCCACAGTGCGGTCAGGATGGCGATGGTGGCGTTAATCGGGCTCATCAGCGGGAAGATGATGGTCCAGAAAATGCGCCACGTGGATGCGCCATCGATTCGGGCCGCCTCTTCCAGCGAAACCGGAATCGAACGGATGAAGCCAGTGGCGATGAACAGGTTCGTGCCCAGGCCGAGCACCGTGTACAGAATGATCAGGCCGACCTGGTTGTCCAGGTGCAGGGAGCCCATCTGCTTCGCAATCGGCAGCATGACGACCGGGAACGGCACGAACATGGCGGCGATGAAGAAGTAGTACAGGAAGCGGAAGAAGCGCTTGTCCATGTTGCGGGCCACGGCGTAGGCCACGAAGGTGTTGGTCAGCAGGGTGAGCACCACGGCGGCCACCGTGATGATCGCGGAGTTGAGCGCGGCCTTCGGGTAGTTGACCTTGGCGGAGGCGTCGGCGAAGTTATGCCACTGCCACGAGGTGGGCAGGGCGAAGGTGCCGGCTTCGGCCGGGGTCTTCAGCGCGGTGACGATGGTGAAGTAGAGCGGGATCAGAATGGTCAGGCTCAGCACGGCCACGGCGGCGGTCAGCCACCAGTTGATCTTGTGGTCCCTGCGGAACTTGGCGGGCTTGCCGGACTTGGACGGGGTAACTGTTGCAGTAGTCATTTCTTATCCTCCCCTAAATCAGATCTGTTCCTGGCTGCGGGAGATGCGCAGCTGTACGAAGGCGATGATCGCCAGCACGATGAAGAAGAGCACGGCGTTTGCGGTCTGGTAGGCGTACTCGCCACCGGTCAGGCCACCCTTCCAGATGAGGTAGGTGACGGTTTCGGTGGAGGAGTTCGGACCGCCCTCGGTCAAGGCGACGACCTGATCGAAGGTGCCGAGCGCGTTCTTCATGGACAGCACGAGGTTGATGGTGAAGAACGGTCCGATCAGCGGGAATGTGATCTTCCAGAACTTCTGCCAGGCGTTGACGCCGTCGATGGCGGCGGCCTCGTAGATTTCGTCGTCGATGGTCTGCAGGCCGGCGAGGTAGATGAGTACCGAGTAGGCGATGCCCTGCCAGACGGCGAGGAAGACGATTGGGATCCAGCTGAGTTGCTCATTGGTCAACAGCGAGGTGGACAGCCACTTGATGCCCAGCGCCTTGCCGAGCTCGGGCAGCGGGTTCATGAAGATGTACTTGAACACGTAGCCGATGACCAGCACGGAGAGGGTGTAGGGGATGAAGAAGATGGCTCGGAAGCCATTCTTGAAGGCGATCTTCGAGTTCAGCAGCACCGACAGGAACAGGGCGATCACATTAATCAGCACCGTGATGAGAATGGCGATGAGGAACGTGAACAGGTAGGCATGGCCCACTCGGTTGTCCTGGAAGAGGGCGATGTAGTTCTTCAGTCCGATGAACTTGTAATCGCCGTAGCCCTGCGAGTTGGTGAAGGAATACTTTACGCCATCAAGAAATGGCAGGTACAGGAAGAAGGCGAAGATGATGGCCGCCGGAACCACCATCCAGTAGTAGGCGGGGTCCACTTTGCGGGTGGAGAAGGCGGAGACCTTCTTCTTGGCCGGTTTCTTGGCAGCGGTCTTGGTTGCGGTTGCGTGTGACATGATGTTCTCCTCTCCTACCGATCACTCGAAGGTCCTGGCTTGGACCTTGTCCCATTCGGTCTGCATCTGGTTCAGGAAGCGGTCGGTGTTGCCGGAGGTCACCATGGTCTGCAGGTAGCCGCCGATGTTGATGGACGAAGGAATGTAGTGGTCGCAGAAGTCGGCCAGTCGGTTTTCCTCGAAGAACGGGCGCACGGTTTCCAGCGCATCGTTGCCGAAGTAGGTGTCCTTCAGCGGCGTGATGGCGGACTGGGCGTCGGCGTAGGCGTCAAGCTGATCCTTCTGCATGAGGAACTCGACGAGCTTCATCGCTTCCTTGGGGTGCTTGGTGTTCGCACCGATGGTGAGCATCACGTCGTCGCCGGCGGTGAGGATCTGCTCGCTGGCGTCATCGGTGGCCGGCATCTGGGCGAAACCAAGTTCGATATCGGGGTTGATCAGCAGGATCTGCGGGATGGCGTAGGTGCCGAGCGGGATGATCGCGGCCTTGCCTTGGGCGAAGTTCTGCGTGCCCTGCTGGTAGGTGACGCCGGTGTCCGCAGTGGAGTAGGTGAAGAGCTCGGATTCCTTCTCGACTGAGGTCTTCCACAGTTCCTGGAACGTGGTCTTGCCTTGCTTGAGCTCGGTGTACTTCGATTCGGGAACCAGCGTGCCGGCCAGGGAGGCGAGCGGTGCCTGGGTGGTCCAGGCGTCGGCCACGGAACCCTGCAGCGGGTTGATGCCGGCGTCCTTGAAGGTGTTGAGCATATCGGTGAACTCGCTCCAGGTGGTCGGCGGGTTCTCCGGGTCAAGGCCAACCTTGCGGAACAGAGCCTTGTTGTAGATGTAGCCGGAGGCGTTACCCGCGAAGGGCAGGCCGTACAGGCGCTTCTTGGAGGAATCGGTGGTCTGCACCAGATTCTTGGCGATCTGCACCATGCCGGGGTTGAGGGTGTCCACGATGGGTTCGTCGGTGAAGTCGTAGAACACACCGGAGGCGGCGAAGTTGCCGAAGCTGATGTCGCCGTTGAAGGTGATCACGTCCGGCACACGATTCTTGACGAAACGGGTGCGCAGATCGGTCTGGGCGTTGGCGGAGTTGTTGATGTTGACCTTGATGGTCGGGTTCTGCTTCTCAAAGTCGGCGACCATGGACTTGAACTGGTCGGCGGCCTCGGACTTGAACTGGAAGAAATCCAGCGTGACGGTGCCTGCGGTGCTGGAGCCGCAGCCTGCCAGGCCGAACCCGACGGCGATCGCGCACATCACGGCGGCGGTGCGCACGGCCAGACGCTTCAGTCTAGGCGTTGCATGTGGGGAATCGGACAGCATAATTGTTGACTCCTTTATCTTTCTTTTCCTCCGGCTTCGGTGCCGGCGGTTCTTCCACTTTCCAAGGTAACGGTTCGGCCATTTCATTCCCAGCGCCAGCGAGCCCACTTGCGCAAGCAACAAAAAGCGCGGTATTTTGTGATTAACGCAATAAATACAGCGAAGGGGCTTGCATGTCTGATGTCAACGCGATTCCACAGTGGTTTTCCGGATCCGAGCATACGCATCGCGTGGCGGCGGCAATTGCCCAATACGGGCCGATAGCCCGCACTACGTTGGCACAGATGCTGGGACTGAGCCAAGGGGCCTTGTCCCGCATCACCAGCGATCTGATCTACGCCGGGGTGATCGAGGAGCTTCCGGCCGAGGCCGGCCCGTCAGGCAAGCTGCCCGAGCGATTCACGCCAAGGGAAAGTTCGGATCGTCGCGGACGCCCGCAGACTTCGCTGGTGTTGTGTTCGAACGCACGCACCTTCATTGGTGTCAAGGTTCATGGGATGTCGATTGTGGCCGCTGCGGTGAACGCGCATGGCGAGGTGGTGTCCGGCCGGCACGAGATGCCGATCGGGGCGGATCAGTCGGCTGAGTATGTGGTGTCGGCCATCACGCGGCTGGTGCGCGAATGTTCCGCCGATATCGCCTCTTCCGGACTACCCTCCCCCACTGCGGTGGGCGTTGCGGTAGGTGGGCATGTGGTCGACGATTCGATTGTGACGTTCGCGCCGTTCCTGCATTGGGACGGGGCCACGGACTTGGGGACGATGGTCACAGAGGCGACCGGCCTGCCGTGCGGGGTGTTCAATGATATCGATTCTCTGCTGGTGGATGCCTCCTGGTTCGGGCCGGGTGTCGGCGTGGATATGTTCGCCGTGGTGACCATCGGCGTGGGTGTTGGTTATTCGCTGGCCGTGAACGGCAAGCCAGTGCAGTACCCGGATAAGAGCTATGGTCTGGTGGGCCACGTGCTTATCGATCCGGAGGGGCCGCGCTGCACCAGCGGACATATCGGCTGTTCACAATGCTTGACTGACGATTCAATCGCCGAACAGTACTCTGCGATTGTGGGTCGCGCGGTCAGTTTTGAGGACTTTGCGCGCGATGCCAAGGAACGCGTGCCGCAGGCCACGCAGTTGGTGAACCGGACGTGTTTCCGGTTGGGATCGCTGGTGGCTACGGTGGCGAATATCGCGATGCCCGGGCATGTGATGATTGCCGGGGAGTCCGCGTTTTTGGCCAAGCTCGGCACCGATTCGCTACGTGACGGCATTCGTTTCTACCGTCACAGCCAGACCCAGCCGGTCAAGTTCACGATTATGAACCACGACTGGCAGCTCTGGGCCAAAGCCGCCGCCAGTCGCGTGATTGTGAAGCATATTGGGTAGGCCGTTCTTGGCTCCCCTCAGAGAGGGGAGCCAAGAACGTTGCTTCGCCACAGTTACTCCGCCACGACCAGCAATTACGGACTTGCCTATCGGCAAGGCTCAATCCCACCTTCGCTCAGCTGTCGCTTCGCTCAGGCCGTGGCTACTGACAGCCTACTAGGCTGTCAGCTTAACGCCACAGCCTTGAGCAATACTGCCTGCTGGGGGTGGAGGGACGGGGGACGAATGCCGTAGCGCTGCAGGGCTTCGCCGGTCAGGACTACGCCTTCCTCGTTCCACCAGCCGAGAGTGCTCTGGCCGTTGGTCAGACCGGTCAAATCCAAGCTCGGGTCAAGCGGGCTGACACGGTAGGTGCGCTCGGGGTCAAGTCCGGGCAGATGCACGGGCGCGGCCGGATAGGTCTGGCTGGTGGTCAGCTGGGTGAAGCGGTAGATGGCGGCGTCACGGTTCGGCATCACCATACCGTCCAGACGCACGGCCGGATCGTTGGAGTCGGCGTGCACGCAGGTGTCGATGGCGAACCAGTCGCGGTGCTTCTTGAATTCGGCCACCCACACGGCCAGCTTGGCGAGCGCCTCGTCCGGCTCCTTCAACAGGTTCCATTCGATGCCCATGTGACCGAAGAACGCCATGGCCATGCGCAGTTCCTGGCTGGTGGCGCGCTGGGTGGAGTGTGCGGGGCTGGCGCCCACGTGCTCGCCCATCATCGCCGGCGGCACCAGCAGCGAGGTGTAGCGCTGGATGTCCGCGCGCTCGACCGGGTCCACGCAGTCGGAGACCCAGATACGATCGGCGTGCTCCAGGATGCCAAGATCCACGCGGCCGCCACCAGAGGAGCAGCTTTCGATCTCAAGGCCCGGATGTGCGGTCTTGAGGCCCTTGAAGATGTTGTAGACGGCAAGGGTCTGCGCGTGCACGGCCGGGCGGCCGGAGCGGCGGGAACCGGGCTCGGTGACGAGCTTGTTGTGGTCCCACTTGATGTAGTCGATACCAAGCTCGCCGACAAGCTGGTCCATGCAGCCGTAGATGTAGTCGAACGCATCCGGATTGGTCAGATCGAGCACCTGCTGAGTGCGGCCCTGCAGCGGCAGTCGGCCGGTGGTGGGCGAAAGAATCCAATCGGGGTGGTTGCGGGCCACGTCGGAATCGGGGTTGACCATTTCCGGCTCGAACCACAAGCCGAATTCCATACCCTTGGCGTGCACGTAGTCGGCGAGCGCCTTCAGGGACTTCGGACCATCGGGCCAGACGTCCTGCGCAATCTGCCAGTCACCGAGGCCGGAGGTGTCGTCGCGGCGGGAGCCGAACCAGCCGTCGTCCACCACGAATCGTTCCACGCCGGAGTCGGCGGCCTTGTCGGCGAGCGCCTTCAGCGTATCGAAGTTGTGGTCGAAGTACACGGCTTCCCATGTGTTGAGGATCACCGGACGGCCGTGCGAGAACAGGCGCGGGTGCAGGGAGCGCACGTAGGAGTGGAATCGGGCGGCGATCTCGTTGAGACCATCGCCATAGGAGCCGAACAGCCACGGGGTGTCGTAGGAGTTCTGGCCTTCGCCAGGGCCAGCGAGCGTCACTTCGCCGCCGAACAGGAGTTCGCCGCCGCCGATCACGCCGGTTGTGTAGGGCAGACGTTCGGCGGACAGCACGGAGTTGCCGCTCCAGCCCACGTGCACCGAATAGGCGTCGCCATGCTCGAAGCCGAAACCGGGCACGCCGGCGGTCAGGAGCAGGGATGCGTCGAAGTCAGGGCGGCCGGCGAGCTGCGGCTTTTCGAAACGGCCGACGGTCAGCGGCTGGCGCTGCGGACTGCGTTCACGTAGATGGTGACCGGTGGTGGTGAGGATTTCGCCGGCGGATTCGGGCAGCGGGAAGCCGAGCTCGATCTTGCCGATCTCGAGCGGGGCTCCGGCGTCTGCACCGAACAGGTTGGTTACGGTGGCCTTCTGACGGACCAGGCCGCCGGGGAGCAGTTCGAGGTGCCATTCGACTTCCACGCCCTGCTCCTCATCGCGCGCGGTGACTATGACGCCGGGCACGCGGACCGGACCGGTGGCACGGGCATGGCCGGCCACATCGGTGTAGCTTTCGCCGGACACGGCATCGAGGGTGGCTTCCAGCACGCCGCCGGCCTCGATATTGGTCACGGTGAACTTGGGGAAGAGCTCGACGCCGGCGCGGCGCAGCACCACGCGCTGCTCGCCGATCCAGCTTTCGGCCTGGGTGGGCAGGATAGACGGCCAGGCGGTGTCGTCGAGCGCGCCGGACACGCGCTGCGGCTTCAGGGCGTCATAGGCGGCCAGCAGGGTGTCGGGCTTGGCCAGCGGGCGGCCCCAGTGGACGATGTGCGGCAGGTCGCTGCCGGCAAACACCAGACCGATCGCCACATTGGCGGCGGGCTGGGTCAGGTAGACGGCGGTGAGTGCGGTGCCGTCAGCGGCGGCGCCGGTGAAAGTGGAGGTGTTCTCGGCCATATTGTCTCCTTCGACGTGTGTGGATTTGCATTGCACTACTGGTTTCGATGGTAGAAGAAATGGAATATGTTGCCTTGGTGCCGCGTGTTGGTTGCGTGAGGTAAGTAATGCGTCCGTGTCTATCGCCGCTGGGCGAAGAAATCAGTCAGGATGGACTGACACTCGCCTTCCAGCACGCCGCCGTGCACTTCAGGACTATGGCCGATATGCGGATCGCGCGGAATATCCCAAATCGAACCGCATGCACCGAGCTTGGGATCCCAGGCACCGAACGCGATGGTGCCGATATGGGTCTGGATGCAGGCACCCGCGCACATCGGGCACGGCTCAAGTGTGACGGCCAGCGTGCAATCGGCGAGATTCCAAGCGCCCAAGGCTTGGGCCGCCTGACGCATGGCGATGATTTCGGCGTGGGCAAGCGGGTCGCCATCAGCCTCACGCGTGTTGTATCCGCGCCCGACAATCTGGCCGGCCGCATCCAGCACCACCGCACCAACCGGTACGTCACCAGCGGCTGCGGCCTGACCGGCCAGTTCCAGTGCGCGGCGCATCGCCTCGTCATATTCCATACCAACGAGTGTATGCCTTTTCTCATATCGTCTCATGATGTGCATAATCGGCCGCAAGCTTAACGTTTTCTTCATGGTTCCCATATACTTTTGGTGGAGAAAAATTTAAGGGAGAAGGCGGCAACATGGCGGTATTTGAGCTCATCCTATGCATCATTGCGGCGGTGGTGGTGAGCTCGTTTGTCAGTCGCTTCGTGCCCAAAGTCTCCACGCCGCTGGTCCAGATTGTGCTGGGCGTGCTGGTTACGTATCTGCCGTTTTTCCCGGATGCAACGCTCGACCCGGAACTGTTCATGGTGCTGTTTATCGCGCCATTGCTGTATTTGGAAGCCCACGAAATCGATAAGTCGGCGTTGCTGAAAACGCTGGATCTGAGCCTATCGCTGGCTATCGGACTGGCTATCGTCACGATGGCGGCGGTCGGATTCACTTTGCATGCCGTCTGGCCGTCCATCACCTTAGCCTCAGCCTTAGCACTCGGCGCGGCACTCGGCCCGACCGATGCGGTGGCCGTCAGCTCCCTCGGTAAAGAAGCCTCGCTGACGCAGCGTCAGCGCAGCGTGCTGAAAGGCGAATCACTCTTCAATGACGCTTCCGGCATCGTCGGCTTCCAGTTCGCTCTGGCCGCCGCCTTCACTGGCGAATTCGCCGTGGGGCAGGCCGCCGGCGAATTCGTGATCTCCTTCTTTGGCGGCACCTTATTTGGCCTGGTGATAGCAGCAGCGGCCAACTGGCTATTCGAGACCGTGCGATCCCTCGGTTGGGAAACCACCACCACACGTATTCTGATGGAACTGTTCCTGCCCTTCCTGCTGTATTTGGGCGCGGAGGAATTCAATGTGTCCGGCATTCTGTCGGTGGTGGCCGCTGGCCTGTTCATCCGATTCGACCGCACCGGCGTGGGGCCGAATGTGGCACGCACGAATATCGTTTCCACTTCAGTATGGGGTGTGCTGAGTTTCTCGCTCAACGGTGCGGTGTTCATTCTTCTGGGCATGCAGCTGCCGCGCGCCATGAGGGCCAGCTGGTCTGACCCGTATATCAGCAATACCGTGCTGATCGGCATTATTCTGCTGGTCACTCTGGTGGTAATCGCGCTTCGATTCTTCTGGATTGCGGCCATGCTGCGCGTTGCGCGAGATACAATCACCGGCCAGCGCCGCAAAATGACACCCGAACGCTGGCGCTCGGCCGCAGTGATGACCTTTGGCGGCCCCAAGGGAACCATCACGCTGTCATTGATGTTTACCATCCCGTATTACATTGCCGGCGGTGCGCCGTTCCCGATGCGTGACGAGCTGATTTTCATTGCGTCAGGCGTGATTATCGTGACCTTGCTGCTGGCCAACTTCCTGTTACCGCTATTGGCCCCGAACCGTGGCAAGGATCCCAGCGCGGAAATGATTCCGGTGACCATCGATGTGTTACGCGCCACGGTGGAGGAATTGACCGGACGCATCACGCCAGAGAATCGCCGTGCGATTCTGATGGTAATCGACCAATACACCAAGCGCATCGGACGATTGCAGCAGCGCATCGGCGATACCGATCCTCAGGGATTCGAGCAATTGCAGATCGAAGCGCTGCATTGGGAAAAGGAATTCGTGCGCGACCGACTTGCCGACACCAAGGCGCATCCGGCGGCGGATACGGCCACGCAAGAGCTGAACGTCGAAGCCTGCGAGCGCATGCTTGACCAGATTATGAATACGCTGCGTCACACTTCCACTGATCCGACTTCGGGGCATGCGGTATCGCAGATTCGCGGTCGCTTACGCATGTTCCAGCGGCAGATGAGCAATTACGCCAAACGCACGGTGTCCAAGATTCGCCACACCACACCATTGGTGAGCGAGGACCAGATTTTCGCGCGCACCCGCGAACTGCAGGTCGAGGCGATTCATCATGTTATCGGTCGGCTTATTGACGAGATGGGCCAGGATACGTACAACACCGAGCATTGTTCGGCACTGTTGCTGGATTATCGTCGTGCCGAGGCTTCATTGCAGGCACGTCCGACCATGAGCGGCACTACGGAAACCATCACGCAGGTCGAGGACGTAAAGCGCGAGAGCTACGGTATCGAACTCGGTATGATTCAGGACATGTACGAAGCCGGCGACATCAACCGAGCCCAAGCCCGCTCCCTGAGGCGCAACATCTACGTTATGCAGGTCGATGCCGATTCCGGCATCTAGTTTCCTTGGCTCCCTTCTCTGAGGGGAGCCAAGTTGGGGATTGCTATTTCCGTATGATTCTCTTCAGTATGTGCAGTAGTGCTTGCAGTGCTCACTTCGCTCATGGGAGAACAGTCTATGACCGCGCCGGCCACAAGCGCCCTCGATGTCCGATTGCTGTGACGGCCGCGCCAATTCCAGTGATGGCGGCTGACTACAGCACGCCAGAGGTAATGTCGTTGTCGAGCAGCCACTGGCGCAAATCGGCGAACTCCTCAAGACTCACATTGTGATCCAGACCGTGGTAGCTCTTGGTTTTCAGCCACGTATGCTCTTCCAACCAAGCGGCGGTGGCGAACAGTTCGTATTTCGGGATTACGCCATCGTTCTTGCCGTACGTATAGAACACGGGGATATCGTAATCGGCCAGGCGAGAGTCGGCGGGGGCCGTGCCGGGCACCTGACCGGGTGCGTTGAAGCCGGACAGGGAGACGACGGCCCGGTACCGCTCGGGATTGATACGCAACAAATGCACGGCGACCAGCCCACCTTGCGAAAACCCAAGCGGCACCACGTCACGGTCGGCGGGAATGTTGTCGGCCACCCATCGGTCGACTGCTGTGGCGGCGGCATACGCGTCGTAGTCACGATCATCGCCGATAGGCAGGGCATCGTGGAACCACGCGTAGTTGCCGGGGTCGGGACTGCCTTCACGGGCCGGCGCGAGTGTCAGCGGCCCGCGCAATGCCACGAAATCGTTATATGGAGCGATGAGGCGCATGATGTCCGCCATGTCTTCTTCGCTGGATCCCCATCCATGCAGGCACAGGAACAGCGGATGCGTGGCATGCTGGTCGAAGCCGCCGCGCGAGGTGACGCTGTGCTCCACGGTGAGTGGCTCGCCAAAACGTCCGGGCACAGTGGTGGATTCGCGGCCGATCAGAGGCTGGCTGGCATTCGCTTCTTTGCTCATACCATTCCAATATAGAGGTCTTGCGCGCTGTGCGGAAAACGATGGACCATGATTTCAATCACATTGGGTAATCCGCGCCGAATCGCCTTGGGACTTTTCAAGGGATACCGGCAATCTGTCAGGCGTTACCGCTGTCTGCGGTATCTGCGGCTGCGGTGATTGTCTCAAGTTCGCCGCCCCACTGCTGCTGCAGTGCGGTCATCTTGCTGGCCTCGCCGAACACCATCCAGCGTTTGCCGTTCAGCAATCGCCAATCACCTTTCGTTTGCTCATTATCAGCGTATTGGCTCAGCAGTTCGGAAATCTTGCTTTCGATAGGTGCCCGGCTGATGGCTGCGGACGATTCCGATTCAAAGGATACGAAGGCCACTCTCGGATCAGTGCACATCTGTACGGTGGTGATGCCCGGCAAACCGCCCGTATCAAGCCCCTGCCATCCTTCTTTGCACGCGCCGGCAGCTTGTTCGATGCCTTGCTCCATCTGTGCGGTATCTTCGACGGGTGCCTTGTCGTTCGACTGCTGAATCAGTCCTTCCGGGAACAATACGCCCACGGCCACGCCGATAACCAAGCAAACTATGGCGCACACCAGTGCGATGATGCCGCCCGCGCCCACTCCCCCGTGAGTGGCGTACCGAGGCATGGTGACTCGCGCAGCGATGACCAGAATCAGGGTGATGCCGATAAGCACCGCCGCCGTCAACGCAATGTATCGTCCTGGCACTGCCGTCATAAAGGAAATGGCGTAAGGCGCGATCTCATGAACCGCCGAGGTGGCCGATACCACGACGGCTAGCAGTCCGCTGACAACGGCAAGTCTGCGGCACAATATCGACGTTGGGCTGCTGGCTTTTGTAGCGGCGAATCGCCGGCCGGCATCCCGCCTGGATGGGCGTCGATTCTGTGCACGACGTGAGCTGCGCGAATCGTCATACTGACCATCGCCGAAGAAATCGTAGTCCTCATCGTTGCGGGCCATCGGTGCCCCCTTCCTGCCGATTACACAGCTAGTGTACCGCTATGGCTTGGGAATGGCGGTCATTCGGGGGAATGATTCAGGGCACAAAAAGAACCCCGGCGGTTGCCCGCCGGGGAGAGAAAGGAGAGAGAAGAAGAAAGGGGGTTCAATTGTCGGGAACTGCTGCGGCTCCTGATCAGCTTTCCGCTGACATCTTTTATATAACCACTGCTTTCTGGGTCTACCTCTAAGTTTCTCTGAGAAAAACCTGAGAATACTTGCGATTGATGGACCGCGGAAGCGTGAGGAGCCTCTCACGTTTCCGCCCAAGGCGCTAGACTTGAAGGCAGTATTTATTTGCCCAAGGAGTTTTTCACAT
The DNA here is from genome assembly GCF_040916945.1 of Bifidobacterium sp. RTP21102st3_E2_RTP21102_210122. Taxonomy (NCBI): domain Bacteria; kingdom Bacillati; phylum Actinomycetota; class Actinomycetes; order Bifidobacteriales; family Bifidobacteriaceae; genus Bifidobacterium; species Bifidobacterium sp. RTP21102st3_E2_RTP21102_210122. Next base: position 50,811 of record NZ_JBCPAN010000008.1, on the reverse strand, counting down.
GCTGCTGTCCGACCGCGACATTCTCGCCGCACAGTCCGCAGGTCATATCTCACTTGATCCGTGGACCCCCGAAATGGTGCAGCCCGCTTCCATCGACGTGCGATTGGATCGGTACTTCCGTTTGTTCAATAACCACGCCTACACCTATGTCGATCCGGCGGAAAACCAAGGCGCGCTCACCGAACAGTTCGAGGTGGCTCCCGACGAACCGTGGATTTTGCACCCTGGCGAGTTCGCACTGGGTTCCACGTGGGAATACGTCAAGTTGGACCCGTCCATTGCCGCCCGTCTGGAAGGCAAGAGCTCACTGGGCCGATTGGGGATTCTCACCCATTCGACTGCGGGCTTCATTGACCCCGGTTTCGAGGGGCATATTACGCTTGAGCTGTCTAATGTGTCGACGTTGCCGGTCAAACTATGGCCTGGCATGAAAATCGGCCAGATGTGCTTCTTCCAGCTGAGCTCGCCCGCTGAGCACCCTTATGGCTCCAAGGGCACCGGCTCGCATTATCAGGGCCAGCGGGGTCCGACGCCGAGCCGTTCCTACGAGAATTTCTACCGCGCGCACATCGACGACTGAGCGTTGCGACGTACCATTCGGCCGGCGGATGCCGGCCATTTGCTTAATCCCAAGGAGATGTCATGACCAACAGCGATGGCGGGTTCCAGTTCGACTTCCAGCAGCCCGAAAAGCCGGTCAGGCCAACGGTTCCTCCGATTCCCGGGCAAGAGACGGCAGCATATAGCACAGAACCCACGGCACAAGCCACACCGGCTCTGCAGTTCCCGCAGTCTGTGCAGTCTGCGCAGTCTGCGCAGCCCACACAGCCCACACAGTTTGTGCAGCCCGCGCAAGTAGCGTATGCCTCACAACCCACGCAAGCTGTGCCGACCGTACAAGCCGCTCAGCCGACGCAGCCCATCGATCCGGCCATGACGCAACCGTTCTCGCCGCAATTCCTGGCTGCGGTTGCCGCACAAGCACCACAGCCGGCGGCAGCCACGCAGCCAGTAGTATCCGAAACACCAATCGCCGCTGCGCCCGGCCAGCAGCAATACGTTTGGGATCAGACGACGCAAAGCTTCCGCCCGGTGGAACCGACAGCGCCGGTGACGCCAGCAGCACCAGCCGCACCAGCGGCACCGGCGACATCGCCTGTTTCGGTAGCTTCAAACGCCGCGACACAGGCGTTCCACCCCAATCAGGCCGAGCAGCCTGCGGTAGATGCCGAGGCAACACAAGCGTTCCAGCCTGATCAGGTCATGGCAACACAGCCTTTCGAAGCTCAGGCCATGCCGAATGCCGAAACCGCGGCCGCACAGGCATACGGCGCATCATCCACCGTATCCGGTGAGACCGTTGCCATGCCGGCAACGCAAGTAGCGTCTGCCGATGATGCTGCAGCCACACAGGTGTTCCAACCGGCCGCCCTGGCCGCTTCGGCACAGGCTCAGCCTGCTGTGATGCCTCCCTCCATTCCGTTGGATCAGGTCTCCGATGAGGACGATTCCGATGGCGCCGAGCCTCGTCACGGCGGTAGCGGCAAAAAGAACACCCGCAAGATCGTCGGCATTGCCGTAGCAGTAGTCGCCGTGATAGCGCTGGTTGTCGCCGGCCTGCTCTGGTGGCATTCCAACAGCAGCAAGGCGAGCCAAGCCGTGGCATTGGCCGAGTGCAAGGTAGCGGCCAAGCAGTACACGAATGCTCAGAAGAAGCTCACCACCGCCATATCCAATGGCCAAACCAGCGCGCAAACATCCACCAGCGATGTGGCCGATGCCAATACGCTCACCACGCTAAATCAGGCGTTGCAAGACGCCGGCAATCCGGCTGACACCGCCAAGTGCGATTCCAACCTCAACGCCACTGAGTTGAAGTCTCACACTAAAGAGCTGCAGAATGATGCCAGCGACATGGCTGACAAGACGGATGCCATCAACAACGCGATCAAGGCCGTTAATACTTCAAAGGCGACGGCCGATACCAACACACTGAAATCGAACCTGAGCTCGGCTATTTCGCAGGCGCAGGGCACGCTGGATAATTCCGCGGGCAGTGTGGCCGATGAAAACACCCGCACCGCGCTGCAAAACGCCATCACCGAGGCCAATACGGTGATGAACGGGACCAGTCCGTCCGAATCCGACGTCAATAATGCGATTTCTAAACTGCAGAAGGCCGAGTCCGACGTCACCGCCTCGATGCAGGCCAAGCAGCAGGCAGATGCCGCCAAGCAAGCTCAGGAAGAGGCTCAGCAGAAGGCCGACCAAGAGGCACAGCAGAAGTCTCAAGACGAGTCCAACAATAGCGACAACAATAACGGCGGCGACAACTCCACCTCTACTGACGGCACCGACGGCAGCCACAACTGAGGTCTGCAGCGTTCTCCTGTTTCTCATGGGCGGTAACTTCCTCATGTGGCGGTTAGCACATTTCCCTTTTTCGCGGAATAATGCCGTTTTCAGCGACCGCCCCATGAGGAAATCACCGCCCCATGGGATAGTTACCGCCCCATGAGGAGCCGTTTGGATATAGCAGTGGGCCGGGCTCTGAATACCAGAGCCCGGCCCACTGCTATATGCCCACAATCAGGGCTATTGCGATGGCTTAACGCTTGGCCATCGCGCGTAGCACAATCTTGCGCAGTTCGGAGGCAATCAGCACGATTGCGGCCAGGCAGATGCATTCCACCCAAGCCATCGGGCTCAATGCCACGGTGCCGAACGGACCGTTGAGGAACGGCACGTAAATCACCACGAGCTGCAGCGCCACGGACAAACCAATCGCACCCCATAGCCACTTGTTGGAGAACAGACCCACGAATGCGGACTGCAGATGCGAACGGGAGGACAGCGCGTTGAACAGCTGGGCAAACACCAGAATCGTGAAGCCCATCGTACGGGCCTCGGTCATCTGCGCTTCATGGCCGATGGCATCCACCGAGCGGTCGGTGAACAAGCCGCCGGACAGGTGCATGTCCATACCAATCAGCGTGACGATGGCCATGATGACGCCGATGTAGATGATGTCGCCCCACATGGAGGCGTCAATCACGCGGTCCGTCACCTTACGCGGTTTACGACCCATCACATCGTCGGTCTGCGGGTCCACGCCCATAGCCAACGCCGGCGCGGCATCGGTCAGCAGGTTGATCCACAGCAACTGTGTGGCGAGCAGCGGCACGGTGACGCCCACGGTTTCCGGCTGGCGGATGCCGAGGAAGCCGGCAAACACCACACCGAGGAACACGGTGAACACCTCACCCACATTGGAACTCAGCAGGTAGCGCAGGAACTTGCGGATGTTGTCGAAGATCACGCGACCCTCGCGTACGGCGGCCACGATGGTGGAGAAGTTGTCGTCCGCCAGAATCATCTTGGCGCTCTGCTTGGTCACTTCGGTGCCGGTGATGCCCATGGCCACGCCGATGTCCGCGGACTTGACTGCCGGGGCATCGTTCACACCGTCGCCGGTCATGGCCACGATGTTGCCTTGGCGCTGCAAGGATTCGACGATCTTGAGCTTGTGCTCGGGGGCCACGCGCGCGTACACGGACACTTCGGACGTGGCCTTGTCGAGCGCGGCCTCATCGGGCAGCTGGTCGAGCTGGTCGCCGGTCAGGGCCTTGCCATCCTTGGCGATGATGCCAAGGTCGGAGGCGATGCGGGCGGCGGTCAGCGGGTGGTCGCCGGTGATCATCACCGTGCGGATGCCGGCACGATGGGCCTCGGTCACGGAGTCGCGCACCTCAGTACGCGGCGGATCGATAATGCCGACCATGCCATTCCAGATGAGATCGGTTTCAATGGCTTCGGCCTGATCGGCGATGTCGGACACCTGGCCTGCAGCGTTGACGCTTACACCGGGCACATCAGCCAAAGAACCGGTTTCCAGCGGACGGCAGGCCTCGCCAAGCGTACGGTAGGCCTCGGAGGAGAGACGTTCGACGGTGGCGAGAATCGACTGGCGATCGCCTTCGGTGAGCTTACGGACCTGACCACCCACGCGGATGCGCGTGCAGTAGCTCAACAGCACGTCGGGCGCGCCCTTGGCGAACACGGTGAGCTTGTCTGAATCGGTGCTGTCCTTGGCGATGATGGACATGCGCTTGCGTTCGGAGGTGAACGGAATCTCGCCAACGCGCGTGTAGCGCTTGATCTTGCGATCGGCCTTGACCTTGCGTGCGGCCACGATCAGCGAGACTTCGGTGGGGTCGCCCACAATCTCCCAACGGCCGTTCTCCTCGCGTAGTTCGCCGTCGTTCGCGAGCGTGCCGGCCACAAGCGTGGCGACGACTTCATCGGCCACAATCTGGGCCTGCTCGGATTCAGGACTGACGCCACCGGTCATAACCATGCGGCCTTCCGGCGCGTAACCGGTGCCGGTGATCTGCACTTCGCCGGACGGGGTGACCACACGTTCCACGGTCATCTCGTTGCGGGTCAGCGTACCGGTCTTATCCGAGCAGATCACGGAAGCGGAGCCCAAGGTCTCCACCGAATGCAGTTTCTTGACGATGGCGTTGTGCGCGGCCATACGCTGCACACCAAGCGCCAGCACCACGGTCAGGATGGCGGCCAAGCCTTCCGGCACGGCGGCCACAGCCAGCGAGACAGCCAACAGCAAGGAATCAATCACGTCATGGACGTCGTTGAAGCCTTCCAGCACGGCGAGCGCCACCAGCACCACGACAGCGATGACGCACACCGCAATGCCGAGGATCTTGGAGACGTAATCCATCTCCTTCTGCAGCGGAGTTTTCTCATCTTCGGTGGCGGAGAGCATGTCGGCGATCTTGCCGACCTGCGTATTCATACCGGTGCCGGTCACGATTGCGCGGCCGGTGCCTTGCGTCACGGAAGTGCCGTTGAAGATCATGTTGGCGCGGTCGCCCAGCGCCTTGGCTTCGGTGAGTGTGTCCGGCTTCTTGCCAACCGGCACGGATTCGCCGGTCAGTGAAGCCTCGGCGATGCGCAGGCTGGCCGCGTTGACCAGTCGGCCATCAGCGGAGACCGAATCGCCTTCCGCAAGGACGATGATGTCGCCGGGGACCACGTCGGCGGTGTTGATGCGCATGACCTTGCCATCGCGCAGCACCGAGGTCTGCGGGGCCGTCATTTGTGCGAGCGCTTCGACGGCCGCCTCGGCCTTGGCTTCTTGCATATAGCCGAGCACAGCATTGACAATCAGGATCAAGATGATCACGATGGCGTCGAACGGCAGCACTTCGCCGCCTTCCGCGCCGGGCTGCGCATTGGCTTTTTCGATGAACCAAGCGATCACCGAGATAATAGTGGCCGCGATCAGCAGGTAGACCAGCGGATCTTGGAATTGGGCCAGGAATTTCTTCCATTTCGGTACGGGCGGGGCGCTGGCGAGCTCGTTCGGGCCGAATTTGGCCAGTCGGCGCTTGGCTTCTTCCTCGCTCAGGCCGTGGGATGGGTCGACGTTCAGGGCTTTGGCCACGTCGTCGGCGCTGGTCAGACTTGGATCAGTATCCCCCAATAGCGCTTCCTGTGCGCGCACCTCTTCCGATTCCACGACCCCGTTCGTTGCGGTCGTGGACACTGCGGATTGATCTTTGAGATCATCCATAATGTTCTCCTTGGTATTGCCGCGGAGTAGTCAGCCTTGCGGCCGCTGCCGGGTTTTCTCTCCCGGCTGGACGCACAGGACTGCGCGGTTATGGACACCGGCGCAACTGCTGCCGATGCATACGATTGCCATTATTCCATAACCGCGTGGCGCACTTGGCGCACAGCGTAATAGCGTTTTGCCTAGAACAGGCGACGCAACCAGGCCTCAGCCAAATCAGGCCAACACTGCACGCATTCGACGATGTGCGCATAGAAGCCGTTACCGGCAGTTTCCGCATTGGCCAAGGACAGGCCGTGGCTGCCTTCAGGGAACAGGTGCGCCTCAATGCTCACGCCGGCGGCCCGGCAGGCCTGGATGAGCATTAGCGTGTTCTCCACGGGCACGGCGTCGTCGGTCATGGTATGCCAGACGAAGACGGGTGGCGTTTTGGCATCGATGTGCTTTTCGATGGAGAACTTGTCCAGCAAAGCCTGATTGTGAGCTTGGTCCCCTAGCAGGCATTGGAAGCTGCCGCGATGGGCGTACTTGCCGGCGGTGATTACTGGGTACGAGAGCATCAGCGCGTTCGGGCGCACGGCGTCCGGGTCTATGCCGCCCTGTTCGCGGATGTCTTCGTCGCCGACCGAGGTGGCGAGGTTGGCGGCCAGATGCCCGCCTGCGGAAAAGCCGAGTACGGCCACTTGCGCGGGGTTTACATGCCACTGATCCGCATTGGCGCGAATCAGGCGCATTGCCTCGGCAGCCTCCAGCAAAGCCACCGGATAGCGGCTGGGCTGCACCGAATAGCGCAGCACGAATACGGCGAAGCCTTTGGCCAGGAATTGCAGGGCCACTGGCTCGGCTTCGCGGTCAGAAGTCATGGCGTAGCCGCCGCCAGGCAAAATCAGGATAGCCGGGCGTATACGGTCCGGTTCCATCTCCTCGCTGTTGTCGGCCACATAGCCAAAGAATCGCGCCTCGCTGCCATCAATGCCAACGATGGTTTGTTGAATGTATTGCATGCCATACATCATACGCGCAGAGAATAGTTCTCGATAAGAACCCCTCGCCATATGCGGTCTTGCCCGTATCTCCAAACCGAATAACGCTTACAGCGAATCGTGAAGACTGCGGGCCATGGCGCGGTCGCGCGAGCCTTTGGTGAGCTTGAGACCGAGGGTCACGGCAATCAACACAACAGTGCAGGCGATCCACAGCGTTCGACCGCCGAAGTTGCTGATGGTCCAGCCACCAATCAGCGGCGCCAGCGCAATCGACGCCGACCACACTACGTTGTAGACGCCCTGATACGTGCCACGCGCCGACGCGGGTGCCATGGCGGCAACCGTAGTGGTGGCGATAGGGAATGTGCCCAGCTCACCCAGCGTCCACAGCACTACGGCAAGCGCGAATCCGCCCCAAGAATGGGCCGCGGCCTGCACCGCATAGCCGATGACGGTTACGGCGAGGCCCATCACCAGCACGCGTGAATTGCCCATGCGCGCGAACAGTTTCATCGCGGGAATCTGCAGCAGGCACAACATACCGCCATTGATGGTGAGCAGCACCGAATACTCGCCCAGCCCTAGACCAAGGTCCGTCATGGCAATGGGCAGGCCGGAGGTGCTTTGGAAGTACACAAGGAAGTAGCCGAACATCAGCAGGGAGAAGCCGAGGAATGGAGTATCGGTGAGCACGCGCCGCCAATTGCGAGACATGGCGCCCTTGACACTGGCAGCCGGTGCGGCATCCGAGTGATTCGGCCTCTCAATGCCGGCGAATTCCGCATGGGTAACACTGCATTCGTCTTCATGGCGCACCGCACTTGGCACCGATACAGTAATCCCCAAATGCCGCACCTCGCGGAAGAACGCAATCAGCAATATCGTGACGGCTATCATCACCGCCGCTTCAACGTAGAACATCAGCGAATACGAGATCTTGACCAGCTGGTTGGCCACAATCGGTCCAATCGCGTACCCAAAATTAATCGCCCACGATTGCAGTACGTATGCACGTTGCTGACGTTCGGCAGGCACCACATCCGCGATATACGCGGCGATGGCCGGGCTGGGCAGCGAGGCGAACGCACCATAGACGAACAGAGCCGCGCCTAAAGACACAGGATCAGTGAGTACGGAAACGACCAGCAGGGCAGCCGCTGCGCCGATTTCGCCGATGATAATCATGGATTGGCGGCCGAATCTGTCGGACAAGGTACCGCCGAACAGGCAGCCGATGATTGCGCCGAAGCCGTACATGGCCACGACTGTGCCCACCACACCCTCATCGAGGCGCAGCGCGGAAACCAAATATATCGACAAGAATGAGGTCACGAAGCGACCCATCCACAGAATCAGAATCGCCAACCATAATCCCCAATACAGCAGGGACAGTCCGAATATCATACGCTGCTTCTTCACTCTCAATACCTTACCGGCTACCGACGGCGGAATAGCCGCGTTTTGGCGCGGGGTGCTGGGACAATAGCACCTATGGCTATCAAAAAAGGACCGACCAAGGGGTCGGGTGGCAAGCATCGCAACAAACTGAAGGGCTACGGCCCCACTCCCAAGGCCGAGGACCGCGTCTATCACAAGGCGTACAAGGCCAAGAAAGCGGCCGAACGTCGGCAGATGGCCGACCCGCGTCTGGCAGCCCGCCGTCGAGTGGACAAGTTCGCTTCGGCGGATACTTCGGATCTGGTGTACGGCCGTAATTCCGTGCTGGAAGCACTGCGCGTAGGCGTACCTTCTTCCACGCTGTACATCATGTCTCGTATTGAACATGACGATCGTACTCGCGAAATCGTGAAAATCGCTGGTATGAACGGCCTGCACATGCTGGAGGCCGATCGTCTGGAGATGGATCGTATCGCCCGCTCTGGCAACCATCAGGGCGTGATTCTGAAGGTCGATCCGTTCCAGTACTCCTCGCTGAACGAGCTGGCCGATCGTGCTGAGAAGAAGGCCAAGGCAATGGAGGCCGCGAATTCGGCGGCCGCCCGTATTGCTGCGCGACCGCTGTTTATCGCATTGGACGGCGTGACCGATCCGCAGAACCTGGGTGCCGTGATTCGTTCGGCGGCCGCATTCGGTGCCAATGGTGTGATTCTGCCGGAACGCCGTTCCGCTTCAGTGAACGCCGCCGCTTGGAAGGTGTCTGCCGGTGCGGCCGCGCATATGCCGGTGGCGCGCGTGGTGAACCTGACTAAGGCACTTGAGGGCTTGAAGGAGCGTGGATACTACGTTGTCGGCCTTGACGGTGGCGGCGATAAGCTCGTCGGCGAGACTGGCTTTGAATCCGATCCGCTCGTTGTAGTGCTCGGTTCGGAAGGCAGCGGTTTGGGCCGACTGGTGCGCGAAACCTGCGACGCGATTGCCGGCATCCCGATCAGCTCGTCTGTTGAGTCGCTGAACGCTTCAGTGGCGGCGGGTATCAGCCTGTACGCGGTGTCCAACGCACGGCGCAAGGCTGCGGCGGAGTGATTGTCGCTTGAGGCCGTAATAGGTTGTACATACACGGAAGCCCCTCTATTTGAGGGGCTTCTTTGTGTGATGGGCTCACCTACAGACAGTCCACCGGATTGTCCGCTTAATGACTCCACACTGCCGCATCCGGATCGTCATCGGGGTTGTAGCCGTCGTCGTCCGGGTCGCTGTAGGTGGATTCGTCGTCAATGACGCCGGAATCGGCCTCTTCGTTAAGTTCGGCGAGTGCCTTGGAGTCAAGGCTGTAGCTCGGCAGAGCGTTGTCGATGTAGCTGGTCACGGCCTCGCCCATCGGCACGTCGTGGCCGGCCTTCTCCGCCAGGAACCAGCGATGGTCAAGCACCTCATGGAAGAACTGAGCAGGCTCGATCTGGGAGCGATATTCGCGCGGAATCATACGCACGGTCGGCTCGAACACCTCACGCATCCAGTCGGTGGCCACGATTTCCAGATCCTCGCCCTCACGCCACGTGGAGGCACGGTAGGCGTCAAGGTCGTTGAGCAGACGACGGGCCTGGTTCTCCTGCACGTCAAGGCCGGTGAGGCGCAGCAGCTTGCGGTTGGCGTAGCCGGCGTCCACCACGCGCGGGCGGACCAGCACACGCTTGCCGTCCTCGGCGGTCTTCATTTCCAGCTCGTCCACGTCGAAGCCCAGCTCGTTGAGCTTGTTGACGCGCTGCTCGATCTTCCACATTTCGTCCGGGTTGAACTTGTCGGTGTCGGTCAGGGCGCTCCACAGCGAGTGGTAGCGGTCGACTAGGCGGTTGCCCACCTCGATCTCATCCACGTCGCCGGGCAGTAGCTTGCCGGACGCCAAATCCATAAGTTCGCCGATGATGTTGGTGCGGGCCAAGTCGATATCGTATTCGCGCTGGCCGTCGGTGAGCTGGGCTTGCAGGTCACCGGTCTCGGCGTCCACCAGGAAGGCGGAGAAAGCGTCGGCGTCGCGCAGGAACAGGACGTTCGACAGGGACACATCGCCCCAGTAGAAGCCGGCCAGGTGCAGGCGCACCAGCAGCACGGCGAGGGCGTCAATCAGTCGTTCGGCGGTGTCCGGGCGCAGGTTGCGGGCGAACAACGCACGGTACGGCAGCGAGAACTTCAAGTGCCGGGTGACCAGAATCGCCTCCAGCGGCTCCCCTTCACGGGTATGACGGCCGATGACCACGGCGATCGGGGTCACAGTTGGCAGTTCGAGCTTCTGCAGTCGACGCAGGATCTCGTACTCTCGCTCGGCCACCTGGCGCGTGATCTCCTTCATGGCGTACACCTCGTCGCCCACGTGCACGAATCGCACGACGTGGCGGGAGATGCCTCGCGGCAGGTTGGCCAGCAGGTCCTTAGGCCAGGTGGCCAAGGGCTTGTGCCAAGGCAGCGTGAACATCTTTGGGTTCGAGCTGGCGGCGGTGATTTTCAGTGCTTGCGGTTCGGCTGAATTGGCGTGTTCGTCTTCGGCTTTGACAGACGTGGCCTTCAGCGCACGCGGATCCATCTGGGGCAATTCGTTCAACTCCATGTGTTCGATTTTACGTGTCGTTCGCGATGTGTGCTCCTTTGCCACGACTTCGGCGCGTTATGTTTACGGGAAAACACCGTTTGGTCTCTCCCCTCAGACCGTCTAGAAGGCAAAAGAAAAGCCCCGCAGCTATGCAGGGCTTTTCCAACGAGGTCATAAGAGAGGAAGAGAATAACCTCGTTTAATGGTTGACGAAGCGATTAGACCTCGCCAAGTATCTATTAGTTCAGACGCAGCTCAGTCGACGGAGCGAACAGGTGCATCTTGGCCGGGTCGATCTTGATCTTGACGGTCGCGCCAACCTTCGGCAGCGCACGCGGATTCACACGAATCGTGGTGAGCTTGTTCTGGTCGGACATGACCTGGGAAGCCTCAGCGGCGGAGCCATCGGTGATGATGTTGCCGTAGATGTAGCCATCGGAGCCCAGATCCTCGACGTTGACAACCTTCAGGGAGAAGGCGTTCGGGTCGTCAGCCGGGGCCAGGCCAGCGTCCTCAGGACGGAAGCCGACCACGATCTGGCCGTTGTCTTCGGCGGTGAGCTTGTTGACGGCCTCAGCCGGCAGGTCCACGGTGTCCTCACCGATCTTCGCCTTGCCGTTGACCACCGGGTGGGTGTTCAGGTTCATCGACGGGGAGCCGATGAAGCCGGCGACGAAGACGTTGGCCGGGCGATCGTACAGCTCGGTCGGGGCGCCGACCTGCTGCAGGATACCGAGCTTGATGACGGCGATGCGATCGCCCATCGTCAGGGCCTCGGTCTGATCGTGGGTCACGTACAGGGTGGTGACACCCAGCTGGCGCTGCAGAGCAGCGATCTGGGTACGGGTCTGGACACGGAGCTTGGCGTCGAGGTTGGACAGCGGCTCATCCATGAGGAAGACCTTCGGCTCACGGACGATTGCACGACCCATGGCCACACGCTGACGCTGACCACCGGACAGAGCCTTCGGCTTGCGGTCGAGGTACTCGGTCAGGTCGAGAATCTCAGCGGCCTTCTCGACGCGCTTGCGAATCTCGTCCTTCGGAGTGCCGGCGATCTTCAGGGCGAAGCCCATGTTGTCGGCAACGGTCATGTGCGGGTACAGAGCGTAGTTCTGGAACACCATTGCGATGTCGCGGTCCTTCGGCTGCATCGTGGTGACATCCTTGCCACCAATGAGGATGCGGCCCTTGTTGACCTCTTCCAGGCCGGCGAGCATACGAAGGGTCGTAGACTTACCACAGCCAGAAGGGCCAACGAGGACGAGGAACTCGCCATCCTTGATATCAAGATTCAGATCATCCACGGAGGGCTTATCGTTGCCCGGGTAGATACGAGTGACGTGGTCGAAAACGACTTCTGCCATAATTACTAATCCTTTCAGAGGCAGGTACGTGCCTCACGATCCGTTGTAAAGGGATTTGTTCTTTACTGCGCTTCCGCCCTCGCCACCGACGTACAACTTTGCTTTCGGAAACTGCAAGCTTCAGCGTTTACTTTTTTCCGGTTCAGTGAAGGTTCTCTTCGTTGAGCCGAGAACTACTATACACGGACCGTGGACCAAGGCAAGTGGCGTGTCTGAAAATGTAGTTAACTTTATGGGCGTTTCTGGGGGTGTTGTGTGGTTCGGCCCATGACACGCCTGTTTCTCGAACGTGCGAACCGGCACGCCCGGCGTAGAGCAGGCCTGCTCTTCCCGAACTGACGGATTCCATCAGTCGCCGACTAATGCAACACAGACTCGAAGGTGACGCCGTTGCGGGCGGCTTTGCGCTCGGCCTTGCGCTCCTCGGCGTTTTCGATGCGCTGGATGCGCAGCTGGCGCCAGTCCTCGCGCATGTCGCGGAAACGGTCGGCCAGCGTTACGTCATCGTTCTCGGCATCGCCATCAGTACCGCTGCCATCGGCCTTACCGAACGTGCCATCGGCCACCTTGGTGATGCCCAGCTTGAGCAGTCCGAGCAACTCACGCAACGTTTCCGGTACGGGCTCATCGCCCTCATCGGCGGACTTGGTCAGGCCCTCGATGCGACGACGAAGCGCGTCGGCGTCCTCGGGATCGATCTTGAGCCCGGCGATCAGCGACTGGCGCATGGTCTCGTAATCGAGGTTGGCAAAGAAATTCAGCTGTTGCAGCGTCATGAAGCCCTTGAGCTCGGGGAATCGGTGGACGATGTATTCCTCGCGGTCGTCGGCGGCGCGGGTCCAGTCGCGGGTGAGCTGCGGATCCCAGTTGGCGGTAATCGATCCCTCGCGCATGCGGTAGTGGTACAGCGCCTTGGGCAGACGGACCACGCGCGTGGCCTCGCCGATCACGTTGCAGATACGGGAGAGATCCTCGATTTTGCGCCCCACCGGGAAGGAGAATCCGGTGCCCTGATAGGTGGAGGCGGGTGCCAGGAAGGCCCAGAAATAGCCGTCGATCTCAGCCTTGACCTGCTTTTTGATGGCCTCGACCGGGGTCAGGATCTGCACCTCGGTGAAGTCGTTGTGGCGATAGTTGGACAGCAGCGGCTTGTTGTTCTCGGAGATGGTGTCGAACTGGAACATCACCAGATCGGCATCGTATTCACGCATGGCATTCAGGCAGTCCTCCACCAACGTGGGGGCCACGGTATCGTCGGAATCGGCGAAGTATATGTACGCACCGGTGGCCCCGGCGATGCCGGTGTTGCGGGCGTCGGACAGGCCGCCGTTGGGCTTGTGAATCACGCGTATGCGCGGGTCGCGGGCGGCCCAGGCGTCGCACATGGCCGGGCAATTGTCGGGCGAGCCGTCGTCGACCAGCAGAATCTCCAGATTGGCGTACGTCTGCGCAGCAACGGACGCCACGCATTCGTCGAGGAACTTCTCGACCTTATATACTGGGATGATGATGCTGACCAACGGCTCATGTTCCATATCTCCAGCGTAGCGCCGCCGTGCGAACGCGGCGGCGCTGCGGGTTCGCGGACCGCGAAACCCTTAGAAGTCCCAGTCGTCGTCATCGGTTTCTTCGGCTTTGCCCATCACGTAGGAGGAGCCGGAGCCGGAGAAGAAGTCGTGGTTTTCGTCGGCGTTCGGGCTCAGGGCGGCCAGGATCGCGGGGTTCACATCGCAAATCTCAGCCGGGAACAAAGCCGGGTAGCCGAGGTTCATCAGCGCCTTGTTACCGTTGTACCGCAGGAACTTCTCGACGTCATCGGTCAGGCCCACGCGGTCGTACAGCGACTGGGTGTACTCCACTTCGTTGTCGTACAGCTCGTTGAGCAGGTCGTACGTGTAGTCCTGCAGATCCAGACGCTCGGCATCGCTCAGCTGGGCGATGCCCTTCTGGTACTTGTAGCCGATGTAGTAGCCGTGGACGGCCTCATCGCGGATGATCAGACGAATCACGTCGGCGGTGTTCGTCAGCTTGGCGTGCGCGGAGAAGTACATCGGCAGATAGAAGCCGGAGTAGAAGAGGAAGGACTCGAGCAGGGTGGAGGCCACCTTGCGCTTGTACGGGTTGTCGCCCTCGTAGTAGTCGAGCACGATCTCCGCCTTCTTCTGCAGAAACTCGTTGTTCTCGCTCCAGTCGAATGCGGCATCGATCTGTTCGGTGGAGCACAGGGTGGAGAAGATGGACGAGTAGCTTTTGGCGTGCACGGATTCCATGAAGGCGATGTTGGTGTACACGGCCTCCTCGTGCGGGGTGAGCGCGTCCGGAATCAGGGAGACGGCGCCGACCGTGCCCTGGATGGTGTCAAGCAGGGTCAGGCCGGTGAAGACGCGCATGGTGAGCGTGTGCTCGTCCTCGGTCATCTTCTGCCAGCTGGGGATGTCGTTGGAGACGGGGACTTTTTCGGGCAGCCAGAAGTTGCCGGTCAGGCGGTCCCAGACCTCAAGGTCTTTCTCGTCTTCGAGGCGGTTCCAGTTGATTGCGGAGACGCGGTCGATGAGTTTCAGCGGTTTGCGCGGAATGGAGATAGGTGCCATGAGTAGTGTTCCTTTTACTCGTTGTCGTTATCGTCGTTGGATTTGTTTTCGAACTCCTCCGGCGCGGTCAGCCGGAGCAGTGCTCTATAGACGGTTCGTGACATTGTTGGTTCCTTAGATGGTGGAGCCCCCCCTCAGTCCGCTTCGCGGCCAGCTCCCCTCTCTGAGGGGAGCTGTCGGCGTTAGCCGAGTGAGGGGAGTAACAACGGCTCTCTGGTTGTTCAATGCGTGCGGAGACCGCCGTCTGAGGCCGAAGGCGTACGAAGGTACGTCGAGTGCCGAAGAAAGGCGGTATACGCTCCCTCGAACGATCAGAGCATGCAGGAGACGCAGCCTTGGACTTCAGTGCCTTCCAGGGCTTGCTGGCGGATGCGGATGTAGTAGAGGGTTTTGATGCCCTTGCGCCAGGCGTAGATCTGGGCCTTATTGAGGTCGCGGGTGGTGGCGGTGTCCGGGAAGAACAGCGTCAGCGACAGTCCCTGATCCACGTGCTGGGTGGCCTCGGCGTACGTGTCGACGATGGCCTTCCAGCCGATCTCGTAGGCGTCCTTGTAGTACCCGAGGTTGTCGTTGGTCATGTAGGCGGCCGGGTAGTACACGCGCCCGATCTTGCCTTCCTTGCGAATCTCGATCTTGGAGGCGATCGGGTGAATCGAGCTCGTGGAATGGTTGATGTACGAGATCGAGCCGGTGGGCGGCACGGCCTGCAGGTTCTGGTTGTAGATGCCGTCCTTCAGAATCGCGTCGCGCAGGGCCTCCCAGTCGGCCGCAGTCGGGATCGCGATGCCGTACTGTTCGAACAGCGCACGGACCCGTTCGGTGCGCGGAGTGAGCGAACGACGACCATCGGTGTACTTGTCGAAGTAGTTGCCCTGGCCGGCCGGCTTGGCGTAGTCGCTCGTAGCGAAGCTGGCGAACGTGCGGCCATGCTCCACGGCGAGCGCGTGCGAGGCACGGTAGGCGTGGTAGGCCACGGTCATGAAGTACATGTCGGTGAAGTCGAGGCCCTCTTCAGAACCGTACTGGATGCCTTCGCGGGCCAGGAAGCCGTGCAGGTTCATCTGGCCGAGACCGATGGCGTGGCCCTCCTCATTGGCTCGGCGAATCGAAGGCACCGCGTTGATGCTGGTGTGCTCGGCCACCGAGGTGAGTGCGCGGATCGCCGTCTCCACCGTGTGGCCCAAGCCGCCATCCATCGCCTTAGCGATGTTGAGCGAACCCAGATTGCAGGAGATGTCGCGGCCGACATGCGCATACGTGAGGTCCTCGTTGTATGCGCTCGGCTCCTGAACCTGCAGGATTTCCGAGCACAGGTTGGACATGGTCACGCGACCTTCGATCGGGTTCGCGCGGTTGACCGTGTCCTCGAACACGATGTACGGGTAGCCGGATTCGAACTGCAGTTCGGCGATGGTGGTGAAGAACTTACGGGCGTCGATGTAGGTCTTCTTGATGCGGTCATCGGCCACCATCTCGTCATAATGCTCGGTAACGGAGATGTCGGCGAACGGCTTGCCGTACACGCGCTCCACGTCGTACGGGCTGAACAGGGCCATCTGGGCCTTCTGTTTGGCCAGTTCGAACGTGATGTCCGGAATCACCACGCCAAGAGCCAGCGACTTGATGCGGATCTTCTCGTCCGCGTTCTCTCGCTTGGTATCCAGGAAGCGCAGGATATCAGGGTGGTGGGCGTTGAGGTACACCGCGCCCGCGCCCTGACGTGCGCCGAGCTGGTTGGCATAGGAGAAGGAGTCCTCCAGCAGCTTCATGACCGGAATCACGCCGCTGGACTGGTTCTCGATGTGCTTGATCGGGGCACCGAGCTCGCGCAGGTTGCTCAGCAGCAGGGCCACGCCACCGCCGCGCTTGGAGAGCTGGAGGGCCGCGTTGATGCCGCGCGAAATCGACTCCATGTTGTCTTCGATGCGCACCAGGAAGCAGCTGACCGGTTCGCCACGCTGGGCCTTGCCGAGGTTCAGGAAGGTCGGGGTGGCGGGCTGGAAGCGGCCGGCAAGCATTTCGTCGGCGTATTCGATGGCCTGCTGCTCATTGCCGGCGGCGAGCTCCAGGGCCACAGCGGCGCAACGCTGCGGGAAGTCCTCAAGATAGAGGCGACCATCGAACGTCTTGAGCGCGTAGGACGTGTAGAACTTGAACGCACCAAGGAAAGTGCCGAACTCAAAGCCGGCGGATTCCACGTGCTCGTAGATGCGGTCGAGGAATTCAGCGGAGTACTGGTTGAAGACCGCAGGGTTGTAGTACTGGTTGCTGATCAGGTATTCGAGACGCTCGGCGGTGGAGGCGAACCGCTTGCTGTTGGTGGCCACGTGCCCTGTCACGTATTCGCGTTCGGCGGCCTTGTCTTTGTCGAACTGGATCTTGCCGTCGGCGTCATAGAGGTTGAGCATCGCGTTGAGCGCGTGGTAATCGTGCGCCGGGTCGTACTGTTCCGCTGCGGTGTCGGCAGTATTGTCGAGCGGCAGGCCGGTGGCGGTGAGGTCAGTCATTGGAAATCCTTGGAATATGGCAGAAGTGTGTTTACTCAGACAGTTGCTCCCCCCAGTCAACTTCGTTGACAGCTCCCCTCGGAGAGGGGAGCCAATACCTCGAGGGGGTCAAGATTTACTGTTCGGTGAAGAAGCGGACGAGGCCGTTTCGCACGGCGGCAGTGTCTTCCGGGGTGCCCATGAGTTCGTAACGGTAGAGGTAGGGCACCTTGCATTTGGCGGCGATGATGTCTCCGGCGGCACAGTAGGCCTCACCGAAATTGGTGTTGCCTGAGGCGATGACGCCGCGAATCCACTCGCGGTTGGCTGGATCGTTGAGGAAGCGTTTGACCTGAATCGGCACTGCTTTCTTGACCACGCCGCCGCCATAGGTGGGCACCATGATGACGTACGGTTCGCGGATGTTTAGCGCCGGGTCGGCGGCCCGCAACGGGATGCGGTAGACGTTGATGCCTTCGTCCTGCAAACGGCATCCGGCCACGAACCGTGCGGTGTTTTCGGAGGCCGACGAGAAGTAGACCAATGCGCCGATCGTCTTGCCTTCGGCCGCGAATTCGGGCTGGCTCAGACTCACGCGGACACCGTGGCGGCGGCGCGGTTGTCGGCGGCCACCTGCTGGGCGACTTCGCGAATCAGGTCGGGGCGGTAGCCGGTCCAGGAGTTGTCCGGCGTGATGACCACCGGAGCCTGCTGGAAACCGGCGGCCTGCAGCTGCTCAAGGGTGGAGGGGTTCTGCGTCAGGTCCACGGTTTCAAACGGCACACCCAGCTTGGTGAGCTGGCGCTTGGTGGCATCGCACTGCGGGCAATGCGGCTTGGTGAACACGGTGACGGTCATGGCGACTCCCCTTGATGTGGTTCTGATGAACAGTGAAGCGAAGGCCATATTACAGCGGTGTGATTTGAAATCAAGGCACTATATGTAGTGGCGCGTGTCACATAACAAACCTAGATATAGGGTTTTTCGTTGATATTCCGCCATTCCCATGCACCCCCGAAAATCGGCGTGCAGCGACCCGCCCAATCACATGTGGCATTGTTCACATTTGCGTTTGAACCGCTCTTCGACTGATCCTCAACCGCCCTGCAACCGCCATCTTGAGTTTCGAGGGGCTGTTTTGACCCTTTCCGGAGATCTATCTCCGTTTCGAGGGGCTGGTACTCAAGTAAGCGCATCCCCAAAATGGCGGAATGACGGTGGGGCGAAGCCGTTTATACCCGTGTTCTAGCGGGCCACCAGCCCCTCGAAACGGGAGTAAACCTCTACGGAAGGCCAAATCAGCCCCTCGAAGCGGAGAACGGATACCTCGGCACCCCGTGTGGAGCCAGAAGGCCCGGCCGGATGTCCAAACGAGCATCCGGCCGGGCCTTAAAAGTAGTTGTTCAGTTATCAGAATCGATGCGGCGCGATACTACTCCGCGTCTTTACGGCTCCAACAGATCTTCGATGCGGCAGCCAAGCGTGCGGGCCAAAGCGAGCACGGTGGAGACGGCAGCTTTGCCAAGGTCTTTGCGGCGCTGCTCGTACATTTGGATGGAGCGCAGGGTAACGCCGGAGCGGCGGGCCAGCCCGGATTGGCTGAGTCCGGCGCGCACGCGGATCGTGTGCAGCCGGGAGTCGCCCTCGGTGCGATTATGGGCGGCCCGCTCGTCGTACACGTCGACGAATCGGCTTTCGTCGGCTTCGTGCAGAGTCGGGTGCAGTCGCACGATATCGTCGAGCGACAGCACATCGAGAATGTCCGAGAACCGCACTCCCCTGGCCCATTGGCAGTATGCGAGTACCCATCCGGCCCAGTATTCGGGTGTTGAGCCGGCGCGCAGTGCGGCTGGCGGCATATCGAGAATGCGCGCCCAACCGGTTTGCCGCATGATTTCGGCCACCAGCTCCTCGCCGGACATGCCACACACGTATTTGGGCGTGCCTCGCCCGAAAAGCGCGGCCGCCTCGGAGGTGGCGAAGAAGTCCATGAATAGGCCGACCGGCAACCCGCAATCGTTCAGCGCATAATCGAAGGCGCCGGCCAAGTTGGCCATGGCGTCCGGCAAGTATGTCTCATCATAGGCGGGGATCATCGTTGGTCACTTTCTCGCGGATGATGTCGCGCATGAACAGGCCGTCGAGATCGGCTTCTGCACTTTTGCGGCGGTAGGCTTCGCGAGCTGTGCGGTCGCGCTCGTTACGCAATCCGTGGTAGGTCGAAGCGCGGGCGATTTCGCAGCCTTGGAACCGCAGTGCCGCGAATGCCTGAGGACTGGCGAGTACGATCTGCTTGCCGAGCTCGCCCAACCGCATCGCCTCAGCGAGTTGGTCGATGGAAATCGCGTTATTGACAAAAGCGCGGGCGAACGAGAAATACGAATCGTCGGCACGATATCCGACGATGACGTCAGCCTGACTGGCATCCGGCAGAAACACTTGTTTCAGATATTCGATGCCTTGCGCGGCGACGGCGGTGGTCGGCTGGAAACGACGGTTTTCGACCAGCATGGCCAGCCAGTTCAGGATGGTGTAGGGCGGCTGGGACAGGTCCAGGAAGAGGAGCCCGTCCGTGGTCAACGTGTACCGATTCGCGAAACCGTCATCCAGTCCCGCGCACGCCCATTCCTTGGCCAGCTCGACCCTGCGCGTGCAATAGAATCCGCGGCCATAATCGTTGTTCGGCTTGACCAGCCCGTATTCAGGATGCTTGATGACATGCGAAGAGCCATGCCACAGTTCGATCGATGCGGTCTCCATTGGCCGGCTCCTTCTCTCTCTCCTTACATATTCTTGATTATATCACTGTGGTGATAGTCATAAGGGAAATACGAGGTGAAAGACACTGTTGTATACGTTCGTACACAACGTGAAATGTATACGAACGTATACAACACTGACGTCCGGAGTCATGCTCCGCAGTGGCGCAGCGGGCGCGCCACTACAATCGGAATATGGGACCGAAGACGTGGAAGAAGTGGACGGACTGGCCGCTGATGGTGCTGTCCGTGGTGTTTCTGGTGGTGTATTCGTGGGAGATTCTCTCCCGCACGCATATCGCGCTGTGTGAAACCGTCATCAACGTGATCTGGGTGGTGTTCGTCGTCGATTATGTGGTCTCGCTGTGGTTGGCCGACGATCGCTGGCGGTGGTTCAAGCACAACCTGTTCACGCTGCTGACCATCGCGCTGCCGATGCTCCGGCCCTTGCGACTGTTGCGTTTGCTGACCGTGCTGCACGTGCTGAACCGCACCTCCGGCATGGCGGTGCGCGGGCGCATCACCGTATACGCGGTCGGCGCGGTGGGAATGCTCATGTACGTGGGCGCGCTGGCCGTGTATTCCGTGGAGCGCGGGGCGTCCGGATCCACGATCACCGACTTCGGCACGGCGTTGTGGTGGGCGTTCGTGACCGTGACCACCGTGGGATATGGCGACTTCTCGCCGGTCACCTTCCAAGGCAAGATCATTGCGGTGGTGCTGATGTTCACCGGCATCGCGTTGATCGGTATTGTGACGGCCACGCTGGCCTCGTGGATCGTGGATCAGGTCAATCTGGAGACGGATCGGCGCGAGGACGCTCGGGAGAAGGAAGTGGCCAAGGAAGCCGCGCAAGAGGCTATTGCAACATCAGCCAATCCCGAAATCGACCTATTGCGCGAGGAAGTGCGTGAGCTGACCGCTACGGTAGCCGGTCTGCGCACCGAACTTGAGCGACGTTGATTGGCGAAGCGGGACAAACAACGATTCTGCCAAGAAGGTCCGCGTCAGTTGTTGTCACCGCGGATTGCGGCAGAATCATTGTCGCCACGGCTGTTTTCTTCAGTCGGCTCAACCCAACTTTTGATAATTTTTATTTTTTTGATATTTTTGATAATTTTTATTTTAGGTTGATTCAGCGAGGAGGCGGTCCACATGAAGGCAAAGGAAAACCCATTCAAGCCAACGGCAGGAGGGGAACCGCCCCTGCTCATCGGCCGAGGCAAAGTTATCCGCGATTTCGAGAAAGGTCTCGATAACGGAGTCGGTGCCCCAGGGCGCATTATGCTCGTCACCGGCGCTCGTGGAACCGGAAAAACCGTGATGCTCACTGTGTTCGGAGACCGGGCCAAAGCGCGCAGATGGGATGTCATCGAAGAAACGGCCTCTGCCGGACTATGCGAACGCCTTGTTGATGCCTTACGAACCGGGCGAGGGGCCCTTGACCACCTCACTATCCGACCATCGTTGACTTTTGCTGGAGCGGGCATCGGCCTCGGAGAAGCCGAACTATCCCCGAAGCGTATGCCCGAAACGTTGAGAAGTGCCATTGCCGGACGGTTGGATGCGCTTGAGAAGCGCCATGCTGGGTTGCTTATCACCATTGATGAGACTCAAGCGGCTGAGCGATCCGACATGATTGCCATCGCCACTGCCATACAGCATCAAATCAGGGAACGACGCAATATCGCCATCGTGTTCGCCGGTCTCCCACAGATGATTTCTGATTTGTTCAATGACGAAGTCATCACGTTCCTACGTCGCGCGAAAACGAACATACTCACAGATATTCCTCTTGATGAAGTGCGCGATGCTTTCGCCACAACATTCCGCGCCTCCGGCATGTCCATCACCGACGCTCAATTAAGCACTGCAGCCAATGTGACAGCCGGATACCCCTATATGATTCAACTGGTTGGCTACCATATCTGGGATGCCGCAGACATGCGGGACTCGGATACCATCATCGACGCTGATGTTACGGCAGGTATCGAGGAAGCACGTATTGACCTTGATAACGCCGTGTGCATCCCGGAGTTGCAAGGCTTATCCAAAAACGACCGTGAGTATCTCGAAGCCATGGCAGCGTCAGATGGTCCCTCTCCCACCGTGAATGTTGCACAGCGCATGGGCAAAACGCCTAACTATGCCGCCACCTACCGCAAACGCCTCCTTGACGCCTTCGTTATCCGCGAAACAGAACGAGGCGAAGTCGATTTTGCCGTGCCCTTCCTGCGCGAATACTTGCGTCGGAATCAGTAATCGGCACAATGCACAGTATCGATATATTCCGTTCCATATAATGACTTTTCGCATTCAGATACACAATGGACGGCCTGTTGAGTAGCGCTCAGCAGGCCGTCCATTCTATTTAGCTATTCAGTTATCGGAGACACACCTCAGGCCTTGGCCTGAGCGCCAGCGACCTGCTGGGAGGCCATCACGCCGAACAGGTAGCCGTCTTCGGAGAAGTATTCGAAGGTACGACCGGCGAAGTCGCGGCATTCGAATCTGATATCGTTATCGATTCGATCAGCGGCTCACGATACTGCCCTTGCATCGCTGTGCCACTGTTGAATGTGCCCGGCTGGCTCACCTTTGGGTCACCGCCGACACATCCTTGATGCCGATGGTTATAGAGTCGCAAATTCACGACTGGCGCACCTGCCCACGCACCTATCCTGTCATTTCGAGCGCATAATTTGCTACCACATCCGGTCAGGGCAATCGACCTTAATGGCGTAAACGGCACTTCTCAATACGTAAACGGCATTTATTCTTGGCTCCCCTCTCAGAGAGGGGAGCCAAGAAATATCAAGCTCGGCCTCCCAGGAGAGAGCCAGAATAATGCACCAGCAAGGCATTAGGATGGAGGGCATGAGCGATTTGAACGCGTTGAATCTTGAGCCCGGCGAAGTGGTTGGTGGGTATACGCTGATCTCCCGGCTCGGCTCAGGAGCTATGGGGTCGGTGTGGCGGGTGCGCGACGACGGCGGCACCACCTATGCCATGAAGATTCTGCGCGACTCCCTGACCGACGAGTCAGTGGCAGGCTCCGGCTCTGCGTCCACGGCCCTGCACGACCCCGACCTCAAGCCCGATGTCACGCCGCGCGAGCGCCTGCGGCGCGAGGCCATGGCCTTGAAGAAGATCAATCATCCGGGTGTGTGCGGCATCGTGGATATGGAACTCGACGATACGTTGGCGTTCATCGTCACTGAACTCATCGAGGGCAAGAATCTTAAGGATGATGTGGCCGCCAATGGCCGGTATGTGGGCGACGATCTGGAACGCTTGGCCCGCAAGCTCATCGAAGCCACCAAAGCCGTACATGCGGCCGGCATCGTCCATCGCGACATCAAACCCACCAATGTGATGGTGTCGGCCGCCGGACCGGTATTGGTCGATTTCGGTATCGCGATGGGCGAGGGCGAAAGTCACGTGACCCGCACCGGCCTAGTGATGGGTACACCCGGATTCATCGCACCCGAGATTATTGACGGTGCCGAATCCGACGACGCCACCGATTGGTGGTCGGTGGCGTCCGTGCTCGCTTTTGCCGCAACCGGCGCGCCTGTGTTCGGCACCAAGCCGATGATGGCGGTACTTGAGCGCGAGGCCTCGGGCAACGCGAATCTTTCCGGACTACCGGCCGGCACATTGGCTGCCTTCCGTTCTGCACTGGACCCGGATCGCAGGGATCGTTGCACGCCGGATCAATTGCTGAATGCCATCGCCTTGGATGCGTTGAATCCCAACGCTTGGCAGGGCGAGCAGGCGGGACCGTTCGCCGCGGGAGCCGTGGCTGGACAACCGGCTGCGATCGTTGCCGAAGCCGCGGAGGCGATGCCCCCTTTTGGCGCGGCCGGCGGCGTTGACCGCAATAATCCCCGAACCATCTGGCGCGCGGCCGAGGAAGCCGCTGAGGCTCCCACCATGGCCGTGTTCTCCGGCAATAAGGGCGATAACGGCGATGGCGAAACCGCCGTATTCTCGCCGGCTGGCGCCGCTACCGCCACGCTGCCCTTAGCCGATATGCCGCCACGTCCGCCGGCCGGTGCGGAGCAGGCCACGCAACTGTTGCCCGACGCTGCTGCCGATTTCACCGACGACGCCGGCACACAGGTACTCACCGGCGCGACCACACCGATGCCGGACCAAACCACGCCAATGGCCGAGCGCACCACCGTACTCCCCACGCCGCAGCCGTCATCATTCCCCCCGTCCGGCACCGCCCAGAGCAGCTGGGATCCCGCAAGCAACCAGCCCACAGCGGTGGACCCCGCCATTCGCCCGGCATTGCAGCGCATCATCGACCAAACCGCCCAAGCGGCCCCCACCGAAACCATGGTCCAAAATCCTCCCATGCCCAATCCGGTGGACGTGAAGCGAGGGGAATATCTGCAGCGCGGCACCCTGCCATTGATCCTGCTGGCGGCGCCGCTGGCGGCACTGGCGGCAAATGCTCCGCTCGTGGCCATCATCGCGGCCACTGCGTTGTTGTGGCTACTGCTCACCCTGGCCTATAACACCGAACCCCAGCTTGAGCGCGAGGGCAAACGCGGCGGCGAGCGCAAAAACTCCGATTCGTGGATTCGCGTGGCGACTTTTCCCTGGCATCTGGTCAAAGCCCTGCTGCTGGCCATTCCCCGCATACTGCTGCTAGTCATCATCTATATGGCGGGAACCGCCGTGGCCACCGCGGCTCTGGCACTGCCCGTTCACACCATCTCCTGGTATTTCACCGCGGATTGGGGTATTCCGGTGCCGTTGCTCAATGATGTGCCGTTCTCCGCTTCCGGGCTGGCGCTGGGCGGTTTCATGGCCATCGGCTGGCTGGTCACTGTGTTCGCCCCACAGTCGATGATGATTCGGCTGGGGGGCGGCGTACTGCGCGGGCTCAAACACAGTCGCCCGGCGGGCGCCCCATCCACCGAAGTGGGTGGGGCTCCACCTGCTCCAGTGGCGCCGGCGCCCAAGGGCGGCGGGCGCGGCACCGTGCTGTTCACCATATGGGCCATCATCACCGTGGCCTTGTGCGCGATGCCGATTCTGGGCATGCCGATCAACTGGATGCCGTTCGCCTAGAGCGGGGCGGAATCTCACACATCAGCCATCCGCACACATGGCCGTTGTGTATCCGATACGTTCGTTCCGTCACACTTTTACAGGGAATTCACCTCAGATCAGCTCTGGGCGCAGTCCTCCTCAGGCCCGGTCATTATGATGGGGCCAAACACCGAAGCGATCTCAAGGGGATATCCATGTCAGATCAGAAGCACCAAGCCAAGCGTGCCACACGCGCTGAGCGCCGAGCGGCCGAGGAGGCCGCCCAGCAGGCACGGGCCGAGCAGGCAGCCAAGGAGCGTAAGCAGCAGACCATCATCGGCTGCATTGTGGTGGCCATTATTGTGGTGCTGGTGGCCATCGCTGGATTCGCCGTATACAAGGCTATGCGGCCGTCCAACACCAGCAGCAGTAGCCAGCAAAGCAACATGACCGTGGACGAGGCCTATAGCAAGCTCAAGAAAGTCAGTACCCAGCCGGCTAACGCCGACGACAAGGCCGGCTTCGTAATCTCCAACAAAGGGTATGGCCAGAAAGCCGAGGGGGCTCCCACCGTATCCATCTACATGGAACCGCTGTGCCCCGGCTGCGCCTCGGTGAACCGCCAACTCGACCCGACGCTCGTCAAGCTGATGAACGCAGGCCAGCTCAACATCGATTTGCACTTCCTCAATTTCCAGAACAACAAGAGCTCCGACAACTACTCCAACCGCGTGTTCAACGGTGCCATCTACATTGCCGAGCATGATGACGATCCCGACCACCTCATGAGCTACCTCTCCAACATCTACGCTGAGGATTTCCAGCCGGGCGAATTGTCCAATTACGAGCCGGTAAACAACGCCAAGCTGGAGAAGCAGGCCGTCAAGGCCGGCGTGAGCGAGGATGTGGCCGCCGCGGCGTTCAGCGGCAAGAACGAATACCTCGACTGGCTCACCGCCTCCAACAACTACACGATCCTGCGCCCCGAACTGTTCAACAGCTCCGGCGCCTTCTCCTCCCCCACACTCACCATCAACGGCGAATACTGGGATCTGAAGCAGCTCACGCTGGCGGACACGAATATGGTGGACGGCTTCCTCAAGTCCATTGGGCTGGATGCTGACCAGGTAGGCGTGGAAGGCAAAATGCCATCCATCGGTGCCAGCGGAAAGCCGATTTCGGTCGCCTCCTGATGCTGCGTGGCCGAATAAGTTGACGCCGCGACATATGCAATACCGCCTGCGGCTCGGCTTAAATTGACCACTCGGGAAGTACCGGTATACTAGTCATTTGTTCGCAACGATTTACGCGTTAAGAACAATCGCCTCTTTAGCTCAGATGGCCAGAGCGGCCGCCTTGTAAGCGGCAGGTCGTCGGTTCGATCCCGACAAGAGGCTCGTCGCGCAGAAAAAATGGCGTATTATGTGATACGTAGACTTTTCTACGCATATAATTCTTACCTTGGGTAAGTACTCCAGGAGCCTTCCCCCAATTATGGGCTTCCTGGAATGAGGGCGGAGCGTCCCCCAACCAGCTCCGCGCCTTCAAGGGGGCGGGAACATCCCCTTCTCTCCCGCCCCCCTTTTCTTTTCTTTTTTTGAGCTCAGAACAATCTGACGAGCAGGAATGGTGACGGTGGCCGGTGAAACCGCAGTACGGGCCGGAACAACCGTTACGATGGGTGGCGTAATCGTTCACCCAGCAGGAAGAGTATGGCAATGGCACGGCGTTGGACCCCGCAGCGGTTTGTTACACTGCGTCGCATCCGCGTAATCGCCTGTATCGCGGCGACCAGTATCGCGCTGGCTGGATCATTCGCGTTCACCGCGCGTAAATCCGTGGCCCTGAACATCAACGGGCAAACCACCCAAGTCACCACATATGCGATGACGGCCACCCGTCTTCTGGAGGAACAAGGGGTGGATATCAAGACCCACGATATCGTCACTACCTCGTCCGGCGACCAGCTCGCCAATCATGCCGTGGTCACCGTACAGTCCGCCTACCAGACCACTATCAACATCGACGGCACGTCCGTTCCCTTCTGGACCGTGGCCACCAGTGCCGACCAGCTACTGGGATTTTTCGAGGAAAACCAGAACAACGCCGCGAAGATCACCGTCGACATCAAGAACGTGTACAACCAGCTCACCGGCGGCCTGGTGATCAACCAGTCCGGGCCGGTCACCGTCATCGCCGACGGCAAAAGCTCGGTGGCCCCCAATGGCAAGCTGCCGGCCGCCTCCATCCTCGATTCCAAGGGCATCGTGCTCAACAAGGAGGATCGCGTCAACGTTGAGAAAGACGGCGACGAGACCATTCTGCGCGTACGCCGCGTGACCCACGGCGAGGAGACGCGCACGTCCGTGATTCCGTTCTCCACCCAGACCATCATCGACCCGAATCTGGCTGAAGGGCAAGCCGATGTGCGCCAGCAGGGCGTCAACGGCGAGAAGACGCAGGTGTACGACGTCACCTATGTGGATGGCGTGGCCGAATCGGAGACGCTGAAATCGGAGACCGTCACCTCGATGGCCATCGACCAGATCATCGCCGTAGGCGCCGCCAAGTCTGATACCGATAAAGGTTCCGATAAGAAATCCGACTCCGCCGATAACGGCAAGGCCGATTCCGGTTCCAACAATCAGCACGAGTCGTCCAACAACAATGCCGGCAACACCGGCAATTCCGGTAACACTGGCAACACCGGTAACACTGGCAACACCGGTAACACTGGCAACACCGGTAACACTGGCAACACCGGCAACTCCGGCAACTCCGGCAACACCGGTAACACCGGCGGCGGTACGAACAACAATTCCGGCTCTTCTGGCTCCGATTCAGGAACAACCACCACGCCTTCCGGTCGACTCTGGCATGCGACCGTAGCCCAGGCTCAGGCCTATGCCGCCGGTGCCGCCGCGCAGCGCGGGTGGACAGGCAACGACTGGGATTGCCTGGTCAAACTATGGAACCGCGAGTCCAGATGGCTGTGGTATGCCGAAAACGCGAGCTCCGGCGCCTACGGCATTCCTCAGTCGCTACCAGCAGACAAAATGGCTGCGTTCGGCGCCAATTACCGTGACGATGCCGCCGTACAGATCGATTGGGGTCTGTGGTACATCGCACAAAGATACGGCAGCCCGTCCAAGGCATGGCAACATTCCGAACAAATCGGTTGGTACTGATCGGTTACGAAGCCCACAAGGAACACACGCTTATGAACGACACCATTCCCGCCACCGGTCACCTGTTAGGCGCCGCCGATATCCGTCGTATCGCGGCCGATGCCGGCATCAGCCCCACCAAGAAATTCGGGCAGAACTTCGTCATCGACCCCGGCACGGTCCGTCGTATCGTACGCGAGGCGGGAGTGACCGCTGCCGATCATGTCATGGAAGTCGGCCCCGGCCTGGGATCGTTGACGCTGGCGATTTTGGAAACCGGCGCCACCATGACCGCAGTCGAAATCGATCCGCCGCTGGCCGAACGACTGCCGGGCACAGTCGCCGAATTCATGCCCGAAGCCACGTCACGACTCACCGTCGTCAATCGGGATGCCTTAACCGTCACCCCGGAGAACGTGCCTGATTTCAGCGATGACGCATCGTTTACGCTGGTCGCCAATCTGCCGTACAACGTGGCCACGCCGATTCTGCTCACGCTGTTGGAGCGTTTCGACAACCTCGGCTCGTTCTTGGTGATGGTGCAAAAAGAGGTGGCCGACAGACTCGCCGCCAAGCCCGGTTCCAAGATCTACGGCACGCCGAGCGTGAAGCTCGCCTGGTATGGCACCGCCGAACGGGTGGGCACCATCGGCCGCAATGTGTTCTGGCCGGCTCCCAATGTGGATTCCGCGCTCGTCAAATTCACCCGGTATCAGGCCGATGACCCGGCTGCCCCGGGAACTGCGAACAGCACAGACGACGGCACACAACGGGAACTCGTATTTCGTCTGATCGATGCGGCATTCGGTCAGCGTCGCAAGACCCTGCACGCGGCATTGAAGACCATTGCGCCCTCCGAGGCATTCTCCATCGCCGGCATCGATCCGACCCGTCGAGGAGAGACGCTCACCATCGCCGAATTCACCGCTCTGGCCAAGGCCATCGAATCGTGTGGAGATGGAGATGAGGCACAATGAGTCCGGTAATCTCACATCCACGCTCAGCCGCTGCCCGACATCAGTCCGATGAGCTCTCCCCCATCACCATTACGGTGGATTGCCCGGCGAAAACCAATCTCACCTTGGAAGTGGGACCTGCTCACGACGAATGGGGCGGACGCCACGAACTGGACACCATCTACTGCGCAATCGGCGTATACGACACCGTCACCGCAACCGCCAAGCAACCCGGAGCAGGATTCTCTCTGGAGCTCGAAGGCGCTTATTTGGGCGACTTGGCCTCCTCACGCAGCGACATGCGCCGCAACCATGCGGTACTGGCCCTCTTCGCCATGGCCCAGGCGGCCGAGCGCGAGCCGGATGTGGCGTTGACCATCACCAAGCGCATTCCCGTGGGTGCCGGACTAGGCGGCGGTTCAGCCGACGCCGCGGCGACCATGCTGGCGGTCAATCGTCTCTGGGAGCTGAACTGGCCCATAGAGCGCCTGCGCACCATTGCTGCCACGTTGGGCGCGGACATGCCGTTCTGCCTGACCGGTGGCCTTGCATACGGCACCGGTTTCGGCGAACGCATCACGGATATCGCCCCCGGCAGCCGCGATGAGCTGGCGCTGATAGAACAGGGATTCAGCGGCGAAGTATTGGTCGGCGCATACCAGTCGCAACTCAGCACTCCTGAGGTCTACCACACCTTTGACATCGTGGGAGCCGCAGAAGGCGACCGCAATCATCTGCAGGCTGCGGCAATCAGCCTGCATCCCCGCAGCGGGCAGGCCATCGACGCCGCCACGCAGGCGGGTGCCAGCCATGCATTCGTCTCCGGATCCGGCCCCTCAGTGGTCGCTTTCGCCGCCGACGAGGCAGCGGCACAACGCATTATCGAGGTGTGGCGCGATACAGCTGTGGTCGATCGTATTATTCGAGCCAAATCTCCCGAACACCCCAATATCAGCGTCAGACAGTGACGCTAAGGTAGCAACCAGCCACCCGACCCATGAAAGAAGTCCACCGATGACGTATCAGGTTGATGAACGTGAAGCCCGCAAGGCGTACGTGCGCCGCCGCCAGACCATCGTCTTTTCCATCAGCGGCGCGGTATTGGCAGTAGTGCTGGTCATAGCCCTACTGTTCAATTTCCACGTTTTCGGCCTCGGCGAAGTGGAGACTCCGGCCAGCCAGCCGAATTACGGCAACGCGGCGCCGTGCGCGGTCAAGGACAGCAGCGGCAAAGCGCAATACGTGTCCAACGCTTCGGTCGGCATTCGCGTGATGAACGGCACCTCTCACGGCCAATTCGCCAAGGCCGTGGGTGAAGCTTTGGCCAATCGTGGATTCAGCGTGCAGAAAATCGATAACTATTCCAGCACCGACGTTGAACGCACCACCATCTACTTCGGCAAGAACGCCATTAATCAGGCGTATACGCTGATCGGCAATTTCACCGACGCCACCATGATCATGACGGCTCGCGAGGATCAGCTCATCGATGTGGTCATCGGCGCCACGTTCAACGATCTGCAGGACACCAACTCCTCCCCGCAATCCGGTAAGACCATCACCAATATCGAGGGTTGCAAGGCCGCCGATAGCATGACCAAGCTGCCCGCCGACACCAAACACGACGCATACACGGCGCAGTAAGGCGCATACAGCTTCATCTTCGCGAAAAACCGTACGCTGACACGTATTCAGCGTACGGTTTTTTGGTATCGGACTAGTATCGGACTACTGAATCTCGGCGTACCAGCGCTTGAGTTCTTCGACGGCCACATCGTGGTCCACCGGACCGTTATCCAAGCGGTATTCCAGCATGTGCTTGTAGGCGCGGCCGATCATCGGGCCGGGCTCCAGGCCCAGCAACTCCATAATTTCGTTGCCGTCCAGATCCGGGCGGATCGCGTCGAAGTCCTCTTTCTTCTTGAGTTCGCGGACGCGCTCCTCCATCTCATCCATGGCCTGGGAGAAGATCATCGCCTTGCGTTTGTTTTGTGTGGTGGCATCCGCACGCGTGAGCCTGTTCAGCCGCTCATAGAGGTGCCCGGCATCCTTGACATACCGGCGTACGGCCGAATCGGTCCACGGCTCGTCCACATAGCCGTGGAAGCGCAGGTGCATATTCACCAGTTCCGAGACGTCCTCGACCAGATGGTGGTCAAAACGCAGCGCCTTCAAACGCTTGCGGGTCATTTTGGCACCCACCGCGTCATGGTGGTGGAAGCTCACCTTGCCGCCCGACTCGAACCGGCGGGTCTTCGGCTTGCCGATATCGTGCATCACGGCGGCCAAGCGCAGCGTCAGGTCGGGGGCGGGCACCGGGCCGTCCGGGCCGGTTTCCAGGGCGATAGCACGTTCGAGCACAATCATCGTGTGCTCGAAGACGTCCTTGTGGCGGTGGTGTTCGTCGATCTGCAATTGCAGGGCCGGAATTTCCGGGAAGACGATGTCCGCAAGACCGGATTCGACCAACGCCTCAAGGCCGGCGCGCGGACGGTCGGAGAGCAGCAGTTTGGTCAGTTCGTCGCGCACACGCTCGGCGGATACGATGTCGATGCGGTCGCGCATCGAGGTAATCGCCTCGGCCGCGTCCGGCGCGATACGGAAGCCCAGCTGGGCCACGAATCGCACGGCGCGCATCATACGCAACGGATCGTCGTCAAAGGACTGTCGCGGATCCACCGGCGTGCGCAACACGCCCTTGGACAGATCACTGGCACCACCGAACGGGTCCACGAATTGCAGGTCGGGCACGCGCAGAGCCATCGCGTTGACGGTGAAGTCGCGGCGGGACAGGTCGCCCTCAAGCGTGTCGCCATAATTGACCTCGGGCTTACGCGAGTCCGGATCGTACGTGTCAGAGCGATAGGTGGTGACCTCCACCTTGACCTCGGTGCCGTCCGGGCGGCGGCGCATGGCACCCAGCGTGCCGAACTTGCGCCCCATGTCCCAGAAGCCGTCATGCCCCCACCGGCGCAGTATCGGCTCGAACTGCTCAGGCCGTGCGGATGAGCAGAAGTCCAAATCGTGGCTCTTTCTATGGAGCAGCAAATCCCTGACCGGGCCGCCGACCAATGCCAGCTCGTAACCCTGTTCGGCGAACAGTCGACCAAGTTCGATGGCTTCAGGCCATACTTCGAAATCCAATGGGCACCTTCCCGCGTGCGACGTTTTTCTGCCCTACCAGCATACCGTTACCCCACCTGCACACGGGGTTGAGTAAGGTGG
The DNA here is from genome assembly GCF_040916945.1 of Bifidobacterium sp. RTP21102st3_E2_RTP21102_210122. NCBI lineage: Bacteria > Bacillati > Actinomycetota > Actinomycetes > Bifidobacteriales > Bifidobacteriaceae > Bifidobacterium > Bifidobacterium sp. RTP21102st3_E2_RTP21102_210122. The sequence goes on along the minus strand of NZ_JBCPAN010000008.1, from coordinate 18,644 downwards.
AGAATATGATTACGCCCGCCGACCTTGCCCGCATGCTGGGGCAAACACCAGATTCGGCGGATAGCCATACCCAAGACCACCTGCTGTATACGTCCGAAACTCCGCATCATTCCGCCGATTCGGGCGATTCTTCCGATGTCGGCGGCACCGCGAGCCACTCCACCAATCAGGCCGTTCATCAAGACGAAGTAGACGCAGTACCGACTGCGCAACATTCCGGTGTGCCTGGCACACCCGCAACGCCCGCCACACCCGAACCATCCGAATCCGAAATATCGGACGCCGCCAGCGACATGCCCGCACCGAAGCCGATGATGCCCACACCGGCCACCGTCTTCGGCATGCATGCCACCGTCACCATCGCCACTACCAGCGGCACTATCGAGGGGCAGGCTGATGGTATCGCCGGCGAGGCCGGTGCCGAGACGATTGCCGAGGTCGAGCCGATTATCGCCACGGCACAAACGTCCGTAACCATCGTCACGAACGATCCCGCGGCGACCGCTCACGCGGCCGTAGATGCTGCCGTTGCGGTCGCCAAGGCCGCCGCCGCGCACACCACAGCGATACCGACTCCGCGCGACGTGCTGATGCCGCCTGCGGCACGTACCGCACCGGCCGCAACGTCAGCGCATCCCACGCCGGCCACGGTCTTCGGCCGGCACCCGTCCGGAGATGTTGCCTCGCCGGAACCGGCAGTGCCGGTAGAACCGGTGACGCCATCCGGCCCGACTCCGGCCATGATGCCGCAACGCCGTACGTCGGACGGTCCGACCACATTCGCTTCACTGGATGCCCAGGAACTGCCGGTCGTACGCGAATATTCGGCAGGCGGTCTGATTTTCGATGACCAGAACCGCGTGGCCATTATCGCCCGTCATTCCCGCTCCGGCCATCTCGAATGGTGCTTGCCGAAGGGGCATATCGAAAAAGGCGAGACCCCGCAGCAGACCGCTGTGCGCGAAGTGCATGAAGAGACCGGCATCCTGGGCGAGGTGATCGATTCCATCGCCACCATCGACTACTGGTTCACCGGTACCACGCAGCGCGTGCACAAGCTGGTCCATCACTTCGCGCTCAAACAGACCGGCGGTGAACTGACGGTGGAAGGAGACCCGGATCATGAGGCGGAAGACGCCATCTGGGTGCGTTTTGAAGATTTGGATGACGTGTTGAGCTATCCCAACGAACGCAAAATCGCGTGGCTCTACGCCAGGAAGAAGAACAGGCAGGCAAACGAGTGAACCTACCCGGAGTCTTACGACATTGCACACGTCTGGCACACGCACTGGCGGCTGGCGTCGCCGTTGTGGCGATGCTGGCCGCTCCATTGACCGTCTACGCGAACGATACGACGGACACGACTGATTCATCCGATACGACGGACGCAACGGGCAATCAGACCGAGAATCAGCCCAAGCAGAGCATTGCCATCACGCAAAGCACCCCCATCGTCACCTCCAAATCGGGCTATCGTGTCACCGCGGTCATCAGCAATACGGACAGCACGGCCACGTCAAGCGGCACACTGCACCTGACCACCAATGCGTTGTTCACCTTTGTCTCGCGCACCGATATTCAGAATTGGGCCGAGAACAACGCCCCCATCCCAACCCCCAACGAGTTGGGTTCCGTTGACGTGCCATCGATTCCCGCCGGCGGCACTGCCACCGTCACCATCGAGGTGAACGCCAATCAGCAGACCCTTGCCTCCATAGGGAGTTGGGGACCGAAACCGCTGATGCTGTCGTATATCGTTGGCAATCAGATACTCGCCGATTTGCCGAGTTTTCTGACCCGATCTTCGGATGGGCTCAACACCGCGACAACACCGGCCATGAACCTGACCGTGGCCATGCCCTACACCGCCAGCGGCTGGCAGGTCGATAACAAGGCCATCAGCAATCGCATTGCCGAAACCACCACTTCCTCGACATCAACATCGTCCAAGTCCAACAGCACGGACAAGGCCGACAAGTCCGATAACGCCGACGCCAGCAACGCGGCCAAAGCCACTGATACGCAAGCCATATCCTTATCCGAGCAGGATGCCGATACCGCGCGATCCCTTGGGCAGACATTCGCCAAGCACCGCTCGCTGCAAGTGATCGCGGATCCTCTGTATTGGCGTCAGTCCGCAGTGCAACCGTCCATTGCCGGCATCATGCAGCCCGCCGACTTTGACATCACCGCCTATACCGCGCTGGGTGATACCGCGGCCTACGAAAAGGCCGGCATCACCACTGAACAGTGGAACGCCAAGCAGGCGGCCGCATGGTATGCCGCCGGAAACGACTCCGAAACACCCTCCGCGTACGCATGGCAGGGCAACAACTGTTGGACGTTGGATGCGCTGACCGCGGCACGAGAGCAGGGCTATGACACGGTGATTGCCGATGCCTCTTTCGATGCCGACCAGACTGAAGCCGTACACACAGGCACCTACGTGGTGGATACGTCTGCCGGCGATGTCACCGTGCTGAAGGAGCAATCGACCTTGGGCACGCTGGCCAAGGGCCAAGCCACCAGCACGGACGCGCAGGCCGAGTCCAGCGATGCCGGTCGGTTGGCCCGACTGGTCGCTCAGAGCGCGTTCTACCAGATGGAACAGCCTTATACATCCCGATACCTGCTTATGACGTTCTCCCGCACCACGGAGGCCGGCTGGATCGATCAGGTGATGAGCGCCTTCGAGCAGGCGTCCTGGTTGAATCTGACGGACCTGAAGACCATGGCCGAGGCCGATCCGTACAATGTCAGCGATTCGGTCAATCCCGACAAGGCCGATGATGCCGACACCGCCAATACCCGGTCGGCGTTGAGACAGTTGGCTGACAGCCGGCATGACATCATGCGCATGGCCACCTCCATATTGAGGAACGAGATTGATTCCGACGAGGTCTCGTCGTTGGACCCGCAGGCCCTGGCCCGGCAGGACGCCAATGACACCGTCTCGCACAGCAACGATCCGACGCAATGGATTGGCTCTTTGCTGGTGCTGCATGACGATATGGCGCTGCGATCCATGTCTGGCTCCCCCCAGCCGACAGCCACGCGAAAAGCCATGGTCAGAGCCGCGAAAACACTGGCCAGCGATCTTCTGAACGGCGTACGCATCAACCCATCGGAATCAATATCCGTGTTCAGCGAATCCGCGAAAATGCCAATCACCGTCAGCAATGACCTTCCTTATGCCGTCAGCGTGCAGGTCAACTCGCTGACTGACTCCATGCAGATCGTCACCTCGCGAACCACTGACATCGATATTCCCGCGCATAGCGACGCTCAGGTGACCTTCACCATCCGCGTTTCCACTTCCGGCTCATCGACGGCCCATGTGTCGCTGAGCGACCGGGAAGGCAACAGCTTCGGCAACACGCAGGATACCGCGATCACCAGTGTGATGCGCGTCAGTGATGCCAGCGGTTTCATTATCATCGGCTTCGCCGTGCTACTGTGCATTATCGGCCTGTGGCGGCAGTTCCATCGGAAGAAGGACCCCGACGAATGAGTTCAACCGTAGGTCGTAATTCCCTGATCATGGCCACGGGAACCGCTGCTTCCCGTGTGACCGGTCAGCTCCGCACGATTCTTCTCGCTGCGGCCATCGGCACCACTGGATTGGCGGCCAACGCCTATCAGGCCGGTTCCATGATTCCCCAATCCGTGTTCACGCTGGTGTCCGGCGGCATCTTCAACGCCGTGCTGGTGCCCCAGATCGTGCGCACGTTGAAAGAAAAAGACGCCCAAGAACGACTGAATCGCCTGATTACGTTGGCCATCGGCATCCTATTGGCCATGACCGTGGTGATGGCGGCGGCCAGCCCTCTGCTTGCCCGCCTGTACGTGGGTAGCGACGATCACCAGATGATAGCCCTGACCGCCTCGTTCACCCTGTGGTGCATGCCTCAGGTGTTCTTCTACGGCCTGTATACGGTGTTGGGTCAGATTCTGGCCGCCAAAGACCATTTCCTCACGTATGCGTGGAGTTCCACCGGCGCGAACATCATCAGTTGCACTGGTTTCGTCGCTTTTATTCTGCTGTTCAGCAAGGCCAATGAACAGCCCCTCGAATTCTGGACCGCCGACAAAATCGCGCTTACCGCAGGCACCTGGACTTTGGGCGTGGCCTTCCAAGCGCTGATACTGTTCCTGCCGCTGGCCCGTATCGGATTCAAATACAAACCCAGCTTCGGGCTTGGCGGCTTTGGACTCAGGTCTATGGGTCCCGTGGCGTTAGGCTCTTTGGGCGTGGTGGTCACCAGTGAGATCTGCGGCATTATCCTTACCCGTATCGCCACATCCGCACCGCAGCGCGCCCACGAACTGACGGGTGCCAGCCTGTTCAGCGTGGCAGGCAACGCGACCTATCAGAATGCGTACACCCTGTTCATCCTGCCCTATTCGCTCATCGCCGTATCGGTATCCACGGCTATGTTCCCCAAGATCTCCCGTTCCATCGCAGCTGCGAATCTGGATGAGGCACGGCACGATCTGGTGAGCGCGCTGAACAACGTAGGGCTGCTGATCATATTCTTCGCCGCCGCCATGGTCGTGTTCCCCGAACCGATCATCCGCGCATTGCTTCCGTCCGTCTCGATGGACGAGACCATGCTGATCTCCTACGCGCTTATCGCCTTGTCTATAGGCATTCCATTGGGGTCGGCGTTCCTGCTGATCCAGCGCACGTTCTACGCCTTTGAGGACGGCCTGCACCCCTTCCTGTCCGCGGTGATGCAGTATGGATTCACCTCGGTATTCATGATGATTGGCATGATGGTACTTCCTCCTGAGCATTGGGTACTCGGTATCGCCTGCTCGGTGACACTCGGTGGATTACTGGCGTTGCCGCTGACATTGATGATGTTGCGCCGCAAGTTCGAAGGCAATCTTGGTGGTCGGGAGATCACGAGGACATATGCCAAGGCCATTGTGGCGGCGCTGGCTTCCGGAGTTGTGGTCTGGCTGATCAAACGACCGGTAGTCGCACTGTTCGGCGCGGATATTCGATCGGTAGGCGGGCACATGAGCTGGTGGTCTGCACTGGCCATCTGCGTGGTGCTCACCATCGTGCTGGCCGTAGTATATGTGGCTGTGTTGTGGGTGATACGCACCCCGGAACTCATCAGCGCCTATCACTCGATACTGGCCCGTCTACACAAGACTCCGGCCAGTGAGGACGTTGCTGTGACAGCCCAGCCGGAAAAAGTCGACGATACGCAAATCAATCCTGAGACGGAGCCCGTCAAGGACAGCCCCACACGTAGAATATCTAAGACCAGTCTCGAACACCAATCACACGGAGCCGAACGCACTATGAAACCGCAACTCGGAGACACGATTCTCAACCGATACACCTTGGTATCGTCGTTGCGTGAGGAGCCTGGCATTCAGGCATGGAAAGCCAACGACCGTGTGTTGGCAAAGGATTGCCAGCTGTTCATCATTACCAATCGCAGCGCTTTCGCCGCAATCGATGAGCTCGCTGGTCGCATCGCCGCCACTCGCCCTGATCGTGTGATTCCCGTACTGAAATACCGTATGGAATCCGACGTACTTCTCATTGTCATGCCGGTGGACAGCGGCCAATGCCTGACTGACTACATGGTGGATACCGACAAGCCGCTCAGCTACAGCGCCATCCGGTCGATTATCGGAGAATGCGCCAACGTGCTGCGCGAGGTCATTGCGGATACTCCCAGCAGCATCGTCATCACAACCGACACCGTTCGAGTGACTACCTCCGGTGTGCAGATTGCCGATGCACCATGTGCCACGATGCTGGCCGACACGTCCGCTACTGATCTGCGTACGGACGGTCCTGAACGGTATGCGATTCGCCAGCTTGCGGCATTGCTCTATGCCCTGCTGACACGCACGCCAAGCCAAGCGACACCCACATTCAATCTGCGCGCCTTGCCGCAAGACACCCCTGGCGAATTCCGCGTGATTTGCAAGCGTGGATTGGCCTTAAGCAAGCCCGACGAGCACACGTTGCCGATGGCTGCCCTTGTAGAACTCGACGCCTTGTTGGGTAATTGGAAGCCGCTCTCTGAACTGAGCGATGCTGATATCGCTTTGCCGAGCGTGGAAAGCGATTGCTCGATTACCAAGGCGATACTGAAGCCCGCCAACGAGACCGATATCGTGCCTATTCCCAGCACGTTGATTAACAGCAACAGTCTTCCGGAATTGTCTATTACCCCTTCCCTGCCGATTCAGCCGGCCGCCGTCCCCGCTCCGCACGCGATGTCACCGGTTCCTCTGCCTGATGGGTCCAGTACTGCTGACGGCAACCAGTCTCAGTCTGATGCCCGCCGTCTGTTTGACTTCAACCTTTCTGACGCCTGGGAGCACGAAAATCTTTCCGGTGAAGGCACCGGTGACTGGTACAGCGAAATGAATCCGGCCCCTATCGGCGGTCCGGGTGATAATACTCGGTTGACAGTGCCTATTGTTACCGGCGGTATTTCCGATGCCACCGTGGGAGAGACAACCAGTCGTATTCCCGTGTTCGACGCCAGCGGCCGTGCTGTGGCTCCCGGTGAGGAATCACTGCGTGCCTTGGAAGAGGAGCAGGCCCGCATTGCCGAAGTAAGCGCCATTCCTCCGAGCTTCACACCGAAGGATGTGCCGGATGACGAGGTTGACAGCAAGCTGCCCGATGAACATCTGTTCGGCAAACTGTCGACCAAGGTCGTTGCCATCATTGTGGCTCTGATATTGGTAGTGGCAGCGGCTGTTTGGGCAGTGCATGCGTTCCGATCCTCCGGAGACAATCCTGCCGATGCTTCCAGCAACTCCAGTGAAGGTGACTGGCCCGATATCAATGCTGACGCTGTGCCATTCGGTGGCAGCGAGAACGCGACGAACGGTGGCACCACTGACGATTCTTCAAAGTCGAGTGATGACACTCAGAGCGAATCCAAGGACTCGGTATCAGACAAGTCCAAGAAGTCCGAGACTGCTGATTCGTCGTCCAAGAAGACCAAGGCCAAGAAGTCCGGCGATAAGGATTCCAGCGCTGTTCCGCAACCGAGCCATGAGAACAACACGGCGTTTACGATTTCCAGCGCCAACTTCCTGTCGAATCCTGGCGGCCAATCCGGGTACGCATACTACATGCACCTTGACCAGCCGCAGGATGCGTACCGCATGGTTATCACCATCCGCACATCCGGTGGTAAGGGCTATATTCGCGCAAATACCACTGGAGACCCCACTCAGGGCAAGCAGGTGGCCGAATTCACCTTTGCTGAAGGTGGCACTACTGAGGTGAAGTTCACCAAAGCCGTCAAGACGCAGGATCTGCTGCTGTGGGTGCCATCGGGTAGCCTGCCGCAGAACCAGCTGTACATCGAGAAGGTGGAGGTCTTCTAATCGGCATCTATACCGATAACTGACCCAAGAAGGGCGGTACCGTTCGCATACATTCGACGGTGCCGCCCTTTCTTCGCGTCTGGCTGAATGACATGGAATATCGTATGGGGGTGTGACAATGTTTCACGTGAAACATAACGTCATCATTATCGGTTCTGGTCCCGCTGGCTACACGGCCGCCATCTATCTTGGCCGCGCAGGTCTTAATCCTGTTATGGTCACTGGTGCGTTGTCGCCAGGTGGACAGTTGATCAACACCACTGAGGTGGAGAACTTCCCCGGATTCCCGGAAGGTATTCTTGGCCCGGATCTTATGGATCGCATGAAGGAACAGGCCAAGCGCTTCGGTACAACCTATATCACAGACGATGTCTCTTCCATTGAGGCGTGTGAGAGTGATTCGGTCAAGCCGACCTATCGTGTAACGCTCTCCGATGACTCCCAGTTGGAGGCATCAGCACTCATCATCGCCACAGGGTCGTCATTCCGTAAGCTTGGGGTGCCCGGCGAACAGGAGCTGTCCGGACATGGCGTCTCGTACTGCGCCACCTGCGATGGCTTCTTCTTCAGGAACAAGCCTATCGTGGTCGTAGGCGGTGGCGATTCGGCTTTTGAAGAGGCATTATTCCTGACCCGGTTCGGTTCTTCGGTCACCTTGATTCACCGACGCGATAGCTTCCGCGCCTCGCAGATCATGGTGGACCGAGCCAAAGCCAATCCGACCATCACTCTGATGACCAACACAGTGGTGACCTCCATTACCGGCACCTCCTCCCCCACACAGAACACCGGTGCACCTATTGCCATTCCTGGCTTGACAATCAAACGACCGGCTGTGGCACCGGCCAGTGTCAGCAGCATTGCCGTACGTAACGTGGTGACCGGAGAAGAAAGCACGCTGGACACCAACGCCGTATTCGTGGCTATCGGCCATACGCCAGCCACTGATTTTGCAGCTGGTGTTGTGGACCGCGACAATGATGGGTATGTCGTGGTGCAGGGTGCCAGCACGGTGACCAGTGCGCCAGGCATCTTTGCTGCAGGCGATTGCGTGGATCGTACTTATCGTCAGGCAATCAGCGCAGCGGGCATGGGCTGCCGTGCAGCGCTGGATGCGCAGGCCTATCTTACGGACTGATTGCGGCGACCTGATGATGGCTTGCTGTTCTGACTGCTGCCTGTGACATAGGAGCAGCGCTAGGTCAGTGTTACAGCATGCCGCCCTTGGATAGTACGCACCGGTCAAAGGCATAGAAAGGCCCCTCAGGCGCGGAGAGGTTGGGGGCTGCGGACGTTTTCTTGGAGACTGAGCGAAAGGTTTCTCGTATGTTCAGTCTTGAGGAGCGTTCGAGGGCGGTGGAGCTATACCTCACAACGCCGATGACCACCGCGCAGGTGGTGGAGTGCCTGGGCTATCCGACCAGACAGTGCCTGGAATGCTGGCTGGCGATGGATCCCCGGTATGCTGGCCGTATGGCCAAACCCATAATTCCTCTGGAGACAAGACGGAAGGCGATCGAACTGGTGCTGGGCGGCATGCAGCAGAAGCAGGCCGCCAAACAGCTTGGCGTGAGCGTTGGTGCGGTGCACAACTGGGTCAGGGCGTACCGCAGGGGCGGCATGGCCGCGTTGCAGCCCCGGAACCAGAATGCCGCCCAGGGCGGGAAATCGGCGTCCGTCCGTCCTCGGGGCGGGGCGGATGCCGGGGGGCGGCGATGACGTGGAGGCGTTGCGCCGTAGGGTCGAGGAGCTGGAGTTGGAGAACGCGTTGATGCGGGAGGTGGTGGAGGCTCGCAGAAAAAGACCCAGGCGCCGACCTGCGGCGCCTGTCGAACAGGGAGAAGACGATGCCGGTCGACCGGCTGAGGCCGAGGTATTCGCTGAGGTCGATGGCCTGCTTGCTGCGCATAGCGCCGAGCAGCTACCACTACCACCATGCCAGGATCGGCGTTGACAAGTACGCCGGGCTGCGCGCCCGCGTGGCGCGGGCGTTCGCCGACTCCAAGGGCAGGTACGGGTACCGTCGCGTCAAGGCCGCGCTCGGGACGGGCGTCTCGGAGAAGGTGATCCGCAGGATCATGGCCGAGGGCGGGCTCTCGGCGCATGTTCCCAAACGGCGGCGTTACAGCTCCTACGAGGGGGAGACCACGCCCGCTCCCGGTAATCTCGTCAACCGGGACTTCACCGCCGAACGGCCCAATGAGAAGTGGCTGACGGACATCACCGAGATCAAGGCCCGGGACGGGAAGGTGTACCTCTCGCCGATGATCGACTGCCATGACGGCAAGATCGTCGCCTACACGGCCTGCTTCCATCCCAACGCGGAGCTCGCCAACCGGATGCTCGCCGAGGCGGCGGAGACGCTGCCCGACAACACCCGTCCCGTGGTCCATTCCGATTAAGCCGGTTTTGTTGTTAAGCCGGGGAACGGTTCGGGGTCTTGGTGGCTGGCCGTGTCCCATGTGGTTTCCCGGCTTAACGTTCCGGGTTATTTGAGGGTGTGTAGTTGTCGGAGTCGTTGCTCGCTGAGCCATGTCTCCTTGGAGGGGTCGGGGCCGGGGTTGGCCGCATCGACGGCTTTGCGCATCATGTCGAGGGTCGCGAACGCGTAGAACGCGCTGGTTGTGCTCATGCTTTCGTGGCCGAGCAGTTGCATGATGAGCGGTAGCGGCACGCCCTGTTGGTAGAGGTCCATGGCGCGGGTCCGGCGGATCAGGTGGCAGTGGACGCGTTCGGGCATGGACGGGCACGTCCCGCGGCGTGCTCTGGCCGCCGCGGTTTTGAGGATCTCGTCGATCCGGTCCACGGAGAGCGGCTGGATGGCGCCGTTCCTCGTCGAGTGGAACAACGGCCTGTCGCCGTCGCGCATGGACGGTCCGGGATGGAATTCCTCGAGGTAGGCGGCCAGGTGGGTTCGTGTCCTTTCTCCCAGGGGCACGACCCGGCTCTTGCCGCGTTTGCCGGTGAGCGTGACCCTGGCCGGCTTATCCATACCCACGTCCGCGATGGTCAGTGCGGCGAGTTCGCCGATCCTGGCGGCGGTGTCGTACATGAGGATCAGGAGCATGCGGTTCCTGCGCGATTTGGCGTCGCCGGTGCCCCATGCGGTCAGCAACGCTTTGGTGTGCTCCTCCCCGAGGTGGTCGACGGGTTTGCGCGCGGGTGGTTTGACACGTATGCCGGCCGCGTCGTTGCCCAGCGCGGTCAATGCCGGGTGTTCGAGGCCCGCGTGGTCGAGGAACACGCGCATCGTCGTCATCCTCAGCATGATGGTGCGGTCCGAGTACCCGCGCTCGGTCCGCATCCATTCGACCCACCGGCCCAGGCGCGCCCGGTCGAAATGCCCGAAACCGATGTGGCTGCGCTGCGTGCCTTCCGTGGTTTCGAGCCATCGGACGTAGGATTCCAGGCCGATGCGGTACGCCTCGACGGTCTTCGGCGAGCTGCCCCGCACCTTGGGCAGCCAGTGGTGCAGCCAGTCGCGCGCGACTCGCCAGAAGTCCGGTTCACCGGAGCTGGCGGCCGTTTTCCTTGCCTTGCTCATGGTTCCTCCGTTTCCGGGACCACGCGTTCGGCGTCGGCGACGAGGTCCGCGTATCCGTCCATGAAATCGGGGCTGGCGTGCACGTAGTAGAGGGTGCTGTCGATGCCGGCGTGTCCCATGTAGGCCGCCAGATAGGGCAGCATCGCCATCACGTCCACGCCGTCGCGAGTCCACCGCTCGATGTTCGCGAACGCGAACCGGTGCCGGAAATCATAGGGCCTGGGCCGTTTGCCGGCTTGTGGCCACTCGAGCCCGGCCCGCGTCCAGACGCGGCGGAACACCACGCCGGGCATGCCCGGGGAGACCGGATTGCCGGTGGAGGTGACGAAGAACGCGGGACGGTCGTCTCCGAAGCGTTCGCGGGACCGTTGGTCGCATTCCAGCAGTTCGGCGGCGACCTCGTCGCCCACGGGCAGCCTGCGGCTGCGACCGGCCTTGGAATCGACCACGTCGATGGAACGGGCCTTGTGGTCGACGTGCCCGACGGCGAGTCTCCTGACCTCTCGGGTGCGCAGCCCGCAGCAGGCCATGAGCATGAAGAACGCGCGAGACTGCCACGCCCACGGCGACGGAGACTCCAACGTTCCCGCGGCCCGCAGGAACAGGGCGGCCTCGCGGTCCGTCAGCAGGTACGGCGTCGGACGCGGGGATCCGGCCTTCCACTGGTCGGAGAGCACGTACGCGTCGGGATCGTGGGCCAGTCGCATCCACCTGCCGAAGTCCCTGATGTACGAGAACCACGAGCGGCAACCCCCGGGATTCGCGTCGATCCTATGGGCGATCCATCGCTCCACGACGCCCCGCTCCAGACGCACGGCCCCGTGTTCGAGGCAATGCCGGTCGAACGAGCGCAGGACCCGGACGCGGGTGGCGCCATGCCTGCCCATGGACGCCTTGAAGCGGATGTACTCCTCCAATTCGCCGGCGAGCGGGCCGACGAATCCGTGTTCCGTGGGTCTCATGACGATCCGCCTTCCGGCACGGGCAGCACGCACGCGAGCATTCCCCCGCGGTGCGTGGCCATGTAGACGCGTGTGGAATCGGGGTCGGCGTGGCCAAGCACCGCGCTGATCGTCGGCAACGGCGTGGCCGCCTCCAGCATCCTCGTCGCCGCGTTGCGCCGCAACAGCCTGGAACCGCCCCGGCGTCCGAGCCCGGCGTGCCGCATGACACGGCTGATCGCCTCGTACACCGATGAATGACCCCGAAGCGCGACATGGGGCGCCTTGTACCGCACGAACACACGGTCGTCGTCGGTGGCGGGCCTTTCGTCCAACAGCCAGGACGCCAGCCTCGCGGCCAGCGGTCCCGTCATCGGCACGGTCAACGGATTGCCCGTCTTTCGCTGCACCAGACCTATGCTCATGGAATCCCAATCCACGTCGGCGATCCTCAGACCGATCACATCGCATGACCTCAGCCCGCACGTCAGCGACAGCAGGGTGATCGCCGCGTCCCTCGACGGCACCGACCGCGAGGCGCACGCCTCCAGCAAGCGGCGGTGCTCGTCGTCGGGCAACGTTCCCGCGATCGCGTGGGTCCTGCGTATGCCGGCCAGGCCGATCGCGTCCGCCAGGTCATCCCGCCCGAGCCATCTGAACAACGGGCGCAGGTCCGACGCGGCGTGCCGCATCGACGACTCCGACCAGCGTGAACGCAGCCCGGCCAGGAACCCCAGCACATGCGAGCCATCCGAACCATCCAACGACACGACCCCATGAGATTCCAGCCACGTGAGGAACAAGCCCGCCATCCGACGGTAATGCCCCACCGTCGCCGAAGCCAGTCCCGAACCGGCGAGATACGCCTCCCAACGCTCCATGACCACGGCCAAACCCGGAACCACCGGCTCCGCAAGCCTGCTCCTGCGCCACTTGCCCAGGTCCACCGAACCGGACCGCAGATACGAGTCGCACAAACGCGCCAGCCTGCCGTAATCGAACCACCGCTGCCTGCTGAAACCGCCCGTCCGCTCACTGAAGGTCGACGCGGCGAACCCCGCGCCCAACCCACGCGTGTACACCGCATCCGGGCCTCCGGCGTACCGTTCCAACGCCCTGATGGACTTGCGGTACTGGCCTATGGTGGATTCCATATAACCGGCCCCGTAAAGCGCGCGGACCACCTCGCCCGCGACATGGCCAACCGTCGTCTCACCCATGGCAAACTCCTTCGTTCGAATCAAATGGGACAAGACGAACATAACCCGGAACGTTAAGCCGGGAAACCACATGGGACACGGCCAGCCACCAAGACCCCGAACCGTTCCCCGGCTTAACAACAAACCCGGCTTAATCGGAATTAAACCGACATCGGTTTAATTCCGACCGGGGATGCCACTACCGGTGGCCCGGATGGCTGGAGCTCATGGAACGCTACGGGCTGACGCGCTCAATGAGCGCGAAGGGCTGCAGCCCCGACAACGCCGCCGCGGAGGGATTCTTCGGTCGCATGAAGACGGAGTCCGTCTATCCCGAGCATTGGGAGAAACGCACCCGCGACGAGGTGCTTGTCCTGATCGACGAGTACATCCACTGGTACAACCACGAGCGCATCAAACAGTCGCTGGGCTGGATGAGTCCGGTACAATATCGTCAAAGCCAAGGAATGGCTGCATGACTATCTCCAAGAAAACGTCCGCAGCCCCGACGGGCCGACTGCGCTAACGCAACGTCCACCTCATTCGCAAACCGCTCCCGAGACTGTTCCATATTCAAACCTTCCGACTCATTCACAGCCATATTCCTCAATTAGCATCCAATTCTTCCAGCGAGTGGAGGAATCCTCCCGCTGACAGGCCAAAAACGTCCAGAATGTTCCAGCAGTTCGTTCGGCACGGAGGTTTGCGCGTATACGCGACCCAGGAAGAAGCCGAATGGCGAAACGCAACACGGGATGATGATACGATGGCGAACAGTATGCCGAATGGTGCCATGAACGCCCATCCTGTTCGATCCTCGCGGCGTTGCGCTTCAGTGCGCTTTTTGCCATAGAAGAGCCTACGTACCATCTACGTAGCCATAACGTCTCGGAACCACTTTCGGCGCGGAAAGTCTCACGACCCATATGACAATTGAACGTCAAACAACAACATGACGCTTATCCGCAGCACGGAACAACGAAAAACCTCTCACCAGAATCATGCGAGGCTGCACCTTTTAAGATTTGCCGTTAAGTTAGTAGCTAAGTAAATTAGATGGCCCTGCACCAGCCAGTGTTCTCCAGTTCACATTTGACGGACATCGACTTCCCCATTAAGAGACGCCACTCTGGGAGATAGACACGCCCCTGACATTGACTTCATGTCCACACTCAACCAGGGTAAGGTCGAGCGTGAACATGAAGTCAGCTTGAGTCGATTAGAGCTGAATCACGACTCCCTCCCAACGAGCAAGCTCGCCGCGAGCGATCGACTTCACGCCATGTACGGCATCATAGGTGCTGAGCAGCACCTGCGACTCGCTCACGCCATTCCCGAGCAATCGCGCGACCTCCGCCGGCACCCGCGCCGTCCTACCGGTGAGATTGACCATGACGAGAATCGTATCGTCGCCGCCGGTACGGGTGAACGAATACACCTGCTCGCTGTCTGCCGCGACCAGATTCCACTCGCCCGTCGCGACGGTCGCGTTGCCGTGGCGCATGGCGATGAGCTTCTTGTAGAAGCCGTACACGGAATCAGGATCGTCGAACTCCTCGGCCGCGTTGATCTCCACATGGTTCGGATTCACGCCGATCCACGGTTCCGTCGCCGCGTCGGCCGCGGTGAAGCCGGCGTACCTGGAAGCGTCCCACTGCATCGGCGTGCGCGAATTGTCCCGTCCGATGAGCGCGAGGGCCGCCATCATCGATTCCGGCGACTGGCACCTGGCCTCCTCCACGCGCTGGCGGTAGGCGTTGATGGCCTCCAGATCGCGGTACTGGTCAAGCTTGGTGAAATGGGCGTTGGTCATGCCCAGCTCCTCGCCCTCATAAATGTAGGGGGTGCCACGGTGCATGTGCAGCAGCATGCCGAACGCCTTGGCGCTCAACTCGCGCGACTCGCGGTCAGAGTCGTCGCCCCAACGGGACACGACACGCGGCTGGTCGTGGTTGCAGAAGAACAGGCTGGCCCAGCCGGCGTTCCTCACGGCCTCCTGCTGGTCGGCAAGACGAGCACGCAGATTCCTGACTTCGAACGGCACGGTGTTCCACTTGGAACCTTCCTGGTCGACGCCCACGTGGTCGAACAGGAACAGCATGTCGAGTTCCTTGTGGGCCGGATCGGTAATGAACTCGTTGCGTTCCGGAGTGATGCCCGGCGCCTCGCCGACGTTCATGTAGCCCTCACGGCCCTCGAACACCTCACGGCGCATTTCGGCGAGGAACTCGTCGAGCCGCGGACCATCGGAACAGAACGGGCTCGCGTCCGTGTATCCCTCTTCGCCTATCTCTCCTTCGGACAGTTCCGAGTCGACCTCTCCAGGCAGCCGTCCGTGGCTATCGAGATGTTTCGAGATCAAGGTGATCACGTCCATGCGGAAGCCGTCGATGCCACGGTCCATCCACCAGTTCATCATCCTGTACACGGCCTTGCGCACCTCCGGATTCTCCCAATTCAAATCCGGCTGCTTCCTGGAGAACTGGTGGAGGTAGTATTCGCCGCGCTTCGGATCGTACTGCCACGCGGAACCGCCGAAATAGGAACCCCACCGGTTCGGCTCGGCGCCCGGGGTGCCCGGCTCGTGGCCCGGCCTGGCCGGACGCCACCAATACCAGTCGGCATACGGGTCGTCCTTGTCGCGAGAAGCCTGGAACCAGGCATGCTCGTCGGACGTGTGGTTGACCACCAGATCCATCACGATCTTCAGACCGCGCCTGTGCGCCTCGGCGAGCAGCTCATCCATGTCGTCGAGCGTGCCGAACAGCGGGTCGATGTCCTGGTAGTCGGAGATGTCGTAGCCGTTGTCGTCCTGCGGGGACCTGTAGACCGGGGACAGCCACAGCACGTCCACGCCAAGATCAGCCAAATAATCGAGACGGCTGGTGATGCCCTTCAGGTCGCCGATGCCGTCGCCGTTCGTGTCCTGGAAGGAACGCGGGTAGATCTGGTAGACCACCGCGTTGGCCCACCACGGGTTCGGGGTCGCGCCGTTGGAACGCACGGCGTCGGGAAGGACGGAACGATTGAAATCAGTCATATCTTGTTTCCTTATTAAATCAAGTTCTTCATCAACGCGATGCTATGGATCCACGTTGCCTATATACGGGATGAATCAATGTTGCTTTTTCCTTTCCCTTTAGAGTTCCATCCATGAGCCGAACAAGCATGCTCATGCCCAGTTGACACAACTCTGCTGGCATTAAGGGAAATTCATCTATCCTCAGACGCTTGCCTATGGAATCTGTATATGTTCCCGCTGAAATCAGCGAAAGATCTTGAGGAATCTTCATTCCACGCTGCCGCGTCGCAGCAACAAGATTATTAAGGAACAATGGGCCGCCTTGAGTCACAATTGCTGTGTTCTCACTCGAGATGAACCTCTCAAGTAGGTTTTCGGCAGCATCGAAATCATCCTCGTCGGTAAACTCTTCATCTATATGAATCTTGTATCGCGCAGCAGCATCATGCATTGATGTCCTGAGTCGAATGAGGTAATTTGCACCTCCATTTCGTTCGTAATCAATCTCCTTCCCCCCTGCAAACAGAATTCTGCTGTGCCCATTACGACAAAGCGTTTGCATGATCATTTCACCCATTTCAATAAAATCGGTATCAATGCATGGCACATTTATTTCATTCATAGGATGTCCAATAGAAATGAGCGGAATACTTGAAAGCTGAGCCAATTCAATCCGGGGATCATTCATAGTCACATCCATAAGAGCGACACCATCCACCATCCCAGTATCGATGATAGAGCGAAGCTGCTCATCTCCTGTTTCCTCAGTCAACAGCAACGTTTCATAGCCAAGTCGCCTGGCCGCTTTGAGAAAATTTAGAAAATAAGCACAATAGTTGGTATAGCTGGTGGAATCATGGACGGGCGAACTCAGCGCGACGAAATGAGTCTCACCACTCAACGGAGCTGGACCACCGTTTTTCGCCAAGTAACCAAGTTCCCGCGCAGCTTGCAATACTCTCCGACGGGTATTTGCCCCTATGGGACGTTTCCCTGTCATCACATAGGAAACCGTGCTTATGGAAACTCCTGCGAGAGCCGCCACGTCCTTGATTCCAGCCATTGTTATCCTTATTCGTTCACAGTAAAGCCTTGGCTCTTTCCTTGCTCAACGAGCTTGTCCTGCCAAGCCTTCACACCTTCCTTCATTGTGGTCTGTCCCGTGTAAGCAGCCCCGACAGTGTCGGTGAAAACGCTTCGCGCATAAACGTCATAGGGCAGAAATTCGAACTTAGATGTGACACGCTTCGCAGCCTCGGCGAATTCAGCATTGAACTTCTCACCGCCAAAATAATCCACCGTGTCTCCATCGGAGTTCACCATAGTAGTCTGGCTAAGGAATTTATCGTTAGACATGGTCTTCAAATCAGCAGGAAAACCACCTTGGTCCACACGGGACATGATGGCATCAGAATTAGTGCTGGCAAATTCCATAAACTTGTACGCAGCATCCGCATTCTTGGATGACGACATCAGGGCAAGGGAGGAGCCGCCGTACTCAGAACTTACCTTCTCGCCGGCGTTCCACGTTGGCATTTGAGCAATTCGCCACTTTCCAGCACCCTCCGAAGCATTGTTTAAAAACATGCCGGGAGCCCATGCAGCAGATATCACGCTCGCAAATTCTCCGGAACCAACTGAACGATACCAATCATCAGAACTATCTTTTGTCTTCGTTTCGATTAGTCCTTCATCAATCATCTTTTGCCAGAAGTCACAGAATTTCTGCACTCCTTTATCAGTAGTGAGTTTGACGGTAACCTTGGTGCCGTCTTTAGATGTGGAATATGGGTGTCCACCTGCTTGCCAGACCATTGCATTGAAGAATCCGGCGTTCCCTGGATCATTAGTAATATATGAACCAATCTGCTTAATCTTCTTTGCATCTTGATAGAACTCATCCCAAGTACTTGGCGGCTCAGAAATGCCAGCTTTGTCAAATACCTCTTTGTCATAGTAAAAAGCCATTGGTCCAGAGTCGACTGGCATACCATACATACCGCCATTGAAATTCACTGCATTCCAAGTACCTGGGGTGTAGAAATCCTTATATTTGGCAGTCCCATAGTCATTCAGATTTTTAAGAGAGCCCTTAATTACATACTCAGGAATCGCATAATATTCAATCATGGCTATATCCGGAATTCCACTGCCAGCTTCCAAAGCATTATTCAGAGCTTTGTATTCATCTTTACCACTACCGGCATTGGTAAATTTGATGACAATGTTAGGGTTTTTCTTCATGAAAACCTTAGCATTAGCTTTAAGATTGTTATCCCAAGCCCAAACATTAACAACCGTCTTACCGCTCCCATCGGGAGTTTCCGACTGAGTTGTTCCACACGCTGCCAATGGAACAACCATCGCCGCAGCACCGCAGAGAGCAATTATTTTTCCTAACGAGAACCTCATTGTTTCCCTTTCTTTCTATTGAGCAGCAGTGGCATGATCCTTGCTTTTGGCGCCCTTGCTTGTAGTCTGCATCTTAAAACCGAAGGATTATGACTGACAAATAATTTCGATGATTTCGACGATTTCAATAATCAAGGCACTCACCA
>NZ_JBCPAN010000007.1:0-182646 GCF_040916945.1 Bifidobacterium sp. RTP21102st3_E2_RTP21102_210122 | reverse complement strand
ATGAAACCAAGCGAGAAGATCATCGAACTGCTCGACGCCGCGTGATAACCTCAACAACCGACAACGTGACCATGGAAGGCCGCTCAAACCTCAGGTGTTGCAACCACCACTAGAATCTGCCGGGCACCCTCAGCTGGAACCACGTCCGGCGAACCGGGACGCAGTTCAGCCCGAGGGGACGCGGCCAATACAGCCCCGGGACACAGCCACAGGGGGTGCAAACACGGGGGTGCGACCGGGGTTGCATCTCCCCGCCTCGGCGGCGACCACAGGAGTGCGGCCAACACAGACAGAGGGGCACAGACAGAGGGAAGAGTAGCCAATGTAACCAGAGGGATGCGGCCAGTGCGATACGGTCAGAGGACTTTGGTCTCTGTGGTCGAACCGTTAAGCGGACAGCCCAGTGGGCTGTCCGTAGGTAAGGGGAGCAGCTATGCTGCGACGGATTCCTATGGAGACGAAAGTTCTCATCAGAGAACCTGAGTCTCCGTAGGAATCACGGGCTCGCCCTTCATCAGGCTTTGTGCGGTGATGGGCAGTTCGGACAACGCCTTGGCGCGGTAGTCGTGGGCGGCCATGATGGCGTCATGGCCCTGCCACTGCGCATCGATATGGCCGTGGTCCACGAAATCGACCAGCAGGTTCTTCCACGTCGGTTCGGGCGTGAAACCGGCCAGTTTCTCTTCCGAGCCGGAAATCACGTGTTCGGCTTCGGCTAGCGCGTATTCGTAGGAGCGGAATGCCAACTTGCGACCGGGCACTGTGGCCTTGTCCTTGGACTTCTTCATGACCGGAACCATCGTGCCGTCAGTGCCTTCACGTTCGGTGAGCTTGTACACCATCGCACAAGTGGGAGCGCCGGAGCCGGTGACCAGCATGGTGCCCACGCCATAGGAGTCGACCGGCGCGGTCTGCAATGCGGCGAGCGCGTACTCATCCAAATCGTTGGTCACGGTAATGGTGGTGTTCGTGGCACCCAGGGCGTCCAGCTGGTTGCGCACACGCTGGGCCATGGCGGCTAGGTCGCCGGAGTCGATGCGCACGCCACCCAGTTCGGGACCGGCCACTTCGACGGCGGTTTTCACGGCTTCCTCGATGTTGTAGGTGTCCACCAGCAGCGTGGTGTTCTTGCCCAATGCCTCGATCTGCGATTCAAAGGCGTCACGCTCGGAATCATGCACCAACGTGAAGCAATGCGCGGCGGTGCCGATGGCCTTCAGACCATACAGCTGGGCGGCCAGCAGATTGGCGGTACCCTTGAATCCGCCCACTACGGCAGCTCGGGCGGCGGCCACGGCGGCCCACTCGTTAGTGCGGCGTCCGCCCATATCCATGCAAGGACGATCCTTGGCTGCCGACGCCATACGTGAGGCGGCGGAGGCCACTGCGGAATCGTAGTTCAGCGCGGATAGAATCAACGTCTCCAGTAGCGTGCATTCGCCGAACGTGCCTTCGACCTGCAAAATCGGGGAGTTCGGGAAGAACATCTCACCTTCGCGGTAACCGCGAATCGTACCGGAAAAGTGGAAGTTCTCCAGCCACTTAATGGTCTCGGGGCTTACCACGTGACGGTCGGCCAGGAACTTCAGATCCGCTTCATCCAAGTGGAAATGTTCCAGCGCATCCAGAATGCGGCCGGTGCCGGCCACCACGCCATAGCGACGGCCTTCGGGCAAGTGACGCGTGAACACCTCGAACACGCACTTGCGGTCGGCGGTACCGTCTTTCAGAGCGGCGTCGAGCATCGTGTATTCATACATGTCGGTCATCAGAGCCGGCGAATAATCGACCATTGCAAGGCCTTTCCTACATAAGTGGTGAAGTTGCACCTAAGTGTAGTCCGGGCAAAGCCGTGCGGGAAGGGCTCGTCTTATTCTCGTATCGCCAGATTCGATATTGCCGGGTTCAGTATCGTCATATCCATCGGCACTATGGCGGTCGGTCACACCGACCATAATCATCACGACCAGCCAATACGCCAGCCGCACCATACGGCCCACTGGCGAAGCGGTAGACTCGATGCATGAGATTCATCGTGGCGTTGTGGCGCTTTGCGATCGCCGGTTTCTGCTTCGTGGGCACATATGAGGCATGGTCCAAACCGCAGTTCTGGGTGTATTTCACGTTCCAGACCGGTTTCGTGCTGGGCATCGTGATGCTGTGGTCCGGCGCGGCCACACTGCTCAAAGGTATTCAGCCGCCTGCATGGCTTAAGGGGTGCCTGACTGTGTACGCCATAGTCACCGCACTGGTGGCGTTCTTCCTGATGCCTCCGGACGACCCGGCATACGTGCCACAGGTTATTGGCATCATGACCAATACGATGCTGCACAAAATCGCCCCGATTATGGCGGTTATCGATTTCGTGCTATTCGACCCGCACCGGCGTTTCCGCTGGCATTACATGTTCTCGTGGCTGGCGTACTTCCCTGCATACTTGGTCTTCGTGCTGGCCCGTGCGGCGATTTGGCCGGGGTCCGGACCGGCGGCCGGCGGCAGTCCGTATCCGTACGACTTCATCAACCTCGACGCACTCGACTGGCAAGGGTTCGGCATTAGCTGCGGCAAGCTGGCCATAGCGTTCTTCGTGATATCGCTCGTTGTCTGGCTGCTCGACCGCGCACTGCCGAGCAAGGCCTTACTCGGATAGACGCGCCCACGATCGACGCGCATCGGTCTTAGTGCCCAGCCGGCATCCAGCTCAGCACTCGATGGCCTCAACATTCGATGGTCTCAACATTCGATGGTCTCAACATTCAATGGAATAGGCGCGGTTTTTGTACTCGCGCCAATCCGGCCAGTCTTCACCGGCGTCGATGGCACGCTTGATGTCGCCATAGTAATGGAGCTTGCGCTGCACGTGCATGGCCGCCTCGTTGAGGGCTCGGCGCTGCTCGTCCAAGGATTCGCGGCGAGATTCCAGCAGATCAAGGATTTCATCGATATGCTCGGGCTCATTGGACTCATACACGAAGAACTTTTTAAGATCGTCAATGGTCATGCCGGCGTTCTTGAAGCAGCAAATCGCGCGCAGACGGTCGATATGGCAGTCTTCGTATATGCGCTGGCCGGTTTCGGTGCGCTCCACGTTGGTCAGCAATCCCTGATCCTCGTAATAGCGCAGCGTAGAGGGCTGCATATGGAACTGCGTGGCCACCTGACGAATGGTGTAGGACATCATGACTCCTTACTGCGGCAACACGCCGAAGCGTCGCAGCCGTTTGCATTCAAGTTCACTTGAACTGGAACCATAGTATCCAAGAACACTTACGAATACCGCTCAATCGGCGTCGGTCTGCCCATCGCAGGTAAGCATTCGTAAGAACAAGAATGACATTGTAAGGAGACTCAATGTTCGAGCCAACCGCCATCTATGCCCCCAACCCGCACCGTTACGACACGATGACCTACAACCGTGCCGGCACCTCCGGCCTCAAGTTGCCGGCCGTCTCACTTGGCTTCTGGCACAACTTCGGCGACATCACGCCATTCGACCAGATGAAGTCCCTGGTCTTCACCGCCTTCGACAACGGCATCACCCACTTCGACCTAGCCAACAACTACGGCCCCGAGCCCGGCCAGGCAGAGAAGAACTGCGGACTGCTGCTCGCCAAGTACTTCAAGCATCACCGCGACGAACTCGTCATCTCCACCAAGGCCGGCTACGAAATGTGGACAGGCCCCTATGGCGACCTCGGCAGCCGCAAGTACCTGCTCGCCAGCCTCGACCAGTCGCTGGAACGCTTGGGCTTGGATTATGTGGACATCTTCTACCACCACCACCCGGATCCGGAAACCCCGCTTGAGGAGACGATGGGCGCGCTGGCTCAGGCCGTGAACTCCGGCAAGGCCCTGTACGTGGGTCTGTCCAACTACGATGGTCCGACGATGGAAAAGGCCGCCGCAATTCTGGCAGAACTGCACGTGCCGTTCATCATCAACCAGAACAAGTACAACATCCTCGACCGCACCGTTGAAAAGAACGGCCTGAAAGAGACCGCCTTCAAGCTGGGCAAAGGCCTTATCACCTTCTGCCCGCTGGCTCAGGGCCTGCTGACCAACCGCTATCTCAACGGCATTCCGGCCGACAGCCGCATGGCTCACGATCCGCGATTCCTCAACGATTCCGCCCTGACCGAGAAACTGCACAAGCAGGTTGTGGACCTGAACAATCTGGCCGCCGAACGCGGCCAGACGCTGGCCGAGATGAGCCTGGCATGGCTGCTGCACGACGGCAAGGTGACCTCCGTGCTGACCGGAGCCTCCAAGCCGCAGCAGATTCTCGACAACATCGGCGCACTGAAGAACACCCACTTCAGCGACGAGGAGCTCAAGCTGATCGACGAGATTTCCGCTCGGTGACCATTTTGGCTCCCCTCGCTGAGGGGAGCCAAGTACCACCTTTAGCGCGTCATTTCCTCGTAAATCCGCTTGCAGTCGGGGCAAACCGGGTACTTGGACGGATCGTGCTTGGGCACCCAAACCTTACCGCACAGGGCCACCACCGGGCGGCCGGTCGCACGCGATTCAGCGATACGGTCCTTGGATACGTAGTGCGCAAAACGATCGGCGTCGCCACCATCGTCACGAACCGGCGACTCCTTGGTCTCCGGACGCTCCAGCACCGACGTGCCGGCACCTTGGTCCGGGTTGCGCAGCGGTTCGGCATCATCAACGAACATCTCGGCAAAAGTCATGGTGCACTTCTTTCCTCGTATTCAACGATTCGACTGCACTCCATCATAGATTCCCGTCGTTACCCGCGAAACCCATTGGCGCGTAATCCGCACACCTCCACACACCCATGTCGCGCATCACGCCACCCCGCCACATACAATGCCACATACAATGCCGCACACGACGCCACACCGACGCCACATACGGCACCGCACACACTGCCTCATACGCCGACGCGACAACAATGCACGCTCGGCAGCACGAAGCACACCACTAGCGGTAGGCTATAAAGCATGACTATCGCAGTATGCCCCGGCTCGTATGACCCCGTTACCGCCGGACACTTGGATGTAATCGAGCGCTCGGCGCGGTTTTTCGACGAGGTGCATGTGGTGGTGGCCGTCAACGCCGCGAAAACACCGATGTTTTCCGAAGCCACCAGAGTCGACGTGATCCGCCGCGCCCTTGACAAAGCCGGTTGCAAGAACGTCACCGTTTCTTCCACCGACGGCCTGATCACCGACTACTGCAAGAAGGTCGGCGCCACCGTTATCATCAAGGGTCTGCGCCAGAACGGCGACTATGAAGCCGAGCTCGGCATGGCGCTGGTCAATCGCAAGCTCGCTGGCATCGAAACCCTGTTTTTGCCGGCCGATCCGATTCTTGAACACATCTCCAGTTCCATCGTCAAGGACGTGGCCCGCCATGGAGGCGACGTGACCGGCATGGTGCCCGATTGCGTCGTGCCGATGCTGGCCGATGCCCTGGCCGAGGAACGTCAGCGGAAGGACTGATGCACTAATGACTATGAGCGATGACCACCCTACTGGATACGTCGATCTGACCAAACCGAATGCGGACGCCGCATCGTCCACTCCGGAGCCGTCCGCCCCGGAACCGCCCGCGTCTACGCAAGCTGCGCCGGCACCCACCGAAGAGGCCGATGTTCTCGCCGGATCGCCGCCCGCCGCGCCTACCCCTACTCCGGCACAAATGCAGGCCAAAGCGCAGGCCCAAGCAGCTCAGCAGACCCGGGCACAGGCTCAGACCGCTCAGGCCGCCGGCATTCGCCCCTCGTTCATGAACGAAATGCCCGACCTGCGAGAAACCACGGACGACGACCCGGCCACGGTCAAGAGCCACGAGGAATTCACCACGGTGTATGACATCATCGACCAGCTCGAGGCGGCACTGGGCGAAGCGAAGTCCAGCATATTCGCCCCCGGCATGGTGAAGGTTGACCGCGACGAATTCACCGACCAGCTTTCCGAGTTGAAGAAAATGCTGCCGGTGCAGTTGGAGCGCGCCTCCGCCCTCATGCGCGAGGCCGAGCGCCGTCTGGAATCGGCACAGACCCAGTCCAACGCCATCGTCGCCTCCGCACAAAGCCGCGCAGCCAACATGATCAGGGACGCCAACGAACAGGCACAGTTCCTGGCCGGCCAAGAGAACGTCACCGAGCTTGCACGGCAGAAAGCGCGCGCGATTCTTGACCAGGCACAGACCAAAGCCGACCATCTGACCCAAGGCGCGGACCAGTACTGCACTACGGTGATGGAAGGGCTGTCCCAGCAGCTCGGCAAACTCAGTCAGGATGTGCAGGCCGGTCTTAACGTGCTGGAAGAGCGCCAGCGCGCGGCCCGCGAACAGATGCCGCACCTGACGCTGAACGACTATCCCGAAGCCCAGTAACGCCAGCAACGCCGGCAACATCAGTAACGCGAATAACGCCAGTAACGAATAACTCCAGCCAACATACGAAAGGCACCAAGAACATACCATGGCACGAGTTGAAGATTCCCCGTGGGCCATTCCGGTAGCGCAGATTGCTTCGCGCGCCGGTCAATCCAAGCCGATTGACGCCGATTTCCCGGCACCTTCCGGCATTGGCGACAGCATTGTCGGCATCAAGGAAGGTGAGCCCGTACACGTGAGCGGGCAGTTCGATTCGATTGTGGACGGCCTGATCTTCACCGGCCGCCTGGTCGCGCCATTCGTCAGCGAGTGCACGCGCTGCCTGAAGCCGATTGACGAGGACTGGCCGGTTGATGTGACGGTGTTCTTCCCGTACGAGTCGGGTCAGGACAAGGCCAACGGCAAGGGCGGCAAGAGCAAGCAGGACGACGAAATCGACATCATCGCCGGCGAGGACGAGTCGGAAGACACGTATCCGCTGCTGGAGAACGGCGCATTCGCGGACATCGAGGCGATGATCCGCGACACGCTGGTCGAATCGCTGCCGTTGCAACCACTGTGCCGACCGGATTGCAGGGGTCTGTGCTCGCAGTGCGGTGCCGATCTGAACGAGGATCCCGACCATCATCACGATGTGACGGATATCCGTTTTGCCGGATTGGCGGGGCTCAAAGCCCAGCTCGAGGCCGAGCAGAACGGCGAGCAGGCCGAGTGACGCGCGCCTGAACGAAGTTTGTACGAGCCGTGCGTTAAGATAACGGACGCTTAAGCTCAATTGTTCGAACGAAATAGAGGATACTCAAATGGCACTGCCTAAGTACAAGACCTCGCGCGCCAACACGCATTCGCGTCGCGCGAACTGGAAGGCCACCGCTGCTGCGACCGTGAACTGCCCGAACTGTGGCGCTCCGGCCCTGCCGCACATGGCTTGCCCGAGCTGCGGTAACTACCGCGGCCGCACCTACCGCTCCGCCATCCAGCCGGCTCACACCAAGTGAGTCCTGCGATAACGGCTTGAATGAAGGCCCTGCCATCGACGGGTGGCGGGGTCTTCGCATAAGTGCACCATTGCGTACACCATCGCATCGCAAACAACACAACACAACACATCACCATCGCGTGAAGGACCATACAACAATCATGAGTAATGAAACCCCACAGCAGCCGACGCCGGCCAACGAGCTTCTTGAAGCGTTGGGCACCACTCTCAGCCCGGATCTGCTCGTGCAGGCACTCACCCACCGTTCCTTCTCGCATGAGCACCCCGGCGTGGCCAATTACGAACGCCTCGAATTCCTGGGAGACGCGGTGCTCGAACTGGTCTCCACTGAAACGCTGTTCACCATTCACCCGGATATGACCGAGGGGCAACTGGCCAAGATGCGCGCCAAGGCCGTCTCCGAAGACGCGCTGAGCGCCATCGCCAAAACCAAGCTCAAGGTGGGCCCCTACATTCTGCTGGGTCACGGAGAAGCCGAGCAGGGCGGCGCGGAGAAGAACTCCATCCTATGCGACATCGTGGAATCGCTCATCGGCGCGACCTTCCTGGAACACGGCATCGACGAGGCACGCAAGGTGATTCACCGGCTTATTGACGACACGCTCGCCGAAGTGGCCACCGAGGGCCCGGCACTTGACTGGAAGACCTCGCTGACCGTCAAGGCGCACGGCCTCGGCAAGGAGGAGCCTGTCTACCATATGGAGGTCTCCGGCCCGGAATACGCGCAGATCTTCACCGCGCGCGTCTCATTGGGCGAGAACGGCGACATCATCGGCATCGGTAAGGGCTCCAGCAAGCGTAAGGCGCAGCTGGCGGCCGCCGAAGCGGGCTGGAAGTCACTGGACTCGTTCAAGACGCGGACTAAGTAAGCCCGCTGTCGGATTTGCGAATAGACTAATACCAACATGAGCGACGAGTCGCGCCGGGGCCACAAGTCTCGGGGAAGCGACTGGAATCAGACACGCGGGCACCCGGCCCCATCCCAAGGTCGGGCAGGTTCGCGACAAAACCTATGAGGTGAGAGGAATCATGGCTTTACCCACGCCTTTGCAGGCATTCAGCGGTGTACCGAAAATCAACACGGCCCCCGATAAGCAGACCATCGTCGATGGCGAGAAGATGACTGGCGCCCAGGCGCTGATTCGTTCGCTGGAGGACCTCGGCGTCGAGGACGTCTTCGGCATTCCTGGCGGCGCGATTCTGCCCGTCTACCACGAGATCAAAGACAACACGAAGTTCCGCTTCGTGCTTATGCGCCACGAGCAGGCCGCCGGCCACGCCGCCGAAGGCTACGCACTGGCCACTGGCAAGGTGGGCGTGTGCATCGTGACTTCCGGCCCGGGTGCCACAAACGTGGTCACGGCCATTGCGGACGCGAACATGGACTCCGTGCCCATGGTCGTGATTACCGGTCAGGTGGGCGTGCAAGCCATCGGCACTGATGCCTTCCAGGAGGCGGATATCGTGGGCATCACCTACCCGGTGTCCAAGCACTCCTTCCTCGTGACCCGCGCGCAGGACATTCCTCGCGTGCTTTCCGAGGCGTACTACATCGCCAACACCGGCCGCCCCGGCCCGGTGGTCGTGGATCTGACCAAGACCGCACAGACCGGCGACATGTACTACTCATGGCCGCAGCGCATGATTCTGCCCGGCTACAACCCCACCACCAAGGCGCACGGCCGTGTGCTGTCCGACGCGGCGAAGCTGTTCTCTCAGTCGTACCGCCCGGTGCTGTATGTGGGTGGCGGCGCCGCCCGCTCCAACGCCGGCGCACAGGTCAAGGCTCTGGCCGACCTGACCGGCGCTCCCGTGGTCACGACCCTGCCCGCACGCGGCATCATTCCCGACTCCGACCCGAAGAACCTCGGCATGCTAGGCATGCACGGTACGATTGCCGCAACCGGCGCCGTGCAGCGCGCTGACCTGCTTGTGGCCATCGGTGCACGTTTCGACGACCGCGTGACCGGCAAGCTCGACGCCTTCGCACCGACCGCCCGCGTGATTCACATTGACATCGACCCGGCTGAAATCGGCAAGAACCGTCAGCCCGACGTGCCGATCGTGGGCGATGTGGCTACCGTGCTCGACGACTTGATTCCCGAGATTCAGCGTACGCAGGCCATTCAGGGCAAGCCGAATCTGGCCCCCTGGTGGAAGGCTATCGACGGCTGGCGCGAGGAATACCCGATGACGTGGGATGAGCCGACCGACGGATCGCTGGCCCCGCAGTGGGTCATCAAGAAGCTCTCTGAGATGGCCGATCCGTCCACCATCTGGGTGACCGGTGTGGGCCAGCACCAGATGTGGGCTTCGCAGTTCATCGATTTTGAGAACCAGCACGCTTGGATCTCCTCCGGAGGCCTCGGCACGATGGGCTACGGTCTGCCGGCTGCCATCGGCGCATCCGTGGGCTCGGCCCGTGAATTCGAGGGCAAGAAGCCGGTGTGGCTGATCGATGGTGACGGTTCCTTCCAGATGACCTCTGAGGAGCTGGCCGCCGCGTTCCTGGACCACGCTCCGGTGAAGATCGCGATTCTGAACAACTCCGTATACGGCATGGTCCGTCAGTGGCAGACGCTGTTCTACGAGCACCACTACTCGCAGACCAACCTGCTCGATGGTGAAGCGCACGGTGCCGATGGTGCGGCGGCACTGGCCGACGGCGATGCGCCGCTCGAAGTGCCTGATTTCATCAAGTTGGCCGAGGCATACGGCTGCGTGGGTATCCGCGCGTTCACCGAGGAAGAGGCGATTGCCGCCATCGAAAAGGCGAACCAGATCAACGACCGCCCGGTGCTGATCGACTTCCGCGTGTGGAAGGATGCGATGGTGTGGCCGATGGTAGCCGCCGGCGCCCCCAACGACGAGGTGACGTACAAGCCCGGCATCAAGCCGCTGGCTGGCGGCACCCCGGCTCCGGGAACCGGTCCGGACGAGCATGCGACCGGCGTGTTCGAGCACGAGACCGCCGCTGCCACTGCGAGCGAGCACTGAGGAGAGGAGAACACTCATGGCTAACTATCCTGCATCCCAGCCTGGTTCCCAGCGTCATACGCTGTCCGTGCTGGTGGAGAACCGCCCAGGCGTGCTGGCGCGTATCGCCGGCCTGTTCGCCCGCCGTGCGTTCAACATCAACTCGCTGTCCGTCTCCCCCACCGAGCGTCCGGACATCTCTCGCGTCACGGTGACCGCCGACGTGGAGGCCGTGCCGCTGGAGCAGATCATCAAGCAGCTCAACAAGCTGCTGCATGTGCTCAAAATCGTGGAACTCGACCCGAACTCCACCGTGGAACGCGAACTGGTGCTCATCAAGGTGGCCGCCAACGAATCCAACCGTTCCGACGTGCTGGAGATCGTGCGTCTGTTCCGCGTGCGCGTGGTGGACGTGAATCCGGAATCGCTGACCATTGAGGCCACCGGTGCCGAAGGCAAGATCGACGCCCTGCTGGGGCTTTTGGAGCATTACGGTGTGATTGAGCTGGTGCGCTCCGGTGCCGTAGCCGTGACCCGCGGCCCGCGCGCCCTGAGCGAAAAGGTCGTCGGTTCCGAGGTTACCGGGCGCTGATTCGGCGACTGCGGGAAGACCCAGTCCAAGCTCAAAAGGCGGATGCGCATGATGCATATCCGCCTTTTTTCATGCGTGCATACCTCATCACCCGTACTGCAAGCAAAACGACAGCACCTCATGCTAGCATTATGACAGCAACAAGGAGGTGCATCATGGCAACATTGACCATCCGAAAAATACCCGATGAGCAGATTCAGCAGCTCAAAGAAGTGGCTGAGAAAAACAACCGCTCCATGGAATCTCAGGTGCGATCCATTCTTGAAGAATGGCTGGCTGGCACGGTGGCGCATGAAATCACGCGAAAGACCAATTTCTATGACGAGATCCGCGAATTCATGAAGAACATGGATTTTGAGGGACTCGACAAGGGGGAACTCCCACTATCCGAGCGAAATTCCGCCGATTCCCGACCGCCAGTATCTTTTGAATAGGAATCGGCCATGATTATTCTGGACACCAACGTCATCAGCGAAATCATCAAGAAACAGCCAGACGAACACGTTGCCAATTGGCTGAGGAACCAAGATACAAGCAATTTGGCAACCACCGCCATCACCGTCGCCGAGTTGTTGGCCGGAATATGTCGCATGCCTGAAGGCAAACGACGAAAGTACACAGATACGACCGTCAAGCTGGCGCTTATGACATTAGAGGACAGAACGTTCGCATTTGACACTCAGACAGCTGCGGATTATGCCCATATCCTTGTCGAACGCGAACACAGGGGCACACCTACCAGTATTCAAGACGCCATGATTGCGGCAATTGCCTGTTCCTGGGATGCGGCCATAGCCACGCGCAATATCAAGGACTTCGAAGGTACCGACGTGGAATTGATTAATCCGTGGGAGTTTGCATAGCGGGAGGCCCCGGCAAACTGCCGAGGCCTTGTGAACGTTACGGTTTCTCCCGCTACTCCAATTGTTCGGAGAGTTCGAGCCATTCGGCTTCGAGATCATCGCTTTCAGTATTGACGGCGGTGAGTTGTTCATTGAGCTTGTTGAGACCCTCGTAGTCGCTCGGGTCATGGGCGGCCATCTGCGCCTCGAGATCGGCCTTCTGCTCTTCAAGCTTAGCGAGCTTACGTTCGATGGCATTCACGCGCTTGGATGCCTCGTGGAAGGCCTTGCCGGTGAGCTTCGAGGTGGAGTCCTCACCGTTATTGGCTCCCTCTGACGAGGGAGCTATCCGCGAAGCGGACTGAGGGAGAGATGCGGCAGCGTTGACGGCGGCCGCCTTACCCTTACCAGACTTCGCCGAGCTGCTACCGGTGCCCGCGAAGCCAGGCGTGTCAGCCGGCAATCCCTTGCCGTTCTTAATAGCCTCAACCATATCGAGGTAGTCCTGCACGCCGCCGGGCAAGTGACGTACTTTGCCGCCAATCAGCGCGAACTGCTGATCGGTGACGCGCTCCAGCAGGTACCGGTCGTGGGAGACCACAATCAACGTGCCCGGCCAAGTATCGAGCAGGTCTTCCATCACGGCGAGCATATCGGTGTCCAGATCGTTGCCGGGCTCGTCCATGATGAGCACGTTCGGCTCGTCAAGCAGAATCAGCAGCAGTTGCATGCGGCGCTTCTGACCACCGGAGAGATCGCGGATCGGCGTCATCAGCTGGGCGGATTCGAAGCCGAGACGCTCCATCAACTGTCCCGGCGTCACTTCCTTGCCATCCACAATGTAGCTCGGCTTATAGCGGGAAAGCACTTCCTTGATCTTGTACTTGCCGAGCTTCTCCAGCTCATCGAGGCGCTGCGAGAGCACCGCGAACTTCACCGTCTTGCCAATGTTCACATGGCCTGCGGTCGGGGTGAGTGTGCCATCAATCAACTTAAGCAGCGTGGACTTGCCGGCACCATTCGCACCGACGATGCCGAAGCGGTCGCCCGGGCCAATCAGCCAAGTCACATCGTCAAGAATCTCGCGGCCGGAAACCGTCACCTTGCGTGCAGCCGAGGTGACACCGGCTGCAGCAGTGTCATCATCCGAATCCGTTGCAGCAGTGTCATCATCCGAATCCGTTGCAGCAGTGCCACCGCCGATGGTTTCACCACCCGTGTTCATGCGACGAACCTCGCGATCGTCAGCAAGCTGCGGATTGCCGCTCTCAGCCTCGGCCTTCTTACGCGCTTCCTCAGCGGACTCGACGGCTTCCGGCACGCCGGCGTCCACCAGGCGCGGGTCAGTCATGTCGGTGACCGCCACCTCAACGGAACCATGCAGCTGCGGCTCGGCGTACATGGCGTTGACCACATCCACGCGGGAAGCGGACGCGGAGAGCGCCGCCACATCCGGGTCGATATCGGCCATGCCCTGCGGTTTTTCGAAAATCTGCGTCACGTCGACCAAATCGACCACCTGTTTGCCGAGACGGGAGGTGGCCATTTGCTTCAGTTCAAGTGTGTTACGCATCGGCGGCACATCGGCAATCAATTCGCGTGCGGCCTTGACGTGGAACTTCTGCTTGGTGGAGCGGGCACGAGCACCGCGGGAAAGCCATGCGAGCTCCTTGCGAGCCAGATTGCGGCGCTTGGTTTCGCGCACATCGGCTTGGCGATCGCGTTCCACGCGCTGCAGCATATATGCGGAATAGCCGCCCTCGAACGGCTCGATCACGCCATCGTGGACTTCCCACATCGATTCGCAGACCTCGTCCAAGAACCAGCGATCGTGGGTCACGAGCAACAGAGCGCCCTGGCCTTTGGACCAGCGGTTCTTCAGATGTTCGGCGAGCCAGTGGATGGTGACCACATCAAGGTGGTTAGTGGGCTCGTCAAGCGCGAGAATATCCCAATCCTTGAGCAGAAGTCGAGCCAAATCGGCGCGGCGACGCTGGCCGCCGGACAAGGAGCCGACCTTGGCATCCAGACTCATGCCGCCGAGCAATGCCTCGACGATTTCACGGGAAGTGTTATCGGACGCCCATTCGTAGTCGGCGCGGCCTTCGAGCGCGGCCTGACGGATGGTGGCGTTGTCGTCGAGCGGATCGCGCTGGTCAAGCATGCCGAACGTGAGTCCGCCGCGCTTCGTCACGCGGCCGGAATCCGGCTCCTGGGTGCCGCAGAACAGGTGCAGCAACGTGGATTTGCCGTCGCCGTTCTTGCCGACGATGCCGATGCGGTCGCCCTCGAAAACACCCTGCGTCACATCAGTGAAGATGGTTTTGGTGGCGAAAGCGAGCGAAACGTGTTCCAGTCCAATGTCATAAGTCGGCATGACTCACCAATGTAGCGCCACGCTTGCCCAGCGGCGGCCCACAAACGTTATTTGTTCAGCGTCTGAGCGTAGGAGTTGCAGCGGGCCGCAAAACCGGAGAACACTTGCTCGGCGAGCGGTTGCAGTAGCTGGTCGTATTGGGCGAACTGCTCGCGCAATTGGGACTTGGAACCACCCGCGGCCTTGAGATCCTTGACCATGCTCGGCTCATCCAGCCATTCGTCCAGCAGCGAGCCGCACACTTCCAGGTGGAACTGCATGCCCAGCGCGGATCCCAGTCGGAATGCCTGCACCTTGGTGGAAGACGAACGCGACAGCAGCTGGCCTTCCGCGGGCAGGCCCACCACGTCGTTATGCCAGTGCAGCACTGTCAGCTGCTTATCCCACATGGAGAAGAAGTCATGCTTGTCCACACGCTTGATCGGCGCGAACCCAATCTCCGGCGCATCGCCCTTGCGCAGCTGCGCACCAAGCGCAGTGGCGATAATCTGATGCCCCAGGCATACACCGAGAATCGGCTTGCCTGAAGCCACGGCGGCACGCGCCAACTTGGCTTCTGCCTTCAGCCCCGGATACTTATCGTAATCAAGCGCGCCCATAGGCCCACCCATGATTACCACGCCAGCCAGTTCGCCGAAATCAGGCAAGTCCGGTTTCTTTTTGTCGACGATATTCATCGTCACCGTCTCAAGACCGATGTCCTCGAGGTTCGACAATATGCGTCCCGGGCGTTCCCATGGGACATGTTGCAAAATGAGCACTTGTGGTGTGGCCATGACTTCTATTGTGGCACGAGCGTTCCCCGTTTGCGTAACGAGCAGGGCAAATCCATGAATCTCGCAGTTTCCGCAGCGGTCAAAGACGTGTTCTCGCGAGACTGTTGTCCCGCTTCTCATCCGTCTGTCACCTCGTTCGGGCCCCACCTGTGAAGCGTTCATCAAACTCTTCGAGTAACGATTCAGCATGTCTGGTTCGGACCCTACGCTTGAGTGTTATGGGAAACAGCCAAGAACCGCAGGATTTCAACATTTCCGTCATGCCTTCAAGCCTGACGCCAGTGCATGTTGCCAAGGCCGCAGAAGGCCTGAATCTGTATGACACCGCCTCGCACCAGGTCAGCCATTTCGTGCCGCTCAAGCCGGGCGAAGTCGGCATTTATGTGTGTGGCGCGACTGTGCAGTCGTCACCGCATATTGGCCATATCCGTGCCGCCGTGGCGTTCGACATCGTGCGCCGCTGGTTTTTGAAGCTCGGCTACAAAGTCACTTTTGTGCGTAATGTGACCGATATCGACGACAAGATTCTCGTTAAGGCCGCGGCCGCAGGCCAGCGTTGGTGGGCCCGCGCCTATTACTACGAGCGCGAATTCACCGAGGCATACAACACACTCGGCGTACTGCCGCCCACCGTGGAACCTCGCGCCACCGGCCACATGTCGGACATGATCGACCTGATTCAGCGCATTCTCGACAACGGACACGGCTATGTGGTCACGGATGCGGACGGCAAGCCCACCGGCAACGTGTACTTCGATGTGGCATCCTGGCCGCATTACGGCGAACTCACTCACCAGAAGCAGACCTCCGAAGTCGATGAGGCCGCCGCCGTGGCCGACCGCATGGGCCCGTCCGTGGACGCCACCGGTGCCGACAAGTACAATCCGGTCGACCCGGCCGATGCCTCCCCCGACAAGCATGATCCGCGTGATTTCGCCCTGTGGAAGGCTCCGAAGGACACCGATCCCGAGGACGCCCGTTGGTCGACGCCGTTTGGCGTGGGCCGCCCTGGCTGGCACATCGAATGCTCCGCCATGTCCCACCGTTACCTGGGCGATGGCTTCGACATTCACGGCGGCGGCTTGGATCTGCGCTTCCCCCACCACGAAAACGAAATGGCTCAGACCCGTGCGGCCGGCTACCCCTCCGCTGCGCGCTGGATGCATTCGGCATGGGTGACCGCCAAGGGCGAGAAGATGTCGAAGTCACTGGGCACCGGCCTGTCCGTGCCGAGCGTGTTGGCTGAGCATTCCGCTTGGGTGGTGCGTTACGCCCTGGGCTCCGTGCAGTACCGGTCGATGCTCGAATGGTCCGATCAGGCGCTGGTCGAGGCGCAGGCCGCATACGACCGCGTCTCGAACTTCATCGAGCGTGCCGGTGTGGCGCTGGGTGGACAGCCTTCTCGCGAGGAAGTCACTGCCGTCTCCGCCGACGATTTGCCCGCCGATTTCGTGGCCGCCATGAATGACGATGTCAATGTGTCTGGTGCAACCGCCGCGATCTTCACCGCCATCCGTTCCGGCAATACGTTGCTTTCACAGCTGGCTGACCGCGCCGATTCCGAAACCGCCAAGGCCGAGGTGCGTGAGGCGCTGCTCGCCGTGCGTGCCATGCTCGACACCTTGGGCCTGGACCCGCTGGCCGAACCGTGGGTGTCCGCCGGCGCTGCCGGCGGTGCCGCTGATGGCACGGCCGAGTCGCCCGAGCATGCAGCGCTGGAGGCACTGATCGCCGAACAGCTCAACGCCCGTGCCGAAGCTCGCAAGGCCAAGGATTTCGCCAAGGCCGATCAGATTCGCGACGCCCTGACCGAGGCCGGCATCGCCATCGAAGACGGCCCGCAGGGTTCCACTTGGAGTCTGAAGTAGTCGCTTCAAACCCATCAATCAGTCAAACACGAAGTCCACGTCCACGATGTGCAGGCGCTTGCTGAGCTCCTTTTCCAGCGAGCGCTTGCATTCGATGAGGTCAGCTACATCAATGGTTTCGCCGATGCCGCTCAGATACACGTCAACGGTGTAGTTCATACCGGTCTTGAAGATCAGCGTCTGCTCGTAGTCGGTGTTGGCAGGCAGATGGCGCTGTGCCTCGGCCTCCACGTAGGCGTTGGTTTCATCGTCGTCATGCACGCCGCCGACCAATTCCACGAACGCCTCTTTGAGCACGCTGAACGGCTCCTTGATGGTCAATGCCACCAAAGCCACGGTGATGAAGAAATCGCCGGTGTAGTGCAGGAAGTCAAGCGGACCGCCGGCCGGTAGCAGCATCAGGAAGATGGCAACTACGCCGATGCCGAACGACATCGATCCGTCGACCAACGTGCTCTTGCACTCGGCGGTGAGCATGGTGCTGGAATCGCCGATGGATCGGTTGGAGCGCCGGTAATACGTGTATAGGCTGAAGCACACGATTACGGTCAGGATCTCGTAGATGACCACCGGGCCGGTTTCAATGCGTTCGCCGGACCCGAACACGAAGTAGTCGTACGCTACTCGGCACACGTCAATCAGCGAATACACCAACAACGACATGGTGAAAATGGCCTTGCAGATCGCGTAGATAGGTTCCAGTGCGAACATGCCATTGGGGAAGCGCTCGGTGGTTCGCACCGTGCGCGACGAGAGGTACACCGCCACCATTCCGGACAGGACGGAAATCGCGGTGAAGGAGAAGTCGAGGAACATGGCCTTGAGACCGGTCATGAAGAACACGGCCATGCCGGCTAAGACCTGCAGCACGTTGATGACGATACCAACGATCAGGGCTTTGCGTTCGAGTAGTTTTTGGGTGGGCATCAGTGGGCCTTCCTTATTGCACGGCATGTCTGCGTTGGCCCGAACGTCATGGTTCGGAGCGCACGGCAGTCTGCGTATAAGCGGTGTCCAGCGATTTTCAAAACAGCGTAAGTATTCCAAAAAACACAGGATTCTTTACGGTTTCCATGGTATCGGAAGCACTCGATTGGCTTCGCCACGAGCGGACGGCACGGCATTTGCCGTCTGAATGCCCAACATCCCTGACTACTACGCGGCACATTCCCCGAAAAGCGTCGTCCCCAACACCGCAATTTCCCGCGTGGCGGCTAGACTGTTGCCCATTATGGCAGCTTTTTCATCTTTGACAGACAGACTCTCGAATGCGTTCAAGCATCTGAAGAGCAAGGGCAAGCTTTCCGAGGCGGATATCGACGGCACGATCCGTGAAATCCGCCGCGCGCTGCTCGACGCCGACGTGGCGCTCGACGTGGTGCGTTCCTTCACCGGCAAGGTGCGTGAGCGTGCACTGGGCACCGAGGTGTCCGACGCACTCAACCCCGCCCAGCAGGTGGTGAAAATCGTCAACGAGGAGCTCACCGACGTGCTCGGCCAAGGCGTCGACCGTCCGCTGAACTTCGCGAAGAACCCGCCGACGATCATCATGCTCGCCGGCCTTCAGGGTGCCGGTAAAACCACGCTGGCCGGCAAGCTCGGCTACTGGCTCAAGGATTCCGGCCACACGCCGCTGCTGGTGGCGGCCGATTTGCAGCGTCCGAACGCGGTGACGCAGCTGCAGGTGGTCGGCGAACGCGCCGGCGTGCCCGTCTATGCTCCCGAAAAGGGCGTCCAATCCGATGGCGGCGAGGCCGTCGCAGCTCCGGGCCAGACCTCCGGCGACCCGGTGAAGGTGGCCCGCGATTCCATCGAACTCGCCAAGCAGAAGCTCTACGACACGGTGATCATCGATACCGCCGGTCGTCTGGGCGTGGACGAGGAGCTGATGAAGCAGGCTCGCGACATTCGCGATGCCGTGCGTCCCAACGAAATCCTGTTCGTCATCGACGCGATGATCGGCCAGGACGCCGTCAAGACCGCCAAGGCCTTTGACGAAGGCGTGGACTTCACCGGCGTGGTGCTCTCCAAGCTCGATGGCGACGCCCGCGGTGGTGCCGCGCTGTCCGTGGCGTCCGTGACCGGCAAGCCGATCCTGTTCGCCTCCAACGGTGAGGGCCTGAAGGACTTCGAGGTCTTCCACCCGGACCGCATGGCCTCGCGTATCCTCGACATGGGCGACATCATGACGCTCATCGAGCAGGCGCAGAAGCAGTTCGATGAGGAAGAGGCCCGCAAGGCCGCCGAGAAAATCTCCGAAGGTTCCTTCGGCCTGGACGACTTCCTTGATCAGCTGCAGCAGGTGCGCAAGCTGGGCTCAATGAAGTCGCTGCTCGGCATGATTCCGGGCATGGCCCAGCACCGCAAGGAACTCGAGCAGTTCGATGAGAGGGAAATCGACCGCACCGAGGCGATTATTCGCTCGATGACCCCGGCCGAGCGCCGCGATCCGTCGATTATCAATGGTTCCCGCCGCGCCCGTATCGCCTATGGTTCCGGCGTGACGGTTTCTCAGGTGAACGCTTTGCTGCAGCGTTTCGAGCAGGCCGCAAAGATGATGAAGCGCATGTCCAATCGTGGCGGCATGGGCGGCGGCATCCCCGGCTTCGGCGGCCCGGCTATGGGCGGCGGCAAGAAGAAGGGCAAGAACAAGAAGAAGGGCGGCAAGTCCGGCAATCCGATGAAGCGCGAGGCCGAGGAGAAGGCATTGCGCGATAAGCTGGCCGGCAAGTCCTCCGGTTCGACCGGCGGTTCCGCCTTCGCCAAGAAGCCACAGAACCCGGCCCTGCCCGCTGGCCTTGAGCAGATGATGGGCAACGTCGACGGTGGCACTGAACTGCCGCCGAACCTCGGCGGAGGCCTTGGCGGACTGTTCGGTCGCTGATCTCACAATTTGGCTCCCCTCGCAGAGGGGAGCCAAATTATATCTCGGTTCAATTTATATTTCGAAAGGAACTTCCATGACGACAATCCTCAGCGCGGTGGCAATCATCGCACTGTTATGGACGACCTTAAGCGCGCTGCCCGCCGGTCTCGAGGCCCGTATGCCGCTTCCGTACATGATTGCCCTGACGCCGCTGTTGTGGGTTCCTTTGATGATTCTGGCTGCGGTCGCCGCATGGCAACATGAATGGACTGCGATGTCGTTGCTTATTGTGGTCGCGCTGATTGCCAGCTCACAGCGCATCAACTACTGGGGTACGTCAATCGACCCGGCCGGGAAACGCAAAGAATCCCACCGTGAAACAGCCCGTGAAACAACTTCGCCGACGCTGTCAAAAAGCCATAACAGCAATACATCGGGTACCTCAAACACTCCGAAGGAAGGGCCCGAAACCATCTCCGATGGACACTGTGAAACAACGCGTGAAACACTCTCGCCCCAGTTCTCGGTTATGACGATGAATTGTCGATACGGACGCGCCGACGCCGCTGAAATCATTCGCAATATTCGCGAACGCAATATCAGCGTATTGGCCTTGCAGGAAGTCACCGACGACCTCATCACACGTCTTACCGAAGCCGACATCAACGAACTTCTCCCCTACCATCAGTTCGGAGACGCCAAAGAGACCGATAATGGCGGATTCAACGTGATCTATTCCCGCTACGAGCCGAGCGCAGCGGTGCCCAACGTGGTCTCCATCCCCGCCGCCGACGTTCCCGCCATCACCCTCAAAACCTCCGGTAATCGCACGGTGACGCTTTGTTCGGCTCACCCGAAATCGCCGATGCGCGGCTGCGCGGATTGGTCGGCCGGCATTCTGGGTCTGCGAGAACTCGCCCGTGCAAAATCCGTCAGCAATCGCAATATCGTCGTCGTTATGGGCGATCTCAACTCGAGCACCGACCATCCGAGCTTCCGCGCGTTGCTCAAGTCCGGATTCAAGGACGCAAGTCTGATTCAAGCCGCCGGCCCGAATCTCACCTTCCCGAGCTGGCTCAAGTGGCCGCGCATCGAGCTGGATCACGTGCTGTTCACTCCCGGGCTCAAACCGTCCGGCGTGAAGTCGTTTGAGGTCGAGGGCACTGATCATCTGGCCCTGACCGCAACGCTTGCACTGCGATAGCCGGCATTTTCGCGATACATTCCCCGGAATGTTGCGCAACGGGGAACGCGCACCACACCGCAACCACAGTGCGCCACGCCCAGTCCGGCCCTGTGCGCTATAATAGGCCAGTTATTCGCGCGCGCGTGGCGCCCTCTACACCCCGAGCCGCGAGGACACGTGGATTCCGGACGGCCATGCCCCACATGGCAAACCGA
This sequence comes from Bifidobacterium sp. RTP21102st3_E2_RTP21102_210122, assembly GCF_040916945.1. Classification (NCBI taxonomy): domain Bacteria; kingdom Bacillati; phylum Actinomycetota; class Actinomycetes; order Bifidobacteriales; family Bifidobacteriaceae; genus Bifidobacterium; species Bifidobacterium sp. RTP21102st3_E2_RTP21102_210122. The sequence goes on along the minus strand of NZ_JBCPAN010000007.1, from coordinate 161,576 downwards.
GAACCCGCACACCTAGCATTACAAGGAGAGCCATTTTGGCAACCAAGATTCGTCTGAAGCGACAGGGCAAGAAGTTCTACGCCTTCTACCGTGTGGTGGTCGTCGATTCCCGCAAGAAGCGTGACGGCAAGGTCATCGAGGAGATCGGTACCTACAACCCCAACACCCAGCCCTCGACCATCCAGATCAAGTCTGATCGCGCTCAGTACTGGCTCGGCGTTGGCGCTCAGCCGTCCGAGCCCGTCTTCAAGCTGCTGAACATCACCGGCGACTGGCAGAAGTACAAGGGCCTTGAAGGTGCCGAAGGCACCCTGAAGACCGTTGAGGCTGGCCCGGACGCCGAGGCCCGCATCGCGGCCGTTGAGGACCAGGCTCAGAAGCTGAAGGCCGCCAAGTCCGAAGCTGCTGCCAAGGCCAAGGCTGAAGCCGAAGCCGCTGCCGCCGCTGAGGAAGCCCCGGCTGAAGAGGCCGCCGAAGAAGCTCCGGCTGAGGCCTGAGCGGAAACGAAAGGCTAGCTATGCTTGCACAAGCTGTGGAACACCTCATCAAGAACATCGTTGATTTTCCCGACGATGTTTCCGTCAAGTCTCATGAGAACGCGCGCGGCGAACTGCTTCGCGTACGCGTGAACCCGGAAGACATCGGCCGTGTGATCGGCCGTGGCGGCCGCACCGCCAACGCGATTCGCACCGTGATTCAGGCACTGTCTGACCACAAGGTCCGCGTTGACATCATGGACGTCCGTCGATAACCGATAAGGAACGATTCACAGCATGGCACAGCAAGACATGCACGACGACCCTCAGCAGCTCGAGTTGCTGAGGGTCGCTCGTATTGGCCGCGCACAGGGCCTGAAGGGCGAAGTCACCGTGCGCCTGTACACCGATGATCCCGAGTGGCGCTTCGAGCCGGACTCCGTGCTCTACAGCCAGGATGGCGAGACCGAGTACATCGTCGAGGGCTCGCGCACGTTCAAGGATCGTTGGATTCTCAAGCTTGAGGGCGTCGACGACCGCAATGCCGCCGAGGCCCTAAACGGTGTCGAACTCTACGGCGAGGCCGACGATGCGGAGGACATGCTCGAGGCCGACGAATGGTATCCCAAGGATCTTATTGGCCTTGAGGCCCGTCTAGTCGAGGGCAACGGTCTGGGACTGCCCGCCGGCCAAGTGGTCGGCAAAGTGGTGGATGTGATCGACTCCCCCGCCCAATCCCTGCTCAAGATTCGTTTGACCGAGCCGGTGGTAACCGGCCAGAATTCCAAGGGCGAGGATGTGGTCGAAAAGACCGCGTTGGTCCCGTTCGTGGAGGCCTTGGTCCCCGACATCGATCTGGAGGAGCAATATCTCACGCTCGATCCGCCCGGCGGCCTGATTCCGGGCTGCGGCGTGATCTGACACATAGGGGGGCGCTGCGCATGCAGCGCCCCCCTATGTTCTGTCGGTTCCCGAAAAGGCGCTCCACGCCGTGGGTCATATCCATCCACGGCGTGGAGCGGACCGGACGGCCGCCGTCCGCGTCACCGGGCCGCCGCGGTGACGCGGGTCATGAAACGGCCGAGGAATTCCGGCACATCGACGCCCAAGGCGACCTGCGTGTGTTTGTCGGGGTCCTGAAGCCGTGAACGATCGCCGATGGTACGGCCTCGGAACGGGCCCTCGAGATCGACTTGCAAGTTGAACCCGAAGGTCGTGACCAGCGATGGGTCGAGCGCGGCGGCCACGGCCAGCGGGTCGTGCAGTCCACATCCGCGAATCTCCGGCTGGTTCTTCAGGTAGAAGTCGATGTAGTAGTCGGTCATGGTGACGAGGAAGTCGCCGGCCTGCGTCCCCAGAGACGCCCATTCATGGGCTTTCTCGCGGGTGAGCGCGGTCTGGTGGGTCACGTCGAGGCCGATCATGGTGGTGCGTGCGCCACACTTGAACAGATAGTCTGCTGCCTCTGGGTCTTGGGAGATGTTCGCTTCGGCGGCCGGGCTTACATTGCCGGGCAATGTGAGGGCGCCGCCCATCAACGTCACGTTCACACCGGAATCCTTCAGGTCCGGAGCGTTGCGGAATACGGTGGCCATGGTGGTCATCGCGCCCGTAGGTACGATGGTCAGGTCCGGGCCGTATTCGCGCGCGGCGGTGATGATGAAATCGACCGCCGAGCCTGGTGCTTCCGGAGCGCGCGGGGAGTCGGGGATGATTGCGCCGCCGATGCCGTTGGAATGGTGGACCGCCACCGAGCCGGGAGTTGGTGACCACGAAGCGTCCGTTTGCCAGCCGTCCGCGCCGCCGTTCTGCCAGCGCGCGTAGGCCTGGGCCCGCTCGTCTGGTGTGGTGCCACGCATTTTCGGCAATGTTGCCGGGGCGATGGGATGGTCGACTCCGGGATAGACCGGGACATCGTCACGCCCGAACAAGTGCACCACCGCCAGCGCGTTGTGCGCGGCCAGGGGCACCGCGACATTGCCGTAGGTGGCCGTGATACCGATCAGATCGATCTCGTCGGCACTGCCTAGGGCATATGCGATGGCGAGCGCGTCATCGATGCCGGTATCGAGGTCGAGGATGAGTTTTTTGCGCATGACGGTTCCTTCAAGACGAATCAATCCTCCCGAATTTGTGACGTTAAGCCAACGTCAGCGGCACAAATTCGGGAGGATGGGGAATGGGCAATCAGCCGAGCTTGGCGAGCTCTTCGGGGGTGAGCTCGAGCTGGTCGGCCTTGAGGGAGTCAAGGATGGTCTCGGGGTGGTGGGCGCCGGGAATCACGAACATGTGGTCGCCCTTGGCGAGCTCCCATGCCAGCACGACCTGCTGGTAGCTCACGCCGTGGGCCGCCGCGACCTCGCGGAACGGGTCGAACTTGGTCTCATCATAGGGGTGACGGTAGCCGCCGAGCGGGCTCCAGCACACGAAGGCCAGACCGACCTTGGCACAGTAGTCGAGCGTGTCCTGGGTCTCCAGGTGAATCGGCGAGTACTGGTTCTGCACGGCCACGAGCTTGTCGCCCAGAATGCCGCGCGCAATGTCGATTTGCTCGATGGAGGCGTTGGAGATACCGGCCTCCTGCGCCACGCCCTCGTCCACCAGCTGCTTGATGGCTTCGACGGACTCGTTGTACGGCACCTTCGGGTCCGGGCGGTGGAAGTACAGCAGGTCGATGGTGTCCACGCCGAGCGCCAGTGCGCTCTCCTTGCCGCGCCGAATCAGGTTCTCCGGGCGACCGTCCACATCCCACGTGGGGCGGCCGTCGGTGAAGTTGCGGAAGTGGCCCACCTTGGTGGCCACCAGCACCTCGTCCTTCGGCCCCTTCCAGGTCTCAAGGGCCTCGCGCACCAGCTTTTCACCGGTCTGTTCTTCGCCGCCGGAGCAGTAGTAGGCCCAAGCGGTGTCGATGTGGCGGCAGCCGGCGTCCAGCGAGGCATGCAGGGTTTCGATGCCGACCTCGTGGCCGCGATTGTTTTCGATGGTCAGCGGCATTTCGCCGTGGCCGATGGCGGTGGTGGAGAACGGTCCGAGGTTACGGAACAATGCCATGGTGATTCCCTTCAACAGTAATGAGACGGTCTGTGTCCGATTCCAGCGTAAGCAGAACGCTGGATTTACCGCCCGCCGAACGAGCCGCCACCCGAACCGCCGAACGAGCCACCGAAACCGGAGCCGCCACCCGAGCCGAAGCTGGAGAAATCGCCACCGGAATCGGCGGATGGTGCTGCCGCGCTGATGGTCGAGCTGATGTCAGCGAGTCCGGAGTTCAGCTGCGAGCCGAGGTCGGAGAATCCGCCGGCAAACGATGTGCCTCCGTAAGCCGGAGCTGGGCCGCTAATGCCCGGGTCCATCTGCCCGGCAGCATCGTGGTCGAACGGACCATTATGGCGGTGGCTGTACCAGCCATACGGGCGGTAGTTCCAGTAGAACAACGAGTTGGAGGCGTTGGCATCCAGCCAAGCCGGGTCGTTGACCTGAGGATATGCTTTGGCCAGTTCACGCATCACGCGATCGGAAATGCCAAACGCGGCGGCGTAGACCATATACCAATCCCACAAGGCCAAATCGGCGGTACCCCGGTCGGTGAAGTTGGAGAAGTCTTCCATATAACGCTTAAGGCCCAGAGTCCGGCCGGCGATATCCTGCCCTTGATCAGTGAGCACGGTCATCGCGCCGGCCATCGAGCAGAACAGTCCGACCAGGAATATCGGCAGCCCGATAAGACCAGCCACCGGGTATCCGATAAAGCTGTTGGCCAGCAGCGAACCAAATCCCAGCACGGCGGCCAATACGCCGGGTAGGATCCATTGCCAGCCCACAGAGCGCGTGGCACCCAGCCGCTGGTATTCCATGCTGCATGCACCGGTGAATTTGCCGAGCTCAATATAGCCGTCTTGCCAGTTCTGGCAGGTCGCCTTCATCTGGTTCAGGTCGAATACCGGGCTGCCCACGCGCTGAGAAATGACGATGAGCAGGTTCAGCAGCGCATCTTCCGATTCGCTCAATCCCAACTGTTGCGCGTTGGGTGCCTCATCAATGGCGAGCGGCAGAATCACGATGGTGCTGGTGATGCCTGCCGCATACTGCTTGCCTTGGTCGGCGGCAATCATTTGGCTCAAGCCCACCGGCGTGGCCTGGCTCATGTCGATGCCGCGATACATGTCCGACGGCCCCGGATAAATGGCGATGGCCTTCTTGACGGCGAGCGACAGCATGGTGGCGGTCAGCTGGCGGTCTTCATCGGATTGGCGCGTCGACGGATCGACCACGCGAATCAGACGGGCTGCGGAAGCCGGACTGATGCCGGGCTGGTCGCGCCAGTATTCGACGCTGCCACTGTATTGCGCACGCCGGTTGCTGGAGATCACAGCCCAGATACCCCACGCGCACAACGCGATGCCGAGCACGATGCTGACAATCCAGAACACGAGACGAGCTCTGGCAGCGAATCGTTGCTTGTCGAGCCAGCGCTGCTGTTGCTTATATTCGTCCTGTTTCAGGTCCTTGAGATGATTGCCGGTTCCCTTGCGGGCGATGCCCTTGGCTTTGGCGGCATCGAACGCCGCGACCACATCGAGGTAGTCGCCATTGTGGATGTTGTAGGCCGTGAACGTGTAGCTGCCGTCGCTGTTGCGCTTGGTTTCCGAGGTGCGCTCGGTGTGCAGCCATGTCCATGAGGTTTTGCCGGTGATGCCGTTGGGGAAATGGACGGTGCCGGTGACCGTGCCGATAGGCACTTGGTTCTTCTTGCCGAACGGCTCCCATTGGAAGGAAGCCACGTCTTTCCATTTGGTGGCCACATCGTGCATGGTGAAGCTTACATCGAACTTCATGCTGTCGGCCTCGGTGGTGACCGGAATATTCCAGCCGATCTCCACGGTTGTGTCATCTTCGGTGGCGGAGGCGCTGGGCTTGAGGCCATCGGTACCGGGCGTGTATGCCTTTGGATGGTCGCTGCCATCGCTCACATCGGCGACATACCAATGGTTGGCGTAGTCGCTGTTCCATTCCTTGTCGGAAGAGACGTCACTGGGCAGCTTGGGCTCGCTCTGTTGTGCGTAGTCGATGCCGTCGGTGACGTTGCGCACGCTGATATCGCTGATATCAGTCAAGGTGCCGGAGTTCAGCGTGTATTGCTGGAACAGCTGCTTCCACGGCTTGGTGTTGTCGTCACTGTCGGTACGCTCACGCATCTTGACGTCGATATGCTGCGTGACCTTCAAATCACCGTTCGCGGTGGCGGTCACGTCATAGTCCAGCGTGCGGTAGCTGAGGTCGGCCGAATCGCCGAACGCGGAAGTCCCGATTATCGCCAAGGTGATAACTGCCAACACCACCGTGGCAACAATGCTGATGATTCCGGCGCGAATGAATCGTATCCGCATATCTTCCCTCTCTTAAGACAATACGGGCCCGGCCGGCGGCTTACCGGACGGGCCTGAAGCGGGTCAGAACTGGACCTGTGGCACCTGACGGGAAGCGTCATCGGCCTCGAAGTATTGCGCCTGCTCAAAGTGGAACAGACCGGCGATGATGTTCGTCGGCACGGTTTCGATGGCGGTGTTGAGCTTCAGGACCACGTCGTTGTAGAACTGACGGGCGTAGGCGATCTTGTTCTCCAGTTCCTTGAGCTGGTTCTGCAGATCCATGAAGTTCTGGTTGGCTTGCAGCTGCGGATATGCCTCAGCCGTGGCTTGCAGGTTGAACAGGGCGCGGGACAGCTGGTTTTCGGCGGCGGCGCGCTGAGCAGTGGTCGTGCTCGGGTTGCTGGCCGCAGCCACTACGCCGGCGCGGGCGGCGGTCACCTGAGTGAAGACTTCAGACTCGTGGGATGCGTACCCCTTGACGGTATTCACCAGGTTCGGGATGAGGTCGGCGCGCTGCTTCAACTGCACGTCGATTTGCGCCCAACCGTTCTTCACACGGTTCTTCAGCGTCACCAGGTTGTTATAGGCGCTGACGCCCCAACCAATCAAGACAACGATAATAACGACAACGACGATGCTGACGATCAGACCAGTACTCACCTATGCTCCTTTGCTGGACCTTGCTGTGACCATTCTTCCACACTCGCACCGTAAACAGAAGATTCATCACAGAGTATTCATCGTGCGGACTTGTCTTGTACCGCTTTACCCGCCGTTCTCCCGTCGATCGACCGAAGCGGGAAGTCGCCGCCCAGTCTGACGAAGTATTCCAGCTCGCTCCGTTACGAGAACGGTAATACTCGGCAATACTCGCGCTGAATATGCGAAAGCCCGCCTTGCGACGGGCTTTGCCGTTTCTCCTACGCACAAATCATTACGCTGCGCGCAGGAAACGATCAGCCGAACCTTCCAGAGATGTAGCGCTCGGCTTCTTCGTTTTGCGGGTTGTTGAACATCGTGATGGTGTCCGCGAAGTACTCGAGGTGACCGGGCTGGCCCACTGCCTTCAGGTTGAAGAAGGCGGTGTAGTCGGCGATACGGGCGGCCTGCTGCATGTTGTGGGTCACGATCACGATGGTGTAGTCGCTCTTGAGCTCGTTGATCAGATCCTCGACAGCCAAGGTCGAAATCGGGTCCAAGGCGGAGCAGGGCTCATCCATGAGCAGCACCTGCGGGTGGACGGCCACGGCGCGGGCGATGCACAGACGCTGCTGCTGGCCACCGGACAGGCCGATGCCAGGGTTGTCAAGACGGTCCTTGACCTCTTCCCAGAGGTTGGCACCGCGCAGAGCCCACTCGACCAGATCGTCGGCGTCGGACTTGGCCAGGTGGTGGTTGTTCAGGCGCACACCGGCCAGCACGTTCTCACGGATGGACATGGTCGGGAACGGGTTCGGTCGCTGGAAGACCATGCCGACGTCGCGGCGCACGGCCACCGGATCCACGTCCTTGTCGTACAGGTTCTTGCCTTCGAGCAGCACCTCGCCCTCGACGTGAGCGCCAGGGATGATCTCGTGCATACGGTCCAAGGTGCGCAGCACGGTGGACTTGCCGCAGCCGGACGGGCCGATGAAGGAGGTGACCTTGTTCGGCTCGATGTTGATGTTCACATCTTCCACGGCCAGAAAGTCGCCGTAGTAGATGTTTTCGTGGTTGACGTCAATACGTTGTCCCATGATGTTTCCTTATATTTCCTTGTGTTCTTAAGGCTTAGGCTTAGCGACTGGCTTAGCGTTCGGTCTTGACGGCGAAGACCTTCGCCACGATTCGGCCAATGAGGTTCAGCAGCAGCACGATGACGATCAGCACGAGAGCCGCAGCCCACGCACGTTCCATCGGAATCGTGGTCACGCAGGTGGCGTCGGCGTTGGGCGGGCAGTTCGCGCTGAGCTTCGAGTACTCCTGGTAGACGAACACCGGCAGGGTGGTCATCTGGCCGGAGAACAGGTTCACGTTGGTGCTGGAGATGTAGCCGGCGGTCATCAGCAACGGTGCGGTCTCACCAATCACGCGGGCGATGGCCAGAATGGCACCGGAGACGATGCCCGGCAGAGCGGTGCGCAGCACGATCTTGGTAATCGTGCGCTGCTTGGTAACGCCCAGAGCCAAGGAAGCCTCACGCAAATCGTTCGGCACGATCTTGAGCATTTCCTCGCTGGACTTGACCACGGTGGGCAACATCAGCAGGGAGAGAGCCACGGAGCCTTCGAAACCGTTGATGGTACCGGGGCCCAGCAGAATCGTGAACATCGAGAAGGCGAACAGGCCGGCCACGATGGACGGGATGCCGCTCATCACGTCGACGAGCAGGGAGACCGTGGTGGCGAGCTTGCCGCGGTTCGAGTATTCGACCAGGTACACGGCGCACATCAAACCGATCGGAATGGAGATAACCATAGCGCCAGCGGTGATTTCGAGAGTACCGATGATGGCGTGCAGCACACCGCCGTAACCACCGGACGGGGTCTGGTTACCACCGACCACACCGGTCATGTTGTAGCTCAGGAAGTTCAGGTTCAGGCGCTTGATGCCGTTGACGATAGTGGTCCACAGCAGGGAGATCAGCGGGATGCAGGCGATCACAAACGCCACCGCGATCAGGACCCACATGAAGTGGTCCATGATATTACGGCGCTGGATGGCGGAACGGGTCGGGCGGAAACGATCGAAGTCGATTTCGGGCGCGCCGTCCATCGGAGTCTTTTCAGTGTTCTCAGCAGCAGTCATCACGCAGTCGCTTTCTCGGTAAGCTTACGGGCGATGAAGTTGACCACGAACGTGATCAGGAACAGAATCAGACCAGTTCCGATCAGCGTGGAGACGCCCAGATCGTTGGCTTCAGGGTACTGTGCGGCAATATTCGCGGCGATGGTCTGGTTCTGCGAGGCCTGCAGCAGCTTGATGGAGTAGTTGAGGCCCGGGGACAGGATCATCAACACGGCCATCGTCTCACCAAGCGCGCGGCCGAGAGCCAGCATGGAGGCGGACACGATACCGGACTTGCCGAAGGGCAGCACGGCCAGACGAATCATCTCCCACTTGGTGGCGCCGAGCGCCAGCGCGGCCTCTTCGTGCAGGCGTGGGGTCTGCATGAAGATATCGCGGGACATGGAGGTGATAATCGGCAAAATCATAACGGCGAGCACCACAGCCACGGTGGCGACGGTGCGCGGCGGGTTGGCGGCCGGGCCCTCGAACAGTGGAATGAAGCCCAGGTGGTTGGCAACCCAGTTCCAGAACGGGTAGATGGCCGGCACCAGAATCAGGCCGCCCCACAAACCGTAGATAACGGACGGGATGGCAGCCAGCAAATCGACCACATAGCTCAGCGCGGTGGCGAGCTTCTTAGGCGCATAATGCGAAATGAACAGCGCAATGCCGATGGACACGAAGAAGGCAATCAGCAGTGCCAGCAAAGACACGAGCACAGTACCGAACAACAGCGGGAGCACGTAGCCCCAGAAGCTGCTGGCCTTGCCGCCGGTAAAGCTGGACACGGTCTGGCTGTTGGCGGCCTGATCGCCACCGATGAGTGGCCAGGCGCGGAAGAACAGGAACAGGAACACAGCGGCAAGTACAACCAGGATCAGGATGCCGCAGGCGTATGCCACACCGCGAAACACCTTGTCGGCGGTCTTGCCACCAACTGGCTGCACAGCCGTTTTGTCTTGCGAACTCACGGATTCTCCTTATATAGGGTGGTTATCAAGTATTCAAGTGGTGCGGTTTTCGTCTGTGACGTTGCCAAACCGTTCGGGTCCTGACCCGCTTTAAGCCGCAGCCGTATGGTTTACGACTGCGGCTTAAAGTTGGCGGCGACTGCTCTTACTACTACAGTCTATCGTTCAGTTGTCAGGTCCAGTCCACACGACCCTTGCGGGCCGACGTCATCACTTGGTCTTGATGGCCTCGATGGACTTGGTGATCTCGGACTTCAGGGAGGAGGGCAGCGGAGCGGTGCCGGCGGCATCCTGAGCGGCCTTCTGGCCCTCGTCGGAGGTCACGTAGGTCAGCCAAGCCTTGGCGAACTCAGCCTGCTTGGTGTCCTTGTAGGCCGGGCAGACGATGTCGTAGGAGACCAGGACGATCGGGTAGGCGCCCTCGGCCTCGGTGGCGTGGTTGATCTTGATGACGATGCGGTTGTCACCCTTAACGGTGTCGTCCTGCTTGGAATCCCCAATGACCTTGGAGCCGGCCTCGGCGGAAATCTCGTTGTACTTGTCGCCGACCTTGACGGCCACGGTGCCCAGGTCGCCGACCTGAGAGAAGTCAGCGTAGCCGATGGTGCCGTCGGCCTGCTTGACGGTGGAGATCACGCCGGAAGTGCCCTTGGCACCCTGGCCAACCTCGTTCGGCCAGTTCTCGGAGAGGTCGTAGGTCCAGTTGTCAGGGGTGACGTCCTTGAAGTAGGAGACGAAGTTCTGGGTGGTGCCGGACTTATCGGAGCGGTGCACCACGGTGATGGCGGTGTCGGGCAGCTTCAGGTCCTTGTTCTGATCGGCGATGGCCGGATCGTTCCACTTGGTGATCTTGCCGTCGAAGATCTTGGCGATGGTGGCAGCGTCCATGTTGATGTGCTTGCCGGCATCGGAAACGCCCTTGAGGTTGAAGACCACGGCGATCGGGGAGATGTAGACCGGGACATCGAAGGCGGTGCCTTCAGTGCACACGGACTTGGACTGCTCAACTTCGTCATCGGCAAGGGCCTTGTCGGAGCCGGCCCAAGCGGTGGCACCGGTCAGGAAGGTCTGCACGCCAGCGCCGGAACCGGACGGGTTGTAGGCGATCTTGGCCTCAGGGTTGGTGCCCTGGAAGCCGGCGATCCAGGCTTCAACGGCGGCCTGCTGAGAGGAGGCGCCGGCGCCCGAGAAGTTGCCGGAGATCGGGGTGGACTTGGAAGTGGAATCGGAGGAGGAGCTGTTGTCGGTCGTGGCGGCAGTGTTATCGCCGCAGGCGGCCACGGAAGCGAGCATCACAATGCCGGACAGAGCGGCAATGGAGCGAACGAGGATGTTCTTCTGCATGATTATTACTTAATCCCTCTATCAACTATTCGCGGGCGGCTCAGCGCTGCCCGGTCAATTCATGACAACTACAAGCGTATTGGTGGTTTCAAGGGCCCAAAACCGAAATCAGTAAACAGAAGATGAACACTTGGATGTTTGTGGGCTACGTTGAGGCTACGTAGTTTTTGGAGCGGGCTCGCCTGCGGCGAGTCCACAGCGAGCCCACAATCCACAACAAAAAAGGCGACCCGAAGGCCGCCTTCCATTTACTCCGCGGGAGTATCGATCTTGTATCCGAGACCGCGCACGGTAGTCAGATACTTGGGGTGCGCCGGATCTTCCTCGATCTTGGAGCGCACGCGCTTGACATGCACGTCGAGCGTCTTGGTGTCGCCCACATAATCCGAACCCCAGATGCGGTCGATCAGCTGGTGACGCGTCATCACACGGCCCTTGTTCTGCATGAGGTATTCGAGCAGTTCGAATTCCTTGAGCGGGAAGAACACGGCTTCGCCGCGTACGGTGACCTGATGCTGGCCAACCTGCATGGCGATATCGCCACACACCAGCGGAATATCGTCATCCACAGTGCCGGAAGCCTGGGCAGTGGCCTGATTGCGACGCATCACGGCACGAATACGTGCCAGCAGCTCACGGAAAGAGTACGGCTTGGTCACATAATCGTCCGCACCAATCTCAAGGCCAACGACCTTATCGATTTCGGCGCTCTTGGCGGTGAGCATAATAATCGGCACACGGCTCTGCTCACGAATGCGGCGGCACAGTGCAGTGCCGTCAATGCCCGGCAGCATCAAATCAAGCAGCACCAAATCGATGCCGCCCTTGGTGAACAGTTCCAGACCTTCCTCGCCAGTGGCGGCGGCGGACACGTCGTACCCCTCGCGTGTGAGCTGGTATACCAGCGGCTCGCGATAGGATTCCTCGTCTTCGACGATAAGAATGCGTGTCATAGTAGCCTTTCTTGGGTATGTTCCCGTGCGCATAGGCGCAAAGTTTTCCGACATTATCGTAACCATTTGTTCTCCGTTAGCCTGCTGTTTCCCGAAAGTACGTAATTGCGTAATTGGGCTACGCGCGGTGTGCGCACCTCGCCCACTGTGTGATTGTGTGGCAATGGAATGGCACCATATCGGGCACCAACCAAGGCCCTACGCTTGTGTCGACTCGTCCGGCCGGACCTCGTCGTCATCCTCATCCGGGGCGGCCGGCAGCTCGATGGTGAACGTCGACCCCTCCCCCGTACGCGACCAGACCGAAATCCGACCGCCGTTCTCCTGCACGCAGTGCTTGGTGATGGCCAAGCCGAGTCCCGAACCGCCGGTCTCGCGCGAACGGGCCGGGTCGACCCGGTAGAACCGCTCGAAAATGCGGTCCAGCGATTTGGCGGGGATGCCGATGCCCTGATCGACCACGCGGATGGTGACTTTGCCATCGCGCTCCCCCACACCGACCGCCACAGTGGTGTGTTCGGGCGAGTAATGGATGGCGTTCTCTACGAGGTTCTTGACGGCGGTTTGCATGGCCTCTTTGTCGGCCTTGATCATCGGACCGTTCGTGGCTGGGCTGCCTGATTCTTCCAAGGAACCTTCGCCATCGGCCAGCTCCTCGACCTTCGTGGGCACTGACTGTCCGTTGACACTCAGTCGGATATCCACATGGCGGGAGTCGGCTTGGGTCTGATTGGCGGCGATGGCGGCGCGTGCCACATCCAGCGCGGAAATGCGCCGCGCATCGATCACGCTTTGCGGGCTTTGGGCTTTCTGCAAGTCGATAAGATGATGCACCAGTTCGGTCAGGCGCGCGGATTCCTTGGAGATACGGCCGGAAAAATACCGTACGGCGTCCGGATCATCGGCGGCGTCGGTCACGGTTTCGGCCAGTAGCGCGATGGCACCGGCCGGAGTCTTGAGTTCGTGCGAAACGTTGGTCACAAAGTCACGGCGGACGGCCTCGAAACGGCGCTGCTCGGACATGTCGTTGATGAAGATGGCGTACAGGTCATCGCCGATATCGCCAATGCGCACACGCAAATACAGCGTGTTGGACGGGCGTGACTGGCCGGCCTCCAGTCCTCGGCCATTAGAGGACGGATAGGAATTGCGATTGATCGGCAGCTGAACCTCACGCTCACGCATGCCACCGTCGGCGGCGGCCTGAGTGAGGATGTCCTCGACTTCACGCGAGTTGAGTCGGTCGCCGGAGACTAGGCCGAATGGCACTGAGCCGGGGCTTGAATATTGGACCAGACCGTTGCGGTCGGTGACGATCAGGGCTTCGGGCAGGACTTCAATCAGGCGACGCTCGGTGGGGCGCACGGGCGCATCATCACCGAATAGAGAATGCGTATCCTCGTCTCCGGACAGGTCCTGTTCGGCGGCGAGCCGGCCTGAAACGCGGCCTTTGTTGTAGGCGATGACGGCAACCCACACCAGTATCAGCGCGGCGAGCACCACAATCACGACGATCTGCCAGATATCCATGATTTCCAGAGTAAAACGTGCGAGGCGTAGTGAGATGCCTAAACTACGTAAGTTCGTCTATTGTTCATTTTTGGCGGGACGACATAACAAAATGCTCCCGCTGGCGGGAGCATAATATGGGGAGCTCTATTTACAGCTCGTAGTCCTTGTCCTTGCTTTCCTTGATCAGGAACAGAGCGAGCAGAGCGAGGGCAGTCATGATGGCCATGTACCAGCCCACACCGGCAACGCCGAACTTGGAGGTGACCAGTTACAGGCGCTTGACGATGTCGACAGCCAGACGGGCGGCGGTATCGGCGTATTCGGAGATGTCGAACTCCTTGAATACCTCGTAATCGGTGTCGGCGTTGTCGGAAAGGGCACGAATCACCAGTGCCGGCACGTTATTGCGGGCGGCGACCTGTGCCACGGCGGCGCCTTCCATCTCCACGGCGTCAGCCCCGGTGAGTCGGATGACCTCCTCGACCTTTTGGGGCGTGTCCACGAAGTAGTTGCCGGAGGCGATGATGCCGGTGATGTGGGTAATGCCCGCATTGGCAAGCGCCTCGTCGGCGACTTCCAGCAGACGGTCATCAGAGTGGAATTCCTCCACCGGAGCGTCCGCCGTGCCGGGCTTCCACTGGCCTACGAGCCGCATGTCAGTGTCGAGGTAGCGCAGGGTGCCGCCGAGCACCACGTCGTTGATGTGCAGGTGGGTGTTGAGGTTGCCGGCGATGCCGCTGAAAATCACGGCGTCCGGGGCAATCTCGTCAATCAGCAGCTGCGTGGTGGCGGCCGCATTGACCAGTCCCATGCCGCCTACCGTTGCGGCAACCTTGATGACGTCAGAACCGAAGGAGTCGACCGTGCCGGACACGATGTCAAGGCTGCCCTTGGCGGTGTGCGTCACATGCGTGAGCGATTTGGCGATCAGCGCCACTTCCTCATCCAATGCGCCAATAATAGCTACAGTTTTCATACCCATACGTAAGTTCCTTTCACAACACTTTCGGCTCCCCTTGTCAGGGGAGGTGGCCGCCGAATGGCAGGCTGAGGGGTAGAGACGTTTCGTTGCATTGCTCCCGCGAGAGAGCCGATGACGCAACTCAGTGCCAACGCCGTGTGGCTACGGCTTCCGCAAGCTCGCGCAGCAAGGCCTCGGTTTCTTCCCAGCTGATGCACTTGTCAGTAATCGACTTGCCATAGACCAGCTGATCAAGCGGCGCGGCCTTCTGATTGCCTCCTTCAATAAAGCTTTCCATCATGATGCCGGTAATACCCTGTTCGCCAGCTGCAATTCTGCTGGCAATATTGCGCACGACTTCGGCCTGACGATGTTCGTCCTTGCCGGAGTTACCGTGCGAGCAATCAACAATCAGACCATGCGAGGCTGCGGATTCGGCGGGCATTTCGGCGCGTACGTCTTCCATGGCTTTGGCCACGGATTCGGCATCGTAGTTCGGGCCGTGAATCGAGCCGCGCAACACCACATGGCAGTCCGGGTTGCCAAGGGTCTCGACTGCGCAGGCACGCCCCAGATGGTCAATGCCGAAGAACGTGTGCTGCTGAGCAGCGGCGAAGCAACCGTTGACCGCTGCCTTCACCGAGCCGTCAGTGGCATTCTTAAAGCCGACCGGCATGGAAAGCCCGCTGGCCAATTGGCGGTGGATCTGGCTTTCCGTGTTGCGCGCACCAATGGCGCCCCAACTCACCGCGTCCGAGATGAACTGCGGGCTGGTGGGCTCCAGAAATTCCGTGGCGGCCGCCAATCCTTCCTTCAGCACACCAAGCAAGGTTTTGCGAGCAAGCAACAGGCCCTTGCGAATATTGTGGCTGCCATCAATATCCGGGTCGTTGATCAGGCCCTTCCAGCCAATGGTAGTGCGCGGCTTCTCGAAGTACACGCGCATGACGATGAGCAGCTGTTCACCGAGCTCATCTTTCAGCTTGGCCAATCGGCGCGCGTAGTCCAGCGCGGCCTTCGGGTCATGAACCGAACAGGGGCCGACGATGACCAACAGCCTGTCGTCTTGGCCGTACAGGCACGCGCGAATCTCATCACGCGAGTAGGCGACGATTTCCTGAGCCTGATCAGTCAGCGGGAGTTCAGCGAGCACTTGCGCGGGCGTGGGCAGCGGCTCCAACTCCAATACGCGGCGGTTGATGATGCGACTGACACCCACCTGATCTTCCCAACGCGGCACATCAGTGGCAACGAGCGGGTTCTTCCCCTCCCCCATCGCCTGACGAATGGCGCGAAGCTCTTCTGGGGTGTTCAACGGCTGCGGACCGACTTGCAACGGATGCAGCGAATGTGCTGCTTCCTCCTGCTGCTGCATAACATCTCTCCTTGGGTCAGTATCCTTCCCAAGGATAAGGTGTCACGGGAACAAACTGACATGACCACCGTTATTGGCAAAAAATGCTCACTGAGTGGGTCTCAGTGAGCATTTTTACAAAGACAAAGCTATTTAGCCGAGCGGCGAGCGGTGACGGCGTCGGCTAGGGTGTGCAGCAGTTCGTTGGTGCGTTCCCACGGCACGCAAGAGTCGGTGACGGACTGACCGTAGACCAACTGGTCGAGCGGGGCCGGCTTTTGGTGACCGCCGACCAAGAAGCTTTCCATCATTACGCCGGTGATGCCTTGTTCGCCGTGCGCCAGGCGCTCAGCGATCTCTTCGATGACTTCGGCTTCGCGGTTTTCGTCTTTGCCGCAGTTGCCGTGGGCGGCATCGATGACGAGGCCATGCTGGCTCGGGCCGGACGCTTTGGAAACCTTGAGGTCTTCCAGAGCTTGACGCACGGATTCGGCATCGTAGTTCGGGCCGTGGCTGGAGCCGCGCAGAACCAGATGGCAATCCGGGTTGCCTTTGGTTTCGGCGGAAATCACGCGACCGTCCAAGTTAATGGACAGGAAGTGATGCTCGAAGCCGGCCGCGAAACAGGAATCGGCGGCGGCCTTGATGGAGCCGTCGGTGGAGTTCTTGAAGCCCACCGGCATGGACAGGCCACTGGCCAGTTCGCGGTGGACTTGGGATTCGGTGTTACGCGCGCCGATGGCACCCCAGCTGATCGCGTCGCAGATGTACTGCGGGGTGATGGGGTCAAGCCATTCGGTGGCGGCGGGCAGGCCGAGGCTCAGCACGTCGGTGAGCACCTTGCGGGCCAGCCACATGCCCTTACGAATATTGAAGCGACCGTCCAGATCGGGGTCGTTGATGAGGCCTTTCCAGCCGATGGTGGTGCGCGGCTTCTCGAAGTACACGCGCATCACGATCACGAGTCGGTCTTCCAACTCGCGCTTGACGGCAGCCAGCTTTTCTGCGTACTCGTGCGCGGCCTTCGGGTCGTGGATTGAGCAGGGGCCCACGATGACGAGCAGTCGGTCGTCGCGGCCGTTGAGCACATCGCGGATTTCCTGCCGCGAGTGGAGCACGAGCTCGCTCATCTCATCGGTGAGCGGCTGCTCCCTGAGGAAGGCACGCGGCGCGGGAATGGGGTCAAGCTGACGAATGTTGACATCGACGGTCTCAGGAAAGACGGCCTGCTCCCCCAAACGACGTTCATCCTCGGAACTATCCGGACCACGTAGTGCTGCCATTGCTCGACTCCTTTCCTTGTATACGTACTGTCGGTATGTCGCCATAGACGCAAAAGCCCAACTATAGCAGTTTGTTACGGGGACTGCTTGTTGGGCCGGCGGTTATGGACTTTGGGTGGACTCGCCTGTGTGGACTCGCCTGCGGCGATGCTGTGTTGTTGTGCGGCCTGCGACCGCGGTCTCTCCCTCTGTCAGCGGCTTCGCGCTGACAGAGGGAGAGACCCTAGCAGCCGACAGGCTGCGAGAAAACACAGCATTGGCCGTCAGGCCGATTCCGGGAGGCTGACGAAGTCAGGCCAAAGCGCCCATCGGATCCCATGCGGGGAGCATGGTGGCTGGCTCTTCGAGGGCCTTCTGGTATTCCTCGGGCAACAGGGCCTTCGGGACGGCTACCTCGTAGACGTATTCGGTGAACCAGTCGTCGGACATGGTGAAGTAGCCCTTGTCGGCGATCTTGGCGCCCCAAGAGTTCTCCACGCGCCAGCGGCGGGTGGTGCCGTCGTCGGCCACGTCAACGCCGGCGAAAGCCATGGCGTGGTTCATGGCGGAGTCGCCGAAGCGCACGCGGGCTTCCTTGTCCAAATCGAAGTCCACGTCGTACACGCGGCCGTACTCGAACAGGTCGGTGGCCCAAGCGCCGTTCTCACGGTCCATGAACGGGTGGCAGTCGGCACCGAACCATACCGGAATGCCCTGCTCAACGAGAATCTGCTTGACGCAGTCCTTCATGAACTGGTTTGGCACGTTGAGGTACTCGGTGGCGTCGCCGCCAGCCACATTGCCGAGGTGCTCGATGCCGATCTTCTTGCCCTTGGCGTGCTCGGTGCGCGGATCGTCCACCAGGCACACGTAGTCCTCAAGATCAGCCGGACCCACGTACTTCTTCCAGAACTCAACCGGCGTAATCTCGCCGTCGCGGTGGAATTCGCCATCCTTGTCGGTCCATTCCCAGTCGAAGGAAACCGGCGGCTCGCCCAGGTGGATGGTCAGAATACGGTGGCCGGCAGCAGTGGCGTCGGCAATAATCGCCTCGACCTTGGAGGCATCGCCGTCAGCGGCGTACATGTGCGCCACGGCGGTGTGCAGCATGTGGCGCAGCTGGATGTTCATTTCACCGGTGTTCTTGGAGGATTCGGTCTCCGGGAACAGGTCCTTGGGCACAGCGCCGTACTTCTTGTACACGTTCATGGCCATGGTCCACTGGCCGCCATCGCCCATCACGTCGGCGAGCAGGTGCTGCATCAGGCGGGAGTCGGAAGGCTCTCCGGCAGCCACCAGAGCGGCCACATCCTTAAGGAAGTAGTTGACGCGCTCCAGCTTGTCGTAGTACATCGCGTAGTTCTGGGAGAACTCGAACTCCTTCAAGTTCATGTTCTTCTTGGCCACGAAACGGGCCACGTTCAGGGAGCTGAACAGCCAGCAGCGGCCGGAGCGATCCTGATGGGTGGCTTCGCCATTGTCAACGATGGTGGAGAAACGACGCTGCATCAGACGAGCGCGGTCATAATTGCGAGCCACCTTGTCGATGCCGGCGGCGGTCACCGCGTTCATGGCCAGACGGTTGGTGCCGCTCTGTGCGAAATCGCCGCGCAGGGTATTCAACGCTTCGTCGGTCAGAGGCGTCAATTCACTCATGTCATACTCCTTCTGTGATGGTGCGCTTGTGGCGCAGATTCAAACGAATACGGCACCTGGCTCGAAAGCGCAGGTGCCGTAATTCTTACCGCTAGTAGTCTAATCGAAGGCCTGTCATTCGCCGTTCTGCTCAGATACGGCCGGATTCTCCTGAGTCGGGGCCTCCGGTTCGCCCTGTGTCTGGTGCTCGGACGGCTCAGACGATTCGGACTGCTCATTCTGCGCAGCCGAATCAGCCGAATCAGCCGAATCAGCCGGTGCCGCATCTGTCTCATTGTGATCGTCGGCAGCCGACTCGTTTCCGCTCAACTCACCCGGCTGGTCATCGGCCTCGTTGTGTACAGGCTTGACTTCCGGGACGGGCGCAACCACCGGCAATGCCGCCGCGGCAGCGGCTTCCTGATCCTGACCAGAGGCCGCCGCATTACCGCCGAAAGCGAATCCGGAGAACGCCTGCGAGAACATAGAACGCAGTTCCGAAACACGCTGGGTGATGACGGACTCGCGTTCCTGCAGATCGGCGATGCGCTTGGACAGACCGTCAAGCTCGCTTTGGGCGGCGGCGCGACGCTCCTCGATCTGCGCATCGGCTTCCTCGCCCGCCTTATGTACGATTGCGGCGGCCTGGATGTCCGCCTCCTCGCGCTTGGACGCGGCATACGAATCGGCTTGGTCGCGAGTGTTCTTGGCCTGACCGACCAACTCATCGGCTTCCCGCTTGGCCGCCACACGACGCTCTTCGAGGTGCTGCAGCAGTTCGTTGACCTTCTTCGTGGCCTCATCCTGCTGAGCGGCGATGTCGTGACGGATCTGCTCGACCTCGGCGTTGACCTGGCTCATCGTGCTGGTGCGCTTGACCTCGGCCTCATCAGTGATTTCCTGACCCTTGGTTTTGGCCGCATCAATGATTTCGCTGGCCTTGCGCTGGGCTTCGGTCATCATCTTGGACACTTGCTCGCGCACGTCGGCGAGCTTCTTGTTGGCCTCGGCGAGCGCCGCCTCAATCTGATCGTTGGAATCAGACTTAAGCTTGGTGATCTCCTCATTGGCGCTTTTGCGCATTGCGGCAACCTGCTGGGTCGCCTCCGCCTTCATGTCGGCGATTTCGCGCTCTTGAGTGGAGCGTTCGGAAGCCATCTTCTTAGTGTGCTCTTCGCGCGCGTTGCTGAGCTCAAGCTCGACGGTCTGACGCTGTTCGGTGATGGTCTTGGCAGTTTCGGAGCGCAGTTGTGCGGCATCCTCGTTGGCGGAGGTGGTCACTGATTCGGCTTGATTGCTGGCGTTCGTCAGAATCGAGGCGGCCTTGGCATTGGCGTCGTCAACAATATGCTGGGCATCCAGCTTGGCGTTGTTGATCAGTGTTTCGGCCTGAGCCTGAGCCGTGGTACGGATGGAGGACGCGTCCTGCTTGGCGCGTTCCAGCAGTTCGGTACTCGTCTGTTCGGCGGAGGCAAGCATCTGCTGGGCGTTCGCTCCCAAGGAAGCGAAGCTGTTGCCTTCCGGCTTCTTGTTCTTCTCTTCCTGAAGTTGGGCCTGCAGTTGCAGAATACGGTCGTCATCCGCCGCAATCTGCTCACGCATGCTGGCCAACGTCTGCTGCGCACGCTTCATACTCTCCTGAGTAGCGTCGAAGGCAGCATCAACCTTCTCCTTGTCATATCCTCGCAGCACCACCGGGAAACGATCCACCATCGCTGTTTATTCCTTTCGCACACGCATAAAGCTCTTGGCACATCCTTGAAGCACTGTAGCGCATCGCACTAGCGCTGAGCGTTGAGCGACGCGCAATCGTTACAATGCGTGCGAACCATGTTCTATTCCGGCGTGGCGCACAGCGTGCTAGGCGATGAGGATGTCGGAGCTGGAGGGCTTGAGATAGTAGCGCACGGCTTCGCGCACCACATCACGGCCAGCGGCGATTTGCTGGTCGAGTGGTAGACCATGCTGGCTGGAATGCGCCGGAACGACCGGAGGGAAGCTGACGAATCCGCCCAGCACCTGCTCCTGGGTGGCGGTCCAGTTGAGCAAGTTGTAGAACAGCGAATTACATACGAACGTACCTGCGTCCGAACTCAAGGTGGCCGGAATCGAATCGTCCGTGAAATCATTCAGGATCGAGCGCAACGGCAGGCGGGTCCAATAGGCGGCCGGGCCATTGGGATCGATGGGTTCGCGGCGTGGGATCACGTTGTCCGCGTCTGGCTTGATCGCGTCCATCAGGTTGGTGGCGCATCGTTCAAGCATCACGCCTCGGGCTGCGTGCTTGAGCCCGGTGGCGATGACGATATTGGGCTTGGTGGCCTCAATCGTCTCTTTCAGCGTGGGCCAGGCTTTGGCGAAGCTCACCGGGATGCTGACAGCATGAACGGTGACGGCGACCTGCTCCAACGGATCGTCCGGAGCAGAGGAGACGCCCAGTCCCTGCTCGGCGATGGCCTTGGGCACTTCGACGGCGGGATTGACCTCCACGCCGTCATAGTGGTCGAAGCCGGAGATCACAACATTGAGTTCACGCATAATGCCAGTCTAGCGATGCATCTGGCCGGCCGCTTGGGCCAGCAGGGCGTGCATGCGGGCGCGGGCCTCTTCCTTGGGATCACGACCGAGAATCTCCTCGGCGATACGCTCAGCTGTGGGAATATCTTCCAGCGTGGTGATCTTCAGGTTGGTTTCCGCACCGGAGACAATGGCGACGGGTTCATCAGGCAGATAATCGACCACTACGCGCGTGTCGTCGGTGGGATGGAAGTCCGGGTCGGCGGCAGCCAAATCGTAAGCGTGACGAATCGTCGCGAAGCGGAAGGATTGCGGGGTCTGCGCGCGGAAGGTGTTCGGGCGGTCCGGCACCGACTTGACCACTTTCAAATCGCCCAGATCCTCGGTCAACAGCACGGTGTCGGTTGAGGCGTAGGCCACGGTTGCGGCCGTGAACTGGTCGAGCGCATCAATCGAACCGTCGATGGCGGACTGTTCCACGAACGGACGGACGGCGTCATGGATCAGAATCTTGGCATCGTCCGGAATGCCAGCCGTAGCCAGCATGTCGAGCGCGGCGGCGGTACTGTCCACACGCTCGTCACCGCCGTCAATGATGACGCGGACCTTGGTGTAGCCCATCTCGCCAACCAACGTTTCCACTTCACCGCGCACCTTGGGATTGACCACCACCACGATGTCGCTGACGCGGTCGCAATGTTCAAAGGCATCAATGCTCCAGCACACGATGGGCTTGCCGCCCACGGAGACAAGCTGCTTGGGATTATCGGGGTCGAAGCGCGTACCGAAGCCGGCGGCCAGCACCACGGCCACCACCGGCACGGTTTGCGCCGGTTTGGCGCCCTGAGCGGGGACCGGCTGGACGGTAGGCGTCTCGACGGGGGTATCGAAATCTCTCTCAGTCATAGGCACCACCGTAGGGTGAGGGCTGGCCGTCCGTGAACTGCATCACATCTTCTCCACGGAATGTGCTCGCATTCTCCGTTTAGTCACGCACGATGAGGGCGAGGAGGCGGCCTTCGTGTGTTTTGTTGGCGAGCGCGGCGCGGCGGTGCGAGTACCACAGTGGGTTTTCGAGCGTGCACATGCTGTGGCTGATGTTGTCGATGCGCTCCGCGAGCTCGGCCGGGCCTTCGCCATCCGTACGGCACAGTTCGGCGAGTTCCGGGTCTTCCTCAAGGTACTGGGTGGCGGCGTGCACGCGCGGCATCGAATCGACCACCTGATGTACACCGGCGAAAGCGAGGTCGATCATCGCGGCTTCGGCGATGTCGATGCCGGCACCGCCGAAACGGGTCTTCGTCTTGGTCAGCGGGAAGCGCTTGATGAACTGGTCGGCGATCTCGTCGCCCACTTCATAGCAGTCGCCGCAGATGCGCGGGCCGAGTGTGGCCACGATGTTCGCCGGGTCGGCACCCTTGCTCTTCATCAGGTCCACCGTGGTGCCGATCACGCCGCGCTCCAGACCACGACGGCCGCAGTGGGCCGCACCGATGATACCGGTGACCGGGTCGCCCAGCAGCACCGGCAGACAGTCGGCCGCGAACATGCCTAGGGCGATGCCGGATTGTGCGGTGACCTGGCCGTCCGCCTCGATGACGTGCGGAGTGTCAGTCTCACCATGTGTGCCGGACACGTCGAAGCCGAAGGGGGTGTTGATGACGAACGAGTCGTCCACGTCCACAGCCACGCCGGAATGTACTTGGGAGACCAGCGATAGGCGGGCTTGCACCGCTTCGGCGAGTGCGATGCGGTTCGACAGCACGGCCTCAGGTTCGTCGCCGGACTTGCCGCCGAGGTTCAGGTTGCCGTAATCGCCGGCGCTCAGGCCGCCCAGTCGCGTGGTGTACACCACCTTGATGCCGGGGGCCAGTGCGATGGGGATGGTCACCGGAATAGGGCGACCGGCTTTATCGGTAGAGCTGATGCTGTTGGAATCGAGGATTTCTTCGCTGTATTCAGGCATAAGGCATTCTTTCTTGGGTGCGGGCGGTGTTCATGATTTTCATGACCACCCCCAGTCAGCGGGGGCGGAGTGGTAGGTTATTCGGCTTTGAGGGTGGGCTTTTTGGTGCGCGAGCGGATGGCGGCGTTGATGGGCACCTGGTGCGGGCAGGGCATCGAGAACACGTGCGCCGGATTATTGATGGCGGGTACTGGCGCGCCATCGGCATCGCGCAGGCCGGTTTCCGGCACGGTAAAGACCAATGGTCTCTCGCCAGGCAGCAGGAATTCGACCTGTTGACCGGGCTCAATCTTGTTACGGCTCATCAGCGTGACACGTCCGTCTTCGTCCGCGCTCCAGCTCAGCACTTCGCCCACTACCAGCCATGAGCGGAAGTAGGCGGAGCGGTCGGTGTTCTGTGTGACCTTGTGCTCCGGGTAATAGAAGCCGGTGGAGTAGTCGCGGTGGGCCACCTTGTCGGTTTCCTCGAGCAGCCATTCGGGCAGTTCGACGTGTGGGGCCGGGCGAACGGCCGCATGTTTCCAATCGGTCTCAATCTGTTCGACCGCGGTGTTGGACTTGCGGCGCGTGGAACGGGCGTGAGAGCTCATGCCGTCGGGTTCGACGGCGGTGCCGGCCGGCGTACCAGAGGCAGTTGAGTCGACGGCATCAGCAACCGTCACGCGGTCACGTTCTGCGGCAACCGAGCCGGTGACCGAATCGGCAACCGCAGTATCAGAGCCACGGTCATATCCCTCATCGGCCACACCGGCGAACGCGGCATCAGCATTGCGCATCACTTGATCTTCGGTTCCTTGGCCAAAATCGGGGTCGCCCGGGCGAATCACACGGTCATGGAAAGGCTTCAAAACATTGCCATCAGCGTCTTCAAAACCGCGTTGAATCATGTATTCATTAACCGCGGTTTTGTAGGCGTTGGTCATGGCGGCGATATAGTAGGCGCTTTTCGCGCGGCCTTCGATTTTGAGGCTGGTGGCACCGGAGTCAATCAAATCATCCAAGTGCCCCAGCATATTCATGTCCTGCGAATTGAACAGATAGGCGCCGTTCTCGGTCTGCTCGATCGGGAAGTACTGGCCGGGGCGCTTCTCTTCCACGATCGAATACTTCCAGCGGCATGGCTGGGCGCATTCGCCGTGATTGCCATCGCGGCCGGTCAGATAGTTGGAGAACAGGCAGCGGCCGGAGAAGGCCATGCACATAGCACCGTGGACGAAGCATTCGATGTCGAGGTCATCAGGAATGTTGGCGCGAATATCACGCACGGCCTGCAAGTCCATCTCGCGGGCCAACACCACACGGCGAGCACCAAGCTCGTAGAAGGCGTTCGCAGCCTGATAATTAGTCACGCCGGCCTGAGTGGAGACGTGCAGTTCCAGATTCGGAGCCACCTGACGGGCCATCATCATCACGCCAATATCGGAGACGATCAGCGCGTCCACGCCGGTGTCTTTGAGCTGGCCGACGTACTCGCGCATGGCTTCGATCTCGTTGTTGCGCGGCAGCACGTTGCAGGTCACGTACACGCGAGCGCCGCGTTCATGGGCGTAGCGCGATCCTTCCTCGAAATCCTCAAGGCTAAGGTTTTTGGGGGCCGATCGCATGCCGAAGGCTTTGCCGCCGCAGTAGACGGCGTCGGCACCATAATCGACCGCGGTTTTCAGGCCCCTCAGGTTGCCGGCCGGGGACAACACTTCGGGCTTTTTGCGGGTGGGGAGGTTCATCGTCGTATTCATCACCGCAATAGTGTAGTGGTGGCCGTGTAATGCGGGAGGGGCTACCGTTAGGCTGGATGACATGAAGATCGATATCGTGAGCGTGTTCCCCGAATACTTTGAGGTGATGAACCTCAGCCTGATGGGCAAAGCCCAGGCCAAGGGATTGTTGGAGATCAAGGCGCACAACCTGCGCGACTGGACCCACGATGTGCATCATTCGGTGGATGATACGCCAGTCGGCGGCGGGGCCGGCATGGTGATGAAGCCCGAAGTGTGGAGCGAATGTCTGGACGAACTGCTGGGATTCTCGCAGCCGTCCGGCTCCCCCGCCCCATCCGGCGCACCGGTGCTCATCTTCCCGAACCCATCGGCCCCGTTGTTCACCCAGCGCGACGCCACCGAGCTCAGCCATGCCGACCATCTGCTGTTCGGCTGCGGCCGGTATGAGGGCTACGATGCGCGCATCCCGGACTACTACCGCGCCCAAGGCGTCGACGTACGCGAATATTCGATCGGCGACTATGTGCTGAACGGCGGCGAAGTAGCGGTATCGGTGATGCTTGAGGCCATCACCCGCCTGATGCCCGGATTCATGGGCAACCCAGATTCGATTGTTGAGGAATCCTACACCGGCGAGGGCGCACTGCTTGAACATCGCCAGTACACCAAGCCGGCCGTGTGGCGCGGTATTGCGGTGCCGGATGTGCTGTTGTCCGGCGACCACGGCAAGGTGGACCGTTTTCGCCGCGACGAAGCGCTGGCCCGCACCGCCGAGATTCGGCCAGACCTTATCGCGGCACTGGATTGCAAGGCGCTGGATAAGGCCGATCGCAAGACCCTGATGGCCTTGGGCTGGGAGGTCTCCGCCGCCCATCCGCGCCGGCTCGCCGATTAATTCACCACACGGTGGGAGATTCACTACGCGGCGGAATCGTCGGAACGCTCTATATCCGAGTCGTCATCCGCGGATTCGATGTAGAAGACGGCGGTTTCGCCGTAGTTGCGGCTTTCGGTGATTTGCCAGCCTCCGGGGGCAGTGGGATCATCCGAGCGTACCGAGCGTTCGAGCATGATCACCGTGTTCTCGTTGGTGGCGCTGCCCGCCGCCAGATCGGACAGTAGCTGATTGCATTCAGCGGTCTCATAGGCATAGGGCGGGTCGATGAATATCACGTCGAATGGTTCGCCGAAGCCGCCAGCCACTTGCTCGGCTTTTTTGACCAGCACACGGGCCTTGAGCGAAGCATCCCACGAACGATTCTTCTGTAGCTGCGCCAAGGTCTTGGTAATCAGCGCCGCCGCAGGCCGGGAACTTTCCACGGCCACGAGTTCTCGCGCGCCACGGCTCAGCGCTTCGATGCCCAACGCACCAGTACCGGCGAACAGGTCCAGTACACGGGCATCATCCAGCACTCCCCATGAGTCGAGGTGCGAGAAAATCGCCTCTTTGGTGCGATCCGTGGTAGGCCGGGTACCCGTTTTCGGCGTAGCAAGCGCCACACCCTTGAATCGTCCAGAAATTACACGCATAGCTTTCACTGTACAGGTTCATCTGCGCATACCAATCATGAACAACAATGGGGTGCTCGAAGCGCACCAATGATATATGCACTTCGAGTACCTCATGTACGAATGGTCTTGCCTCCACTGAAGCACATTCGAGGGCTTCCCGACCGTGATTTCCTCACGATCGGCATACGGAAAAACTATATCGTGCGATTACGGGGGCGCAGCCCTAGCCTCAGCTGGAGGTGCCTCAGCTGGAGGTCAGGAAGGTTTCGTTGCCTCGGGTGAAGTCGAGGACGGCACCGGCGAGTTGGACCTCACCTGCCAGTTCGGGGTCGGCGGCCAGAAGCTGCCCGGCACGGGTGCGGGCGTCGGCGATCATGTCGGCGTCCTTGACCACGCGCAGGAGCTTCAGGCTGGACTTGCCGCCGGATTGGGCGTCGCCGAGCACATCGCCGGCACCGCGGAATTCCAAGTCGGCTTGGGCGATTTCGGCACCGTCGAGCGAGTGGTGAATCACTTCGAGCCGTTGCTCGGCCGGGGAGCCGGGTTCCGCACGGGAAATAAGGAACGCCCACGAGTTGGTGCCGCCACGCCCCACGCGGCCGCGCAGCTGATGCAGCTGAGAGAGGCCGTATCGGTCGGCATCAAAGATGACGATGCAGCTGGCCTGCTTGACGTCCACGCCGACTTCGATCACCGTGGTGGACACCAGGATCGGAGTCTCGCCGCCGGCAAAATCGGCCATGACCTGGGTTTTGACGTCATCCTTGTCGCGGCCGGTCAGAGTCGCAAACCGAATGCCTTGGAACTGTGGAAGTTTCTGCAACCGGTCGGCGATTTCGGCCACCGCATGCAATGGCGGGCGAGCCACGGTTTCGCCATTTTCGTCGAAGGTTTCGTAGGGGTCGTCGATGCCGATGGCATCGGCCGCCGCGCGCGTCGCACGGCCGCCCGCAGCTGTGCGGGCACTGGAACCAGATGCTGCGGCGCGTCCGCGGGCAGAACCGGCTGCTGCCGAAACGCCGGAACCGCCTTCGTTCTCCTCATCATCCGCATCAATGCGCGGGCACACGATATAGGCCCGCTCCCCCGCGTCGACTCGCGCGCGAATGTGCGCGAACATACGCCCCATGGTGGCGGCGTCGGCCTCATTGACCACCACGGTACGAATCGGTTTGCGGCCGCCAGGCAATTCGGTGAGCCAGGAAATATCGAGATCGCCAAACCAAGTCATGGCGGCGGTGCGCGGGATGGGCGTGGCGGTCATCACCAGTAGATGCGGCGTGGTGCCGTCATCGGTTTTGGCGTTGAGGCTTTCGCGCTGTTCCACACCGAACCGGTGTTGCTCGTCGATCACCACCAAGGCCAAGTGCGGGGCTTGGAAGGTCTTGGAAAACGCCGCGTGCGTGGCCACGATAATGCCCGGCTCACCACTGGCGGCCGCAGCGAGCGCCTTACGCCGGGCGGCAAGCTTCATACCACCGGTCAGCAGGGTGACGGGAATTTCCGCAGTCACCTTGGAAGAAGAGACCGTCGAAGCACCGGACGCGCCCATCGCGCCCTCAACGTCGGCCGCGGCATCGGTCTCCTTGGCACCCGGCTGTGCAAGGGTCAACCCCGACACCATCTTGCTGATGGTCTCGTAATGCTGTTCGGCAAGCACCTGAGTGGGAGCCACCAGCACCGCCTGATAGCCGGCGCCGACCGCCTGCAGCATGGCCGCGAGCGCCACTACGGTTTTGCCGGAGCCGACTTCGCCCTGCAACAGACGCTGCATGGGCCAGTCACGTTCAAGATCGGACGCGATGTCGTCCACCACCTGACTCTGCCCGGCTGTCAGTGTGAACGGCAACGATGCGATGAAGCGGTCGCGCAAATTGGGCAAATTGGGCAGATCAGGCAGATCGGTCGCAGAACCGCGCTCCGATGCTTCTGGTTGCGTACTTGGCTCCGCAACCGCTTCGCCCACCGACGCTCGAGCTGTTTCCAGCGCCTCGTTCAGCGGGCAAGGATGCGCCGATGACTTGTGCGCGTGCTGTCGAGACTTCAGCAGCGAGGTCTGCGAAACGAAAGCCTCCTCATAGCGCAGGGTTTCGATGGCCTCCTTGAACCGGGTCGTGGAAGCCGGATCATGAATGGCCAGGAACGCCTCAGCCCGATGCATGAGGTTCTTGGCCTTGCGCACCGATTCGGGCAGCACATCTGGGATGGATTGGGAGAGCGCCTCAGCACCGGATTCGGCGGTCGTGCCGGAATTCTCTTCCCCGTTTTGGACGGCGATGGTGTCGGTCGTGGGAGCCACAATGCCGGCTGACCCAGCGCCAGCGAGTTGCCCGTCAGGCGTGGATGACGTGCGGGCCCCCATCATCCACAGCAATCCCAGAATCGTCTCATGAATATGTTCGGACGAGATACGCGAACTGGCGTGATATACCGGGCGGGGCCGGCAGACGCGGGTAAGCGCCTCTTGCACGGTATCGGCGTCGTATTTCAGCGCGGCCCCGGAAGAGGCAGCCGCGGCCGGCGGATACGCGGACTGCACACTGGCATACGGATCGGTACTTCCCGCAAACGCACCATTGCCGGATGCCGCACCCCGAGCGTAACCCTCAAGCCCCGCTCCTGCTCCGGCCGACCCGGGCGCGACAGTGAGGATTTCGGGGTGCGTGAATTGCAGCTGCCCCATGTATTCGCTGGGCATACCGGAGACCACCACAGACGTGCCGGCGCGCAGCCGCATGCTGACCCAATCCACATACGATTTACGATACGAAAAGAACGTGAGCCGGGCCGTGCTGCCGGGTACGCGACGCGAACGGGCAAAGTCAGCGTCGTCAACCGTCGCCTCGAGTCGGTAGCCGCGGCGAGCGTTCATCGGCACCACGCGCATGTCTCGTATCACGGCGGCAAATGCCATCTGCTGGCCGGGTGCGGCCTCGCGGATGGCGCGAAGCGGCACCGGTTCGGTGACGCGGAAGGGATAGTAGGTCAGGGCGTCGCCGACAGTGACGATTCCCAGCGATTTGAGCGCGGACACGCGACGCTTGTTGGTGACCAGCGAAGCGAGAGTGGTGTCCATAGTGATGCTCATATTGGCCTATTCTATTCGCACGGCCTCTTTAGGCCGCAGAAACAACAAAACCCGCTGAGCCGAAGCTCAAACGGGTTTTGCTCCACGTTAGTACGCGATTCACGCGGCCACGCGCTGAACCTTGCCGGCCTTGAGGCACTTGACGCACACGCGCAGACGAGTGTTCTCGCCATCAATCGTGGTGCGTACAGACTGCAGGTTCGGGCGGAAGCTACGCTTGGTACGACGGTGCGAATGGGAAACGGTGAAACCGGTCTGCGGTCCCTTGCCGCACACTGCGCAACGAGCTGCCATGATGGACTCCCTTAACCTTGATGTGTCAAGTCTTTCACGCATTCGACCGCCGGTTTCACCCGACATGCCGAACACACAACTTCACAAATATATAGCCCAATACCGACAACCGCAACTCTTGCGTGTATCATGGGCGAACTTCGGCGGTTCACGCGCGGTTCGAGCGTAACTTGCGAATGGGCCATCAGCGGTTCGCGAGCGGTTCGGCATTGGTTCGCCAGCGGTCCGCAAGTAGTTCGCCAGCAGTTCGCCAGCGGCGAATTACGCCGCAAATCGTAGCGTTTACCTGATAAAACACGCCGGCCTGCCTATTCCGCATCCAGCAAACTCTCATATAATCTCGGTATAAGAGACGGCAAGGGACGAAGGGGTCCTCGTGCAACTTACGACGAAGGAGGCTGTCATGTTGAATCTCAGGCGAGGTATCGGCACTCACGAGCCCAGCGTGATTTCACTGGGTCAAGTCTGGGTGGACATTATGCTCAA
The DNA here is from genome assembly GCF_040916945.1 of Bifidobacterium sp. RTP21102st3_E2_RTP21102_210122. Taxonomy (NCBI): domain Bacteria; kingdom Bacillati; phylum Actinomycetota; class Actinomycetes; order Bifidobacteriales; family Bifidobacteriaceae; genus Bifidobacterium; species Bifidobacterium sp. RTP21102st3_E2_RTP21102_210122. The sequence goes on along the minus strand of NZ_JBCPAN010000007.1, from coordinate 131,389 downwards.
TGTGGACGAGGTGCCGGCACAGGGCGGATTCGCCGTGGCCGATCATCCGAAGCCCTCCATTGGCGGCAGCTATCGCGTGCTGCAGGCGGCCAGCCGCATGGGCGTGCCGACCGAGCACGCCGGCATTCTGGGCAACGGCCTGTGGGCGCATTTCATCCGCCAGTCATTCCAAGACAACGGCATCACGCATATCGGCCAGGATCGTCTTGATGAGGATTCCGGTTTCCGCGTGGTGCTGAGCTCCGGCGCGCCGAAGAAGACGTTCATCGCTTCCTATGGCGCCGAGGCTCATGGCGACGCGGACACGTTCAACACGCTGGAGCCGCAGCCCAAAGACGTGGTGCACATCAGCGGCAACACACTGATGGACCATACGGCCACCGGCGTGGACGGATTCCTACTCAAGGCCGGTACCGACCCGGCTGCACGCGACTACACGCTGGTGATCAATCCCACCAATACGTTGCGTCTGGTCAACGACCATATGCTTGAGGACCTGGTGCTCGCACGCCCGGTCTGGTCCTGCAACCGTCAGGAGGCCATGACGCTGGCCGAGCGCCTGGGCGCGCCGATCGACGACAGCAAGGTCACCATCGGCGGTGGACTCGACGACTTCATGCACCAGTTGTGTGACGGCTTGGGCACTACACTGCGCGCGCCGCTGGTGGTGCGTGTCGGCGCCCGCGGCGCTTGGATTCGTGAGCCAGGTGGCGAGACGATTCATATCGAGGGATACCCGACCAAGGCCGTACACACCCGTTCGGCGGGCGGTTGCCACACCGGCGTGATGTGCGCGATGCTGGCAAAGGGCCATAGTCTGGCCGAATCGGTAAAGATCGCCAACGCGGCGGCATCCATCGCCATTCAGCGCAGCCTCAACGGCGTGCCGCAATGCCCCGATTACGACGAGGCCATCGCGCTGATCGGCGAATAGTCGACTATAGGTAGCTCCCCCCAGTCCGCTTCGCGGCCAGCTCCCCTCAGCGAGGGGAGCTATTTTTGCTCTGGCTCCCCTTAGAAAGAGGCCCGGCATTATTCATCCGCCGTTCAACCGGAATGGCTCCCCTACCCTAGTCCGCGCTTCTACGATAGATTGAGTTGAATACTGTCGAGGAGTGTATATGACTGATCCCACGAATGTCCACGAACCGGTGCCGCAAAGCGCCAAACTGACCGCCCGCGAGAAGAAGTGGATCATCTACGACGTCGGCAACTCGGCATTCGTGCTGCTGTCCACCGCCGTCATCCCCATTTACGCCAAATCACTGATGCCGGCGGACGGCAACATCGTGTCCGCCTGGGGCTACGCGCAAACCATTGCCTCCTTGGTCATAGCGCTGCTCATGCCGTTGCTCGGCTCCATCGCCGACGTGCAAGGCATGAAAATCAAGTTCTTCCTGGGCTTCTTCGGCACCGGCGTGGTCACCTGCTGCGCAATGGCCCTGCCCCTGACCTGGCTGCCGTTCCTGGTCGTCTACATTCTGGCGACCATCGGCCTCAACGGCTCGCTAACGTTCTATGATTCGATGCTTATCGACGCCACCTCGAACGAGCGCATGGACAAGGTCTCCTCGCACGGCTACGGCTGGGGCTACATCGGCTCCACCGTGCCGTTCATCTTCTGCATCGCGCTGATCTTCGGCGGCCCGTCGCTCTTCGACTGGTCCACGGTGGCTTGCACGCGCGCCTCGTTCATCATCACCGCCATCTGGTGGGTGGCATTCACCATCCCGCTGCTTACCAGCTACCGCCAAGTGCACTATCGCGCCACCCGTGACCAGCTGGGCTCGGCCGTGCGCGGCACGTTCAGCGAACTGGCGGGCACGTTCGGCAAAATCGTGAAGAACAAGCCGTTGTGGATGTTCATGATCGCGTTCTTCTTCTACATCGATGCCGTGAACACGGTGATTTCGATGAGTACCTCCTACGGTGCCGAGCTTGGCATCGACTCCACCCAGCTGGTGGTGGCACTGCTCGTCACGCAGTTCGTGGCCTTCCCCTGCGCGATTCTCTACGGTCGTTTGGCCGGCCGGTTCGGCTGCAAAGTGATGATCACGGCGGCGGTCGTGGCATACATGTGCATCGTGTTCTTCGCCGCGTTCTTCCTGAAGTCGGCCGTGGAGTTCTGGATTCTGGCGATTCTGGTCGGCATGTTCCAGGGCGGCATCCAGGCGCTCTCCCGCTCGTACTACGGCAAGATCATCCCCAAGGATCACGCCAACGAGTACTACGGCTTCTACGATATCTTCGGCAAGACCGCCTCGATCATCGGCACCTTCCTGGTGGCCACCACCACGTCCCTGACCGGCAACGCCTCGCTCGGCGTGCTCTCCATCGCCGTCCTGCTCGTCGCGGCACTCGTCTTCCTGCTCCTGCAAAAGGACCCGACGCGGGAGTGATTTGCCGGCCCTCGGCAACTCTGTGCCGAGGGCGACATCTCGCAGCATAGAAATCCTCGACATAGGGATGCCGCCGTTTGAAGTCGGTATGTGACATGCCGCCCGGAATCAGCATCGCCAGCCCGATAATCACGCCCACGCAGATGCCCAGGAATGTCAGAAAATCGTTGAGTGGCGTCACGCCGAGAATGGAATTATCGGAATCGAACAGGTTGCCGATGCCGGCTCCCGCGATAATCGCCGCGACACCGCCGGCAATCAGTAGCGCGAATCGGCAGCGGTGTTCATCGTAGCCGGTCAGATCCTGCGGTAAGGCAGCCACATTAGCCAGCGTGCCGGGACGTGATGAACTGGTTCCGTGCAACATTTCGCCGGGCAATGCATTTGCGGAGCTCGGGCCATTGATGCCGTCACCGCCGGACCGCGCTGATTCACCGATGTTCCCATCAGCATCCTTCATATACGCGGGTTCCCCGGCTCCCTCCCCGGTTACGGTTCTGGCAGCCGAGCCATGGTCGCCCTCCGCTGCGCCGCGCGCGGCCGCACCCACGTTCACGCTCGCACTCACATCGCCAAGTACCAGGTCATCAAGCGTGCAACCGAACAGGTCGCAGATCATAAGCAGCTTGTCCATCTCGGGATAGGCCTTCTCGGATTCCCATTTGGAGATGGCCTGGCGCGAGACGCCGAGCAACATGGCCAGCTGTTCCTGGGGCATGTTGCGTTGTGCGCGCAGGTATTGCAGGTTGGCGCGGAAGCTCATCGGAGTGTCCCTTCATAGGTAATGCTCATCATGACATATTCGGCCGATGCCCTCACTATGCCACGGCAAACCAGTTCCGCGCCACCATCTTCAGGTTGCATATTCGCGCGCAACCACAGGTTGCATCGGCGGAATCCCGCCATTCTGCCGGCTCCGCGGCATTCTAGCCCGCACCCCGATTGGACCGGCATAATCGGAATACATCGATTATGAAAAAACGCTCGCGGCCACATGGCCAACGAGCGTGAATCTCGGGTGGGCGATGTAGGAATCGAACCTACGACCCCTTCGGTGTGAACGAAGTGCGCTAGCCGCTGCGCCAATCGCCCGAGCCTGTGATGAAAAAACCGGCAACATTCTGCCGGCGATTCATCGAGTGGGCGATACAAGATTCGAACTTGTGACCCCTTCCGTGTCAGGGAAGTGCGCTACCACTGCGCCAACCGCCCGGGTCATCATCCGGTCGAATCAATCAGCATGAATCAACCATCCGAGAGCGGACAACGGGACTCGAACCCGCGGTCTCAACCTTGGCAAGGTTGCGCTTTACCAACTAAGCTATGTCCGCATGTGTTACCTTCACAGGCAACAGGTGACAAAGATACGCCAATCTCAGGAAAAAGCCAAGCCCCCGCGTGTCCCACCGGTTTTCCAACGATTATCGAGCGCCGAAGTGAAGTTCCCGAACTACGCCGACGTGCCGTCCTTCATGGAATCAGGCACGGTATGGGCTTCATCCCTCAACGCGCGATAATGGCGGTATGACGCAACGACAACTGATGCGGGCCACAGTCGAAACGCCCATCGGCCGGATGATGATGGCCTCCGACGGCGAGGGACTTACCGAACTCTGTCTTGAAGACTGGTGGTGGGCCACCGATCACCAAGCCGTTCTCGATTCGAATCGCGAATCCGATAGTGAACCCGACGTATTCCGTATAACCCGCGAATGGCTGACCGCCTATTTCGCCGGCGAACGCCCCGGCTCGGATCAGGTGCCGCCTTTGCATCCCGCCGGCACGCCATTCCAACATGAAGTGTGGAATCTGGTGGCCGAAATCCCCTATGGCATGACGGTAAGTTACGGCGAACTCGCCGCCGAATTGGCCGAACGACGCGGCGGCGGCCGCATGGCCGCGCAGGCGGTCGGAGGCGCAGTGAAGCGCAATCCGGTTACCATCATCGTGCCCTGCCACCGCGTAGTCGGCTCGGGCCGCGCGTTTGGCGGCTACGGCGGCCGACTCGACATCAAGGCCGAGTTGCTTGAACTCGAGGGCGTGGATCTGGCGCGCTTCGATCTGCCGAACCTTTGACGGGTCCAGCGGTCCGCCTCGTCAAAAAGGATTGAGTGGTTAACCCTCCCGCCGGCGGGAGATGGCGCGTAGCGCCGGAGGGTGGTCGGCTGGCTGGCATCGCAACCCTGCTACCCGACAATTTTCGACAAGCCGACGGGAATCCTTCCACGAATTGTTCGCCGTCGGTGCAGTCTTGCTCGATCGCGCCGGCCAAAACCGTACAATCCCTACAATGGAATGCATATGGTTAATTGCTGCGCGCAGCCGCACGGCCGCACGCGATCGCAAGACCACGCAGCCCAAGGGGATATGCAATATCAACGGAAGCAGGAGGTGCGCATGACCGGCATTATCGATTACGCGCACACCGAAACGCGCTCCTTCGCCGACTTGCCGTTCAACGAAATCGACGCCTTGATCATCTCCACGCTCATCTATGAGGATGTGGCCAGTGTCTGTCCGACGTTGATGCTGGATGAGACGCGGTCAGGCTCGTTCGCCGCACGCATTCGCGCTTTCGAACCCAAGCATCCACTGATCTGGCTGAAGGGTATCTGGCATCCCGAGCTTGAATCGGTAAGCCTTGACGAGGCCAACCGCGAGCTGCATCGTTCGCCGGAAACACATGCCGACGACAAGCCGCACGAAGCCCAAATGGTTTCAGTGGTCAACCCGGACCTGACCCACGACCTGTTCCAGGCCGCAGGCGAAAACCCCCGCTACGCCAACGTTCGCCTGGGCGCGGTGGTCGAGCACATCAATCAGGGTGAGCAAACCCAATTCGCCGCCGCCACCTTCCAACTGCCCGACGGCCACAAGCGCCGAAAGCCGACCTACAAAGGCACGTTGGTTATTTCCTTCCGCGGCACCGATGATTCGCTCATCGGATGGAAGGAAGATTTCAATATGGCTTTCCAGTATCCGGTGCCGGCGCAACGTTCAGCCAGCGCCTATCTGGATATGGTGGCGCGACTGTGGGAGGGTCCGATTATTCTGGTCGGCCATTCCAAGGGAGGCAATCTGGCGATTTACGCGGCCATGAACGCCGATCCCAAGGTGCGCAAGCGCATTCAGCATGTCTATTCACTGGATGGCCCCGGTTTCCCGCCGGAGATTGTGACCAGCCCCGCCTACCGCACCATCCAGCCGAAGGTGACGAAAATCGTGCCGAGTTCGTCGATTGTGGGCATGATTTTCGAGACCCCGGAGCCTTGCCGCGTGGTCTCTTCCGATTCGGATGGCATCATGCAGCATTCCGCCTTCACCTGGCTATTGGATGGTGACCAGTTCATCACCGAGCCGGATTTGAGTTCCAGCTCGCAGTTGTTTAACGAGGAGCTGAACCATTGGATCGCCACGCTTACGCCCGAACAGCGCGAGCGTGCGGTGGATGCGCTGTTCACCGTGCTGCACGCCAACGGCGCCACCAGCTTCAGCGAGGTGATGAGCAACTTCCCCGCTTCGATTCCGGCGATGCTTGGCGCGTACGTTGGGCTGACCCCCGCAGACCGGCGTCATTTGGTTGAGGCTCTGGCGATACTGTTCAAGGCGTCCACGGCCAAACGCAAGCCGACGCCCGCCCCGGCTTCCGCACCAAGTTCTGCGACCTCCAAAGCAACAGCCGAGATCCCAGCAGAAACTGCAGCAGGAGCAGATAGCGCAGCTCCGGCCAGAGCCGATACTGATGCCGATGCCGGCACCACAGCTTCGCCATCAGCGGAGGACGCAACTGAAATCGCCGATTAGCTCATAGACATGTCCACAAATAATAGTTATACTGCCCAATAAGTTATTAGACAGCGTGACCATATCACGCTGGTGCATCAGGAGGAAGAGATGCCACGTCCACGCCATGATTCCGAGGTGCTGCCCGCCAAAGAACGCCTCGAGAACGCTTTCTGGGAATTGCTCGCCGACCGCGACTATCGCAAGATCACCGTTACCGACGTGGTGCGTGAGGCTGGCGTGAACCGTAATTCGTTCTACTATCACTTCTCCAGCCTGCCCGAATTGGCCGATTCAGCCATCCTGCATCAGGTCGAATCGATTCCGATCAACCGCACCCCCGATCCGAACGGCAATCCCGAGGAACAATGGCGAGACCGCGTCACCGCCACGCTCTCCGATCCAGAGCAGCGTCAGCGCCTCGACCACCTGGCCCTGTTGGCAGGCCCGCACAGCACGCTTGAACTGACCGAATCGCTGCGCGACTTCTGCCGTCTGCAAATGCTCAGCACATTGCAACGCGACCCCAAGAACCTTGACCTGAAAACCGATCTCATGGTCGAGTTCACCGTGGGCGGCATGCTCGCCGTGCTGCAACGTTGGCCCGAATTGAGCGACACCATCGAAATCAAAGACCTGCTTAAAGAAGATGTGGCCGTGCTGGCCATGGGCATATACCTGGCCATGAGCCAAAAGGACATGCTTAATTACTGGAATCGCATCTTCGTGCACAATGCGCAGGATTCGACCGCCCCCGGCATGCCGGTCGCCGCCACGCATGCCGCGCCATCCACCATCTCATCGTCGAACGGCCCCGCAGGATTCCCCGGGTACACCGCTTGACCGAAAACCAGCGAGTCTGGATTGTTTCCGCCGCACGAACCTCGCGTGAGGTTTCTCACAAGGCGCAATCAGCCTCTCATGCTGGCGTTTCCAACCCACGCACAGGAAGATGGAAGCATGAGCGAAACATCGAACAAGACCCGTCTGGAACATGACTGCATCGGCCAGATGGAGGTGCCGGCGAACGTCTACTGGGGTATTCACACCCAGCGCGCTATCGGCAACTTCCCGGTCTCCGGCATCACCGATAGCCAACATCCCGAGCTGATTCGCGCCTATGCCACGGTCAAGCGCGCCTGCGCCATCGCCAATGAGGAATTAGGCCTGATCGACCCAGCCAAGGCCGAGGCCATTCGCGCCGCCTGCCTAGAAATTGAGGCCGGCAAACTGGCCGATCAGTTCCCGGTCGATGTGATGCAGGGCGGTGCCGGCACCTCGTCGAACATGAACATGAACGAGGTGATCGCCAACCGTGCGTTGGAAATCGCCGGCCGCCAGCGCGGCGATTACACATACATCCATCCGAACGACGACGTCAACAAGTCGCAGTCCACGAACGACACCTACCCGGCCGCCTGCAAACTCGCGCTTATCGACGCGATCGGGCCGCTCGCCGAGTCCACCAAGAAACTCGCCAAGGCCTTCCACGATCTGGCCGACAAACATATCAATGACGTGACGATTGGCCGCACGCAGCTGCAGGACGCCGTACCAATGACCTATGGTCAGGAATTTCATGCGTTTGCCACGCTGTTGAAGTCTGATTTGGCTGCATTCGATCGCGTGGTGCCGCTGCTGGCCCAGCTCAACCTCGGTGCCACCGCCATCGGTACCGGCATTTGCGCGGATCTGCGATTCCGCAAGTCCGCTATCAAGCATCTGGCGCAAATCACCGGGCTGCCGGTCACCGCCGCGCCCGATCCGGTGGCCGCCATGACGGATATGGGCGCGTACGTGGCCACGTCGGCTGCCATCAAGAGCCTCGCCGTGCACCTGAAGAAGGCCGCCGACGATTTGCGACTGCTCAATTCCGGGCCGCGCTGCGGTTTCAACGATCTCAACGTGCCGGCTCGCCAGGCCGGATCGTCGATCATGCCGGCCAAAGTGAACCCTGTGATCCCCGAATGCGTCAACCAGTGCTGCTTCACGATTTTCGGCATGGACGTGACTGTGAACTGGGCTGTGGCCGAGGGACAGTTGCAGCTGAACGCCTTCGACCCGGTGATGGTGCATGAGCTGCTGACCGGCATGGCGTTGCTGACGCACGCCATGGAGACGTTCCGCGTCAACTGCGTGGAAGGCATCGAAATCAATGCTGACCTGGGGCGTTCATACGCCCAGTCCTCACCGTCGATTTCCGCCGCGCTCAACCACTACATCGGCTACGAGCACGCGGCCGACATCGCCGCCGAAGCCGTACATACCGGCCGTACCGTGCGCGAGGTGGCCGGCGAACGCACCGACCTGCCCGCCGAGCAGTTGGACGAGATTCTCGATCCGATTCGACTGGCCCGCGGCCTCGGCCAGACCTGCCGCGAACGCCAGGAGTAGCGGAATCGACCGTAGGCCGATTCCGCTTTCTGCCACCCCGTCTCCACGACTTCACCAGAAACGACCGATACAGTAGGCGTATGACTGAATATGCAGAAGACATCGCACGCTGGTTTCAGGTGAACGCCGGCAAACTCATCTGGCTGACCATTGTATTGGCCATCGTATTTGTGGCCGACCGCGTCATCAGCCGCGTGTTGCGCAAGATTCTGGACAATTCTCAGATTCCCAGCGCCTCGATTTTCGTGAACCTCACGCGCGTGACCATCTGGGTCACCGGCGCAGCGATGGTACTGCAGCCCGTATTCGGCATCAATCCGACCACACTTATCACCGCCCTTGGTGTTGGAGGTGTGGCGATCTCGCTGGGTCTGAAGGATACAATCGCCAACATCATCGGCGGCTTCGGCCTGATGCTGGGCCGCGTAATCCAACCCGGCGATCTGGTGACCATTCAAGGCGTCACAGGCACCGTGCACGACATCACCTGGCGTCAGACCGTGGTGCGCACCCGTTCCGGAGACATGATGGTCATCCCCAATTCGGTACTCAATACGGCCGCCCTGACCAAGCTCACGCCGGTCAGCGAAGGCATGGCCACGCTTGAGTTCACGGCCAAGGCCTCCGGCGACCCGTCTGCGATCAGTCAGGATATTCTCGACCGCGTAACCAAAGCCACCGCCGACGTGGCGCTGGAGGGTCAGCCGCCATTGGTCAAGTTCACCGGCTTCTCCCCTTACGGCATGACCGGCCAAGTGCTTGTGTTCGCGCGCGAGGGTGTGCTGCCTTCCACCATCAAAGATATGGCGGCGCGAGCCATCGCCGGTTCGGGCACCGAATACCTTGTTGAAGATGGCGGCTCGTCAGGCAATCTGTGATATCTCCCGGCTCGCCTCTCTGGGTCCGGCTATGACAGTCATGCGAACAGCATCCAACCGGTAAGCATCACAGTCAACAGTAGGTACGCGATAACGCCGGGATTGGCATAGGCGGTGCGTATTTTAAGCCCCGCAGGCAACTCCTCTGGCGCAAGATAGAACTCCCAGCTCTTGCGCTTGGTGATAAGCAGCACGATACCGGCAATGCAGAGGCCCAACATCACTGTGCCGTACAACATCATGATGCCCATGTCGCCCATGTTGCCGGCTTCAGCCATACGCATGATTTCGGCCTCGCTGACCGTGCCGTCGAGGATGCGGGGATCGATCTGTTGTATCACCAATGGGGCGAGTACTGACCCGTTCAGGTTGATCAGCATGTGCATAGCCACCGAATACCGCAGTCGGGAGGTGCGCGTGTATACATATCCGAACATCAGTCCTAGGCCAAAGGCGTAGAAGAACTGGAACACGTTCATATGGAATAGCGCGAATGCCAATGCGGAGAATATGATTGCGGTCTTCTCTCCGTACCGGCGCAGGCGGGAGATAATCTCCTTGCGAAAAATCCATTCTTCGCAAACCGGTGCCAACAGGCCTATGAACAATGCGTTCACCCGCCAGTCGCTGCCAAGAATCACGTCGTTGATGCGATTGGTGGCCTGACCATCAGTGGCTCCGGCAGACAATATATTGCCAATCATATTGCCCAAGAACATTACCGGAATGCACATGACGAAAATCTGAATGAACTCCCCCGCCTTCATGGGGTACTGCCGGGTGCGAATAACCGGTACGCGAGTGAAGGCCAACATACTCAGCGGCATGGCCACCACATACAGCGGTCCGGAGGAGGCGAGCAGCACAGCCCAAGCGGGCACATCGGTGCCAAGCAGCGTTCGTAGTGCTTCAGTGGCCAGAATATTCAGTCCGATCCAGAACACCATCATAATGGCGAGCGCCGAGCCGATTGTCGAAAACCGGCGATGGGCCGTGAACCACCAATCGCGTGGAGATTGTTGCGGCTGCTGCGATTGCTGAGGTGCCTGCGGCTGCTGCGCCGGCGGCATTGGTTCGCTCATACTTATCCCCCATAGTTACTGGCCGCAAACGGACCGATCACACGTGCAATACTCTTCAAGAATACGGCACGGCGTTTCGATTGCATTGGGAATGGGGGAGGAAATCATCAATGGGCAAGGAATGATCAACGTCAATCATTCCCAATGCCGAGAAAGTCCCCTACTCTGCAAGATTGCTGTGGGACGGCACGCGATAATCGCCCAAAAATCGCCGCCGTCCCACACACATCATTGCCGATAAGCCATTCGACGATCGTACAGTCACAAAAACAGAACAGAACCGCACGATCATCGCAACGCCATTCAGCAGGCGAGCGCGGCGACCGGACGCGGGGTGACAATCACGTCATCGCCCACCGCCAGACCGGCCGGCAGCTCGCTGGCGGGCAGCTGCACGGTGGCCTTGAGCTGTTCGCCCTTGTTCCAGCGCTGGTATTCGCCGGAGGTGATGACCGTATCCACGCGCACCAAGGAGCCAAGGAAGTGAATGACCTCCACGCGGGCGCGTTCGCCGACGTGCGAATCGCTGCTGCCGGCCAAGGCCAGCGTCAGGTTCTCCGGGCGCACGAGCACGGCCACGGAATCGCCCTTGGCGGAGCCGGCGAGCAGCGGCACGCGCTGGCCGAAGACCACGACCTCGTCGCCATTGGATGCGCCGGGCAGGCGGTTGGTGAGTCCAATGAACGTGGCCACGTACTCGGTGGCGGGGCGCTGGTACAGGTTCTGCGGGGCGGCGATCTGCTCGATCTTGCCCTTGTTCATCACACCGATGCGGTCGGCCACGGCCAGCGCCTCTTCCTGATCGTGGGTCACGAAGACGGTGGTGGTGCCGGTGGTGAGTTGGATGCGGCGAATCTGGTCGCGCAGCTGGACGCGCACCTTGGCGTCGAGGGCGGAGAGCGGCTCGTCGAGCAGTAGCACGCGCGGCTTGACGGCCAGCGCGCGGGCCAGGGCCACGCGCTGTTGCTGGCCGCCGGACATCTGCTGCGTGTACTTCTTGGCCTGATCGGCAAGTCCCACGAGCTCCAGCTGTTCCATGGCGATCTTGCGGCGTTCTGCCTTGCCCATGCCGCGCACTTCGAGGCCGAATTCCACGTTCTCCAGGGCGGTCATGTGCGGGAAAAGCGAGTAGGCCTGGAACACCATGGCCATCTCGCGCTTGTTGACCGGCACGCCGGTGACGTCTTGGCCGCCGACCATGATGCGGCCGCCCTGGATGTCTTCGAGGCCGGCGAGCGAGCGCAGCGCGGTGGACTTGCCGCAGCCGGAGCCGCCGAGCAGCACGACCATTTCGCCGGGCTTGATGTCCAGGTTGAAGTCGTCGAGCGCGTGAACGGTGGAGCCGGGGTAGATCTTGACGACGTCGCGCATCTGGATGGAGCCGCCGCCGCGCTTGACGCTGTCTTTGAGCAGGGCCTTGGCGGCCTTGGTCACGTCCTTGCCGCGCACGCCTTCGAGGGTGGCGGTGGGATCGTTCTTGAAGGCGTCCTCGGCGGCAGCGGACGTGGTGGCGGGTGCCGAAACAGAAGCCGCGGCATCGGCACCGGCATGGCGACGGGTGAAAATCGAATTGCTGTTCATCAGGTTACTTACCTTCCCTTGACTTGCGCATTGCGTCGGAGATCAGGTCGAGCGCAACGAGGAGCACCGCACCGAAGAGCAGAGCCAGCAGCGACATGGCGGTGGAGATTTGAGAATTGGACTGGCCGAGCTGGTAGAGCGCGACCTGCAGGTTCATACGGCCGAGCAGCGAGGCGACGGTGTATTCGCCCAGCACCACGGCGATGGAGATAAAGGATGCCGAGAGAATCGACTGCCATAGGTTCGGGATGATCACCTTGAAGAACACCTTGGGCCAGGAGGCACCGAGCGAGCGGGATGCCTCGACCAGCGTCTTGACGTCGATGGAGTTAAGCCCCACGGCGATCGCGCGGAAGGCGAACGGCATCACGAGAATCACGTAGGCAAAGCACAGCCAGATTGGGTTGGTGCTCAGCACGTCGGCGGACAGCCAGCGGTAGATCGGGCCCAAACCCACCACCAGCACGATGGCCGGGATGGTCAGCGGCAGCGTGGCCACCCATTCGATCGCGCGCTCCAAAACCTTGGAGCGAATATGCACGATGACCATGGTGGGCACCAGCAGCACCAGCATGATCACCACGGTGACCGCGCTCAGGGCCAGCGAGGTGCCGATGCCCTGCCACAGCACGGTCAGGTCGGCACCCAGCGACTCGCCGTTGCCGGTGAAAATCGCGATCCACGGCGCGGCCGACCAGCGGCCGGACAGCGGGTGACGCAGGGTGAAGATGAGCATGGCCAGCAGCGGCACGAACAGGAACGCCAGGGTGACGAACAGGATCACGAATTTGATGATGCTCTGTTTACGCGCACGAGCGGCGCGCAGCTGCGGCGGCTTGGTTGCGGAAGTTTCGGTCATTGCCAACGTCCGGCCCTCTTTTCCACGGCGTGGCTCAACAGCATGACGATGGCCACGACGATGATCATTGCGAATGCCAGCACCTGGGCAAAGCCCTGCTGGTTGGGGTCCAGTTCGTTGCGCATGGCACCTTGGATCATAAGCGGCACCAGAATCGAACGCTGGGAGAACAGGGCCGCGGCGGTCGCGTATGCGGAGAACGCGGAGGCGAACAGCAGCAGGAACGCGGAGATGAAGCGGGGTGCCAGAATCGGGCAGGCCACGCGCGTCCAGTACTGGAACGTGTTGCCACCGAGGGATTCGCATGCCTCGCGCCACTGTGGACGGATCGAATCGACCGCGGGCAGGAAGATGATGATCATCAGCGGAATCTGGAAGTAGCAGTAGATGGTCACCAGGCCCGGCAACGAACTGAGCCAGTTCGGGTTCACGGTGTAGCCGGTCAGTGTCTTGATAAGCATGGTGCCGATACCGTTGATGCCGATGGTGGCGATGAACGCGAACGCGAGCATCACGCCGCCGAACTGAGCAAGCACGGAGGAGATGGCGGAGACCATACGACGCAGCAGGCCGTTCGGCTTGGCACCAATGACCAGTGCGTAGGAAGCGAGCGCGCCCACCACTGCGCCGATCAGAGAGGATGCTAAAGACACCAGAATCGAGGTGCCGAATGCGGCGATGGTGTTGGCCTCGAACATCTTATTGAAGTTCGCGAGCGTGAAGTTGCCGCTGCGATCCTGGAATGCACCGACAATCACGATGACGGTGGGTGCGAGCAGGAAGCAGGCGGTGTAGGCGAAGAACGGGAGCGTGGTGGCGAGCGTGCCCAGCTCCTGGCGGTGCTTGGCCATCGCCGAGGAGAGAGGAGAAGCGGGAGTAGCGGACGGACCCGCAGCCTTGGCGGCAGCAGGTCCGTTCGATGCAATGGGTGCGATTGCGGCGGTCATCGGTCTGTGCCTCAGTTGCCGATCGTCTTGTCCCAGTTGTTCTGGAGCCACTCGGTGATGCGGGTGGAGTCGTCGTTGGTGTAGGAGACCGGCTCGCCTTCGATGGTGATGGCGTCCTTCAGAGTGGCCTGGTCGACGGTGCCGTCTTCCTTCATGGAATCGAGCAGCACCGGGTTGGCGCCGCCCTTGAACCACAGGTTCTGGGCGTCGGCGGTGTACAGGTACTCCTCCCACAGGCGGGCGGCGGCCGGGTGCGGCGCGTCCTTGTTGATGGCCTGGTTGTAGTAGCTGACGACCTGGGCCTTCGGGAAGGTCTTGTACTTCCAGTTCACGCCCTTGTCCTTGAGCTCCTTCTTGTAGGAGGCCTGGTTGTAGGTCCAGTCGAAGACCACGCCGGTCTGGCCGGAGTCGATGGTGCCGTTGGTCACGTCGACGGTGGTCAGGTTGCCGGCTTCCTTGAGCTTCTTGAAGTAGTCAAGGCCGGGCTGCAGGTTGTTGATGTCGCCACCGGCGAGCTGGTTGGCCATCAGGTAGCCGTTGAAGGCGGCGCCAGCCTCGGCGGGCTTGCCGTTGAGGGCCACGGTGCCGGCGAACTTCGGGTCGAGCAGGTCGTCCAGGGAGCTGATGTCGCCGTACTTGTCGGCGTTCCAGCCCACGGACATGATGCCGGTGTAGTCGGCGTAGTAGGCGCCGTCGGCGTCCTTGGCGGTGTCCGGGATCTTGTCCCAGGCCTGCACCTTGTACGGGGCGAAGTAGTCGGTGGAGGTGGCGGCGATGGCCTGGCCGACATCGAAGACGTCGGGGGCGGCGTCGGTGCCCTTGTTGGTCTTGGCGGCGTCGAGCTCTTCCTTGGATGAGGCGTTCGGGTTGAGCTCGGTGACCTTGATCTCCGGGTACTTCTTCTTGAAGCTCTCGATGACCTCGCCGTAGTTGGACCAGTCGTGCGGAAGGGCGATGACGTTCAGCGCGCCCTCTTCCTTGGCGGCCTTCTCGAGGTCTTCCATGGTGCCGAAGTCGGCGAGGGAGGTGGCTTTGGCGGACTTTTCGTTCACGGTGACGGCCTTGCCGGTGCTTTCGCCGGTGCCATCGGAGGAGGCGTTGCTCGAGCCGCAGGCGGCCATCGAGAACGCGAGCACGGCGGCGAGGGAGCCGGCCGCGATCTTACGCAGGTTGTTCATAATGTTCCTTTTCTCAACATCATCCAGACGACAGTCTGGGGAGTCGGGCTTGGTATGCGCGGCATTCGCGCGGCCCGTGAATCCAAGAAAAGAAACTATGCGCCTAATCTGTCCTGACACTGGCGCGCAAGTGAATTGCGTTCGCCATTTGCTGTACGCCTGTTGAACTTAGGAAAACTTGGCATGAATTACTGACAGGTATGGGCGATGTGTCAATAGCGGAACCGGCCTGCGGCCGATTCCGCACCACACTTACCTCAGCACGCCCTCAATCAATCGCGTGATGAGTTCGGTGTAGCTCACTCCGGTGGCATCCCAAGCCTTGGGATACATGGAAATCGGCGTGAAGCCGGGCATGGTGTTGATTTCGTTGACCATCACCGTGCCATCAGGCGTCACGAAGGTGTCCACACGGCTCAAGCCGGCACCATCCACGGCCTTGAACGCGCGACGGGCCACGTCACGCACGTCCTCAAGCACGCTGACCGGCAGATTGGCAGGCACTTCCACGTGGCTGGCGGAGGCATCCATGTACTTGGAGTCGAAATCGTAGAACTGGTCGTCGTTCTGATGATCGAGCACGATTTCGCCGGGCCAGCTGGCCTCGGGCTCGTCACCGGCCTTCGGGCACAGCACGGCACATTCGATTTCGCGACCATCAATCCCCTGTTCGACGAGCACCTTCCAGTCGTGCTCGCCGGCGGTGGCGATGGCGGCGGCCAGACGATCCTGCTGGGTCTCGCGGTCATCGGCTTTCTCGACTTTGGTCACACCGAAGCTGGAGCCTGCGCGCGAAGGCTTGACAAACAGCGGATAAGTAAGACCGGCGTCCTCGATCTCGGCAAGCACATCGGCGGCGGTGAAGTTGCGCGCATCGACCGTCACACCGGGCGCGGTGGGAATGCCGGCGGCATCCAGTACCACCTTGGTGTAATGCTTATCCATGCAGGCGGCGGAAGCAAACACTCCGCACCCCACGTACGGCACACCCATCATTTCCAGCAGGCCTTGAACCGTACCATCCTCGCCATAGGGGCCGTGCAGCACCGGCAGTACCGCGTCCACATGGCCAAGGGAGGTCAGCACATGGTGCATTTCCGGGTCGGACATGCTGACGAAGCTGGTGCCGAAGCCGGAATCGGCGGAATTGATGTGGCTGGGCTCGCCGATGAAGAAACCGTCCTGTCCGCGAGAGGGGTCAAGCATCACCGGGCGCGATTCCGGGGTGATCTTTACGGTCGGCAGCTCGCCGCCGTCCAAGTTCCAGCCACGCGGATCTTCGCCATTGATGATCCACTTGCCGTCCTTGGTGATGCCGACCGGAATCGGCTCGAACCGCTCAGTGTCCATGGCCCCCAGCACACCGGCAGTGGAGATGCAGGAAATCGAATGCTCGTCTGCACGCCCACCATAGAGCACCACAACACGCTTCTTGGCCATAACCATCCTTTTGTTGAAACTACAACCGTTTTCAAGCCTATGCTTTGCACCGCCAACCGGACCGAACCGCGCTCGGAACGCCGCGCACAAGAGACGCACACCAGTCTACTCGTGCACGTCAACGACGTATACGCCACGCGACTTTGCACGTACAACGTATACGCCACGTATACGTCGCTTCTCTCGTTATTCGCCGGTAACCTCGTGACCGAACAGTCCGGCAAGCATCTCCGAGCAGGAAATGCCTTCGTTCAGCACGCGGCTCATCTGATACGCCAACGGGGTCGGCACATCAAGCTGATCGCCAAGAGCCACCACCGCATCCGTGGTGGGCACGCCTTCGGCCACACCGTTGCTGACCTTGGTGGCCTCTTCGACCGTCAATCCCTTGCCGAGATTCGCGCCGAACGTATAGTTACGAGACAGCGAAGAGCCACAGGTGGCGATGAGATCGCCCGCACCGGCCAAGCCGAAGAAGGTCTTGGGATCGGCGCCAGCGGCTACGCCCAGCGCGGTCAGTTCGGCCAGTCCACGAGTTTCGATCATGGCTGCGGTGTTCTCACCGTAGCCGGCACCACGGGCCATGCCCACGGCCAGCGCGGTCACGTTCTTCAGGCTGCCGCACATTTCCAGGCCGATGACGTCGGTGGTCACGAACGGCTTGAAATAGGAGGTGGTGCATGCCTCGGCCACCTTCGTGGCATTATCGAGGTTCGTGCAAGCCACCACGGTGGCGGCGGGATGACGATCGGCGATTTCCTTGGACAGGTTCGGTCCGGAAATGGCGGCGAACCGGTCGGCCGGCAAGTCAAGGGATTCGCGGACGACTTCGTCCATACGCTTGTTGGTGCCACGCTCGATGCCCTTCATCAGGCTGACGACGATGGCGTGATCGGGAATCAGTCCCTTGAATTCGACGAGTGCCACTCGCGCGAACTGCGCGGCGATGGCCACGACTACGATGTCCGCGTTCTTGACGGCTTCGGCGCGATCCCCAGTGGCGGTCATGTTGTCCGGCAACTTTTCGACGGACGGCAGGCGCACGGCGTTGTGGTGGTGATCGCGAATGCCCTCGACAATCTGCTGCTCCTTGGCCCACATGGTCACCGTGTTGCCTGCGTCCGCCAGCACTTGGCCGAAAGCAGTACCCCATGCTCCTGCACCGAGAACCGTTATATTTTTACCCATATCAAATTCCTACCTTCGCTTGTCGCGCAACTTCATCGGCACAATCTTGTGCCATGCTACTCGCCTAGGCTCCCCGTACGGGAACCGGTGCGGCTACTTCTCAGCCGGGAACGGGCCGCCGGCTTCAGGCCAAGGCTTACGACTCATGCTGCGGTAGTCCCAGTAGCCTTCAGCGGGGAACTGCTCGCCACGAATTTCCTCCAGTACTGTGTTCATGCGTTTGAGCACGCGCCACATCAGCTCGTTCACGGCCTCGGCAGGCGGCT
The DNA here is from genome assembly GCF_040916945.1 of Bifidobacterium sp. RTP21102st3_E2_RTP21102_210122. Classification (NCBI taxonomy): domain Bacteria; kingdom Bacillati; phylum Actinomycetota; class Actinomycetes; order Bifidobacteriales; family Bifidobacteriaceae; genus Bifidobacterium; species Bifidobacterium sp. RTP21102st3_E2_RTP21102_210122. The sequence goes on along the minus strand of NZ_JBCPAN010000007.1, from coordinate 113,394 downwards.
CTTCACCCCATGAGTCCATGTCGGCAAGCAGATCGGAGTAATCGAGCGCATGGTCATAGCACATCACCACGTTTTTGCGCGGCCATGGCCACCAGTGGTTGATGGAGGCGGCACCCCACGTCACCGCCGGGTACAGCGGCACCTGATGCCCCAGTCTGCGCGAGGATTCAAGGGCGATATATCCCACGCCCTCCTTAATGCTCATCACCCACTTTTTCGGGTCGCGGGTCACGGTGCCTTCCGGCCAGACCGTCAGCGGGCGGCCGGACGTCAGAATATCAATCGAGGTCTCTTCGATCTGCTTGGCCTTGCCCGAATGACGCTGCACCGGCTGCATGCCGACCAACTGGAACCACTTGCCGATCAATGGCCACTTCGCCATCTCGGCCTTGGCCATGTAACGGGGGCGGCGGCCCATGTGGAACAGGCTCATCATTGGCACGAACACATCAAACATGGTGACATGACTGGCGGCGGTGATGAACGGTCCGGTTTCCGGCACCTGTTCCAAGCCCCAGGCCTTGGTCTTGCAGCTGGCGCGGAACACAATGGACACCCCTCCCAGCAGTCGTTTGGTGGCCTTGGGATTCTGGGCGTTGATTTCCGGCTGATTGGGCGTGCGGGGGCCGGTCGGGTAATACTGTGTCGAGTCCACAAGCGTGTGGCGGGCGGCCAGACGCTTGACCTGCTCATCACTCAGCGGGCTTACGGCCGAACGCGGCGACGGTTTTCCTTTGGATGCCATGGTCTCTATTGTGGCACGGACCACCGCCCAACGATTCCAGCGCAACGTTCCCGGGAACGTGTCGCGGAACCACACCTCGCACCCCCGCCCAGCGAAACATTCCCCGGAATGCGTCGCACAATACGCGGCGGCCCGTCTGCACACACCATGCGCGCAGACGGGCCGCCGGGGAAACGTTCGAATCACTCCACCGCGATGGCGTCAATCTCCACGAGCGCGCCCTTGGGAATCATGTTGTTGCCAAAGGCCACGCGGGCGGGCTTGACGGAGCCGATGAACGCCTCAGCGTAACGTGCGTCCACTTCCTTGAAGTCCTCGACGTTCTTCAGGTAGATGGTGGCACGGCACACATGCTCAATGCCGGTACCGGCAGTGTCGAGAATGTGCTTAATATTCTTCAGCGCCTGTGCAGCCTGCTCTCCAGCGGTCTCGCCCGCCAGTTCGCCGGTGGCCGGATCAATGCCCAGCTGGCCGGATACGAACACGAAGCCATTGGCCTTCACCGCCTGGCTGTATGCGCCCAGCGCGGCCGGCGCCTCGGAAGTGGCTACGGCTTCCATCTTTTCGCTCATATTGTGCTCCTTCTCATCTTGGGGGCGCCCACCTGCTGCGGCCGGCGCCGGTACACATCACCACCGGCTACGACCAATCGCACGATCAGCAACGATTGGCAATGCCGATTACGTAGCAGTCTACTGAGCAAAGTCGCGTTTAGCGCGCATGATGCCCGGCATACGGCCATCAACAGACTATTCCTTGCTATTCCAGACGATTCCAGACGATTCCAGACGATTCGGCTACCGTTCTCGCCAAACCGGACGGTTTTTCCACGACCCAAGCGAGCCGGCATCACCGGCCTTGCCATTGCCGACACCAGCACCAGCCTTGCACGCGCCGAATATGCAAAAGGCTTCCGGCGGTTAGCCGAAAGCCATGCTGGTGGGCTTGATGGGGATCGAACCCACGACCTTCTGTTCCGGAGACAGACGCTCTATCCACTGAGCTACAAACCCGAGCAACTTCTTTACTGTACACCACATCACGTTGCATGCGGCACATACGTCGCCAAAATAACGAGAAAATCGCCATTATCGGCTCTACAATGGGGTTATGTCGGAACCTACAGATGACTTCGAATACGAACGCCGCTTCTTCTGCCGCGAACTGCCGGCGGAATACGACGACGGCGACGCCCCGACCCTCATCATTCAGAGCTACTACGTGCATGCCGACAATTACGCCTTGCGCGTGCGGCTGGTCTCGCACAAGGTTCACGTCGACATGACGCCCGACGTAAATCCGGTGGCCGTGCTGGACGAGTACCGCGACCGGTTCTCGGAAGCGTATGTCACCGTCAAAGGTCCGTCCGTGGGTGGCACGCGCTACGAGGTCGAGCGCGAGATCGACACGCGCATCGCCGCCGAACTCATCAAGCGCGGCGGCTCGGTAATCATCAAGAACCGGTATTCCGTGTGGATTGCGGAAGACGGCTGGAGCGTGGACGTGTTCGGCGGGCCGAACGCGCCGCTGATCGTAGCCGAGGCCGAACGATCCGGGCCGGTTACCAATCTGACGATTCCGAAATTCTGCATCACCGAAATCACCGATCAGGCGCGATTCAATAACGATGGTCTCGCCAACCGTCCGTTCTGTAAGTGGGCGGATGATTTCGAGGAGGAGCTGGCGCTGGAGGGGCCAAGGTTCCAGCAGTATTTCGGGAAGAATCGGATGGTTTAGGGGGGGGGGAGCAATCGAGTACGCTCGTGAGCTCCCCTCAGTCATCTACGACGACAGCCCCTCTCAAAGAGGGGAGCCAAAACCACTTAGTACATGAGGGTGGCTAGGCGACGACGGGCGCGGGTCAGACGCGGGTCGGTGGGTTCGGGGATGGCGAAGTATTCGAGCAGACGCTTGCGAACCTGCTCGATATCGGCCTTGTGCCCGGCGGCCAAAAAGTCCAGCAAACGGTCGAAAGCGTCTTGAATCTGGCCACCAATCATGTCGATATCAGCCACAGCCAACTGCGCTTCCACATCGTCCGGCGCTGCGGCGGCAGCGGCACGCACGTCACGTACATCAGCGGACCCGGAGCGGGCCAGCAACAGCGCCTTCGCACGTTCGCGGGCGGCCAGTGCATCGGACGGGTCGGATCCGAGCACGCGCTCGTATTCGGCGGCGGCACCGGCGTAATCGCCCTCCTCGGCCAAACGATGGGCTTCGGCATGCTCCGGCGGCACCTGCTCAGCACCCACGCCGGCACCGGTGGCACCAGCGCTCTTGGCGGCATCGGAATCAGGATCACCCGAGTACGGCGCGGTACCGTTCACACCAGACTGCGCGGCGGCCTGAATGATCTTCGGAATCACCTCGTCAGTAAGTTGCTTGAGCTCGTCGTCACCCGGAAGGCCCTGCAACAGTGGCATCGGACGGCCGGCAATCAACGCGAACAGTGCGGGCGCGCCCTGCACCTGCAACGCTTGGGCAATCGAGGGATTGGACGAGATATCGATACGGGAGAGCTGAATCTGGCCGTTCAGGGCGTTCACCGCGTCGCCCAGTGCACGGGCCATCGGGAACAGGCGGTCATCGGTCGGTATCCACAGGAGCAGCAGGATCGGGAAGGTCGCAGAAGTCTGCACCATTGCCTGGAAGGTGTTTTCGGTGGTGTCGATCACGTACCCACCAGCGGCAGGAGCGCCACCCGCCTGGCCGGGCTTGGCCTTGACCTGATGCTTCAGCGCCTCCAAATCGACGGCGCCCGCCAATGAGACTCCCGGATTGAACTGCTGCTCTGCCATAATGCCTCCCGATTCCACGCGATTCGCGTACAACAACAATCACATTTGCTGACATTGATTGTAATGCCGATTCCCACCACGTAGGGATTCTTCCACTACGCGGTGAAATTCCCACCACGTAGCAAAACGCCCACCACGATGTGACTCAAAACGGCACCATTATGCGAAAGGTAAAACTTACCGACATCGTGGTGGATGAATCATATCGTGGTGGGGGCGTTAACCGCGCGGTGGGTGGCGGCAACAATTACAGCGCTTCGACCTTTACCGGCTGACGGTCGGCGCCCACTGCGGTGATTTGCTCACCGGAGCTTGCCAACGGAATGTACAAGGCCACCACGTTCACATACGTGACCTTCATGGTGCTGGTGTACTTGTCGCTATTGAACAGCGCCTTCTCGTCGTCGGAAGCCGGCCGCGATTCGCGGCCATCCCCTGCCTTGCGAGTCCATTCGCCGTTAATACGGCCAACCACCAGATCACCGGCACCGTCTGCAGCACGCATCACCCACATCTGTTCAGGCACAGCGGTGAATTTTTGCTCCTGCGTACCGTTGTTGCGTTGCATACCTTCCTGCACCTTGGCCGTGGTATTGGCCAGTTCCTGGCGCAGCAAATCGTCTGCGAACTTGGAAGCGTATTGGCTCTTGGAGCCGTTCTGCAGCACATCGGCGTATTGGGCCAAGGCATCGGCGGGAGCGGCCACCAGCTTCTCATCCTTTGCGGTGCCCATCTGCGAGCCAATAGTCGGAATCTCGAACTTCGGCAGCTTGGCGCCCTCAAACAGTCGAGCCATAGCCATCAGCTTGTAATTCTGCTGGGCGGATTCCTGATCGAAGACCAGCAAACGCTTGGACTGCTGATCTTCGGTGGTGGTCGTGATGGTGAACACCGAGCGAGGCCATCCGTCGTCCGTAGGAATCACCGTCTGGGCGATGTCCTTGGGAATGGTCGCATATTCGGACATACCGCCGCCACGCTGATTGATCGTGGTCTGGCTGATGCGAATGTCCAGCTGGGGCCCGCCCATAACGGTCGCATACCCATCGGGATTCTTGGCCTGATCGGCTTCATCGATCGTCTTGAGAATCTTCAGACGAATCTTCTTCTCCTGCGCCTCGGTCAAATCCGGCGCAACCTTGGTGGAGGTATCAGCAGCCGGCGTCGGCAGTTGGCCTTCACAGGCGGTCAACGGCACGACCAACGCCATGCAGGCGAGGGCGGACACACACAGTTTGTTCCATCGCTTGTTCATCAGCTTTCCTCCTGTCCGTCATCGGCCGAGTCGTCTCCGGTATTGACCTCTTGGGCCAAGCGGGAGAAGTAGGCCTGCAGTTCGTCAGGGGTGATTACCGAAGTCGATTCGTTATCGCCGGCGCTGAGGCCGGGCTCAGCGCCGCTTTCGGCACCGGTCTGCTGGTCGGCGACCAGGTTACGCGAACTTGGGTCGATGATAACCGGTGTTTCGGTGGCTTCAGATTGCGAGGATTGCGAGGACGCACGGCCCGAACGCCGATGTGTGGCGTGACGGCGACGATTACGTCGACTTGCACCATCCGGCTTCCCGGACACTGCGATGCTGGCGGGTGCCTCTTCCTCGATTACGGCGCTTGCCATGCCTTCCACCATGCGCTTGCGGCGCTTATGCGGCGGCATGGCGAACACGGAGGCGCACAGTACGGCCAGCACGGCCAGCAATCCGCCGGACAGATAGAACGGCATCGCAAAGTCCGGCACTTCGGAGCGCACCCAGTGCAGCTGCACCTTGGCGTTGGTGACATTTTCGCCCAAATCCACAATGGCTACCGTCGAGGCGCCGGTCTTCTTGCTCTTCAGCGAAACGGACCCAGTGCCGCATTTCACGGCAGTCCACATATCGGAATCCTTGAACGACACCGCGTCATCGGCACTGGTAGGCGCTCCCTGACTCGTGCTGCTTCCCTTCTGGGTGCTCAGCTCGCTCCATGATGCCAATCCGGTGATGCGGGTATAGGACTTCTCGGACGCGACCCATCCGGCAACATCCTTGGACGAACCCAACGCCACGCACGCCTCGTCCTGAGAGGATCCCGAGTCCACGGTTATCGTGGCATTCTGATCCAACAAGGTCAGCACATTCGGATCAGTGACGACATACCGGGAGCCGCTCATGGTTGCGGAAGCGGTGATTTCAGTGGAGGGCTTCCACATCGTGGCATTCATGTACCCCAACACCACAGCCGCCACGGCCAATAGTCCGAAGATAGGCGTCACCACTCCACGCATGATTTTGGCATGACGGGATGGACGCTTGGCGCCCTTATCCGGTCTTGTAGTCTGTTCTTCAGCACTCATAACTCAACCATTCTACAATCTTCACCTGTTTATTACCTAGGAGCGCAGAAAATCAAGGTTTACCAGTAGGGTGATGTGTCATGCGTAAGTCTGTTAAGTCTATGTTATCTCCCCTCGGCAAGGCCGTTGCCCTTGCCTGCTCGCTGGCGATGTGCGTGTCGCTGGCTGCCTGCTCCAGTTCGAGCTCGGACTCGAAATCCTCTTCTTCCGATTCCTCTTCATCTTCCGACTCTTCTGACAAGAAGGGCCAAATTGCCGGCGTGACCGCCAAGGGCAAGCTCGGCGAGAAGCCGACCATCTCCTTTAATACGCCGATGACCGTGTCCGACGGCTCTTATGTGGTGCTGCAGAAGGGCGATGGCGACGTGATCGAGGAGGGCGACCGCGTCTGCGCCCAAGGCATCGCGCTCAACGTTAAAGACGGAACCGAGCTCATGGACACCTGGACCAAGAACACGCCGGATTGCTCGCTGAAGGTGGATTCCAAGACCCTCTCCTCGACCTACTACAACCAGATCAAGGGTGCCAAGATCAACACCACGATTGGCTTTGGCGTCAACGCTCAGGATTCGTCCGGGTACTCTTACATTCTGGCGATGACGTTTGTGTCCAAGTCCAAGGACTTGGAGAAGGCCACTGGCGAGGAAGTCAAGGATGTGCCGGCCAATCTGCCGAAGGTGACGCGAGCCAAAAACGGCGAGCCGTCCATCGACATGAACGGTCAGGGTTCGGTTGATTCGCTGATCTCGCAGACGCTGATCAAGGGTAACGGCGCCAAGCTGACCGACAAGAACACCGTGGTGGTCAAGTACACCGGTTGGCTTACGAATGGCAAGCAGTTCGATTCGTCCTGGGATCGCGATTCCACAATCGACGCCGATCTGTTCAGCGATTCCAGCGGCCAGCATCAGGTTATCGAGGGCTGGCAGAAGGGTCTGGTCGGCCAGACCGTCGGCTCTCAGGTTCTGCTGGTGATTCCGCCGGATCAGGCCTATGGAGATAAGGAGCAAGGTCCGATTCCCGCCAACTCCACGTTGGTCTTCGTAATCGATATTCTCGCCGCGTACTAAAAGATATAGCAGGGGCTCCCTCTGATGAGGGAGCCCCTGCTATATCTAGAACAGCCTGAGACTGTCGTCCTCGGTGCCTTTCATATCGTCGTAATCGAGGATGAGGCAGGTGAAGCCGCGGTCTTTGGCCAAGACCTGGGCTTGCGGCGTGATGGTTTGTGCGGCGAAGATGCCGTGCACCGGGGCCAGCAGCGGATCTCGATTGAGCAGTTCGCAGTAGCGAGTCAGCTGCTCGACGCCATCAATGCCGCCGTGACGTTTGATTTCCACAGCCACATGCTCGCCCTCGGCATTCACGGCCATAATATCCACTGGGCCAATGGCGGTCGGGTATTCGCGACGCACCAGCTTGGCTCCCTTGCCGATACGCTCGATTTGCTCGGCCAGATAGCGCTGCAGATGGTCTTCCACGCCATCCTTGATGAGACCCGGATCTTCGCCCAGATCATAGGTTTGGTCGGAATAGATATGCTGCAGCGTCACTTCAAGAATGTCCGAACCCTTGTCGGCGCTGACACGTAGCACCTTTTCCGGCTCACCAGCGGCGACACTTTCCGGGGAATGCGTCGCAGAATCACCATCCACAGCCCCACCAGCGACACTTTCCCGGGAATGTTGCGCGGATTTGGCGGCTGGGTCGATCTCACGAATCGTGCAGGGCGCGGTCATCCAGTTCAGCGGCTTGTAGGAGCCCAATTCGGAGAAAATCAACAGGCTGGAATCGGCCTTGATCAGCAATACGCGCTTGGCCAGGGGCAGTGAGGCGTTGAGGCGGCCCGAATACTCGGCCGAACAGTCGGCAACAATAACTCGCATAGGCCACCACTGTAGCGCAACACATGGCATACATAGCAAAAGGGGCTCTCTGGAAAACCAGAGAGCCCCTTAAGGAGTTGGTTCAGGTCACTCGGCGGTGCCGGAGTACTGGACGTCGTGGCCGCGCTCGACCGCCACGGTGAGTTTGTTCGAGTCGAAGGAAATGAATCCGTCGGTCACCTCGAACATGTGGCGATCGCCATCGGGCTCAACCACGGTGAGCGTACCCTGCTTGATCACCGTGAGCACAGGCTCATGGTCGGGCAGGATGCCCATGCCGCCCTCAGAGGCGGGAATGGTCACGCTCGTCGCCTCGCCGTGCCACACAGGGTGGTCAGCGGCGACGATGTTGACCTTCATCGTGGTTTTTTCCGCAGCCATCACGCACCCAGTTCCTTCTGCATGTTGTGCCACTTCTCTTCGAGGTCGTCGATGCCGCCGATGCCGGAGAACGCCTGCTCCGGGACGTCGTCGTACACGCCGTCGCAGATGCGGGTGAAGGCTTCGATGGTCTCGTCGGCCGGCACGTAGGAGCCGGGGCGACCGGTGAACTTCTCAGCCACATAGAAGTTCTGGCCGAGGAACTGCTCGATCTTACGAGCACGGTTCACGGTGGTCTTGTCCTCTTCGCCGAGCTCGTCGATACCGATCAGGGCGATGATGTCCTGCAGCTCCTTGTTACGCTGCAGAATCGCCTTGACGCGGTTGGCGCAGTCGTAGTGAGCCTGGCCCACGTAACGCGGATCGAGGATTCGCGAGGTGGAGCTCAGCGGGTCCACAGCCGGGTAGATACCCTTGGAGGCAATGTCACGAGAAAGCTCGGTGGTTGCATCCAAGTGGGCGAAGGTCGTGGCCGGGGCCGGGTCGGTGTAATCATCGGCCGGCACGTAAATGGCCTGCAACGAGGTGATCGAGTGACCACGGGTCGAGGTGATGCGCTCCTGGAGGGAACCCATCTCATCGGCCAGGTTCGGCTGGTACCCCACGGCGGAAGGCATACGACCCAGCAGGGTGGACACCTCGGAACCGGCCTGGGTGAAGCGGAAGATGTTGTCGATGAACAGCAGCACGTCCTGGTTCTGCACGTCACGGAAGTACTCTGCCATGGTCAGTGCGGTCAGCGGGACACGCAGACGGGTACCCGGCTGCTCATCCATCTGGCCGAAGACCAGTGCGGTCTTCTCAAGCACGCCGGCCTCGGCCATTTCGCCGATCAGATCGTTACCCTCACGGGTACGCTCGCCGACGCCAGCGAACACGGACACACCACCGTGGTTCTGGGCCACGCGCTGAATCATTTCCTGAATCAGCACGGTCTTGCCCACACCTGCACCACCGAACAGACCGATCTTGCCGCCCTGCACGTACGGGGTCAGCAGATCGATGACCTTGATGCCCGTTTCGAACATCTGGGTCTTGGACTCCAGCTGATCGAAGGCCGGCGGGTTGCGGTGGATAGGCCAACGCTCGGAGACGGTGATGGTCTCATCCGGCTTCTTGTTGAGGATGTTACCGGACACGTCGAAGACGTGGCCCTTGGTCACGTCGCCGACCGGCACGGAGATCGGGGCGCCGGTGTCGGAGACGGAGGCACCACGAACCAGGCCGTCGGTGGGCTTCAGAGCGACGCAACGGACCGTGGAATCACCGAGGTGCTGTTCGACCTCGAGGGTGATCTCGGTCTCCTTCGCCTCGCCTTCTTCCTTGGCGCTGGTGTTGACGATCGTTACTTTCAGGGCGTTGTAGATGTCGGGCAGATGACCCACCGGGAATTCAACGTCGATAACCGAGCCCTGGACGCGGGTGACGCGACCGTTGGTAGGCTCGGCCGCAGTGGTCTGGTTGTCAGCCATATGCGTTCCTACTCTTCCTTCTTGGTCAGCGCGTCAGCGCTGCCGATGATTTCGGTAAGTTCCTGGGTGATCGAGGCCTGGCGGGAAGCGTTGAGCTTGCGCGTAAGGTCGTCGATCAGGTTTCGTGCGTTGTCGGTTGCCGTGTGCATGGCGTTCTGGCGGCTTGCGGTTTCCGACGCGGCCGCGGTCAGCAGGCACTCGTGGATACGGGACTGAATGTACTTCGGCAGAATCGCATCCAGTACCTTTTCGAGGCTGGGCTCGAAAGTGTACAGCGGAGCGACATCCGCAGTAGCCGGTGCCTCTTCATCAGGATCGGGCACCTTGGTCTCGTTTTTCACGATTTCGACCGGCAGCATGCGCAGCACGCGCACCTTCTGCACCACCATGTTGATGAACTCGGTGTAGACGATGTAGAGTTCGGAAACTCCACCCTTCTCAGCCGGCTTCATGTAGGCGTCCATCAAGGTGTTGGAGATCGTTTCAGCAATTTCCACGCCGGGCTGGTCGGTGTCGCCTTCCCACGTCGCCGCGATGTCACGATTACGGTACTTGTAGTACGTCGAACCGCGACGCCCGTACACGAACAGCTCCGGCTGCTTGCCTGCCGCATCGAGGCGGGACAGCAGCGACTCCGTTTCACGGATAATCGAAGAGGTGTACGGGCCGGCCATACCACGATCCGAGGTGAGGGCGAGAACAGCCACGCGCGGGTTCTTCTCGTCCTTCACCGCGATCGGATGCGTGATATGGGTGTGGGCCACCAACGCTTGCACGGCATCGAAAATCGCATCGGTGTACGGCTTCGCGTTCAGGGCCACATCACGGGCCTTGGCGATATGCGAAGACGCGATCATCTCCTGAGCGTTGAAGATCTTCGCCAACGACTCGGTGGAGCGGATGCGTGATTTCAATGCGAGTTGCGAGCCCATGGCTTACTTTTCTCCCGCCACGATCTTTTCCTGATCGACCGGCGCGGCCTTGTCAACGTCCGGCTTCTTCTCGACCAGCGGCTTGCCGGCGGAAGAGACGAACGTCGAACGGAACTCGTCCACGGCCTTATCGAGGGCAGCCTCGGTGTCGGCGGTGAATTCCTCGGTCTCGCGAATGGTCTTGAGGATATCGGTGTTGTGGTCGATGTAGTCCAGCAGTCCCTGCTCGAACGGAAGGACGTCCTTCAGGTCGAGGTCGTCGAGCTTGCCGTGGGTGCCGGTCCATACGGACACGACTTCCTGTTCCGGCGAGTACGGGTGGAACTGCGGCTGCTTCAACAGCTCGGTCAGGTGGGCACCACGGGTCAACTGGGCCTTGGAAGCCGCATCCAGATCGGAGGCGAACATGGCGAAGGATTCCAGCGAACGGTACTGTGCCAGGGAGATCTTCAGCGTACCGGAGACCTTCTTCAGAGCCTTGGTCTGTGCGGCGCCACCGACTCGAGAGACGGAGATACCGACGTCCACGGCGGGGCGCTGGTTGGCGTTGAACAGATCGGACTGCAGGAAGATCTGGCCGTCAGTGATGGAGATCACGTTGGTCGGGATGTAGGCGGACACATCGTTCGCCTTGGTCTCGACGATCGGCAGACCCGTCATCGAACCGCCGCCCAGGTCATCGGAGACCTTGGCGCAACGTTCGAGCAGGCGGGAGTGCAGGTAGAACACATCACCCGGGTAGGCTTCACGCCCCGGCGGGCGGCGCAGCAGCAGGGAAATCGAACGATAGGCCTCTGCCTGCTTGGACAAGTCATCGAAGACGATGAGCACATGCTTGCCGTTGTACATCCAGTGCTGGCCGATGGCCGAGCCGGTGTACGGGGCGATGTACTTGAAGCCAGCGGAATCGGCTGCCGGGGAGGCCACGATGGTGGTGTACTCCATGGCGCCGGCGTCTTCCAGGCTCTGCTTCACCGAGGCGATGGTGGAGCCCTTCTGGCCGATGGCCACGTAGATGCAGCGGACCTGCTTCTTCGGGTCGCCGGATTCCCAGTTGGCCTTCTGGTTGATGATGGTATCGATCGCGATGGCGGTCTTACCGGTCTGGCGGTCGCCGATGATGAGCTGGCGCTGGCCGCGGCCGATCGGGGTCATCGCGTCGATGGCCTTGAGGCCGGTGGACAGCGGCTCGTCGACCGGGTGGCGGTGCATCACGTCGGGGGCCTGGGCTTCGAGGATACGACGACCCTCAATGCCCTGGATCTCGCCGAGGCCGTCGAGCGGCTTGCCCAGCGGGTCCACGACGCGGCCGAGATAGCCGTCGCCGACGGGCACGGAAAGCACTTCGCCGGTGCGTCGCACTTCCTGGCCTTCCTCAATTCCAGCGAAATCGCCGAGGATCACCACGCCGATCTCACGGGCGTCAAGGTTGAACGCCAGGCCGAGCGTGCCGTCTTCGAACGTCAGCAGCTCATTGGCCATGCAACCAGGCAATCCCGTCACGTGTGCAATGCCGTCACCGGCCGTGGCGACATAGCCCACTTCCTGGGTGGGGGTGTCGCTCGGCTTGTACGACGACACGAAGTCGTCGAGGGCCTTGCGAATCGAGGCGGGATCGATGGTCAGTTCTGCCATGATCACTCCTTCTATTGGTTATTGTTCAGTCAAGTCTTTGCTTGTGTGTGGTGTTGGACGGATTGGCTCGGCCGGTCAGGCCGGAGTCGCCTCCGTCTGCACCTTGCGATGCAGGTTCTGCAGCTGTGCGACCACGGTGTTGTCCGTGACTTCGTCGCCCACCTGGATGCGCATGCCACCCAGCACGGTCGGGTCGACCACCGAGTTGATGTGCACCTGACGGCCCACCTTGGCGGAGTAGACCTCGACCAGTCGCTTGATCTGCTCCTTCTTCAGCGGGGTGGCGGTGGTCACGGTGACCATCGACTCGCCCATGTGGCGGGAGAACTTGTTGATCAGCCACTGGATGGTCTCCAAGTAGCGGCGGCGGCGCAGGTTGCAAGTGGCGTGTTCGGCGAGCCTCATGGTGACCTTGTTCAGGGTCTTGCCAGAGAACACCTCGCGGAACAGCTTCACACGGGCCTCGCTGGTGGCCTGGTAGTCGTACAGCTTGGCGCGTACGACCGGCAGGTTCAGCAGTGCGGAATGCAGCTCGGACAGCTCGATGGATACCTGCAGCGTGGCGTCAGTGGCGTCCGCGTAGTACATCATGGCGTCCACGCCGAAGTCTTCCACTGCGTTGGCGATGTCGCGCGCACGGCTCCAACGGCGGGAGACCAAGTCAGTCATGATCTCCATGGTCATCGGATGCGCGTTGTCACCGAGCAGTTCCTTCAGGACGGCCACCTTGTCGGCAACCGGGCGGGACGGGTCGGTCAGTGCGCGCTCCAGCTGAATGCTGTCATCGAGCACCTTGGTGATCGTGAACAGTTCGTTGCCGATCCGCCACGCGTCCTCACGGGTGTCGCGCAGTTTCGGGGCCAGCGAATCACGCGACTCGCGGTCTGCAATACGTGATGCCTCTCCTCGCATGGTCACCTCCCTTTCTGGTTACGGATGGTCACGGTCACTTCTTGGCGCCCAGGTCGTCGATCATCGAATCGATCATCGAGGACTGCACGTCGTTGTCTTCCAGCTTGGCACCGAGGATCTTGCCGGCCAGGGCGGTGGCAAGTGCGCCGACCTCGCCCTTGAGCGAGACGATGGCCTGCTGGTGCTGGGATTCGATCGAGCGCTGTGCGGATGCGGTGATCTGGGCCGCATCGGACTCGGCGCGGGAACGAGCGTCGGCGATGATGTGGGACGCTTCCGCACGGGCGTCGTCGCGAATCTTGGCGGCGTCCACACGGGCGGTGCTCAGCTGGGCCTCATACTTGGCCTTGGCCTCGTCGGCGTCCTTCCTAGCCTGCTCCGCCTTGGCGATGTTGCCCTGAATCTTGGCGGCGCGCTCGTCGAAGATCGCATTGAACTTCGGCATGAAGAACTTGTAGAAGAACACCGCAACGATGACAAGAATGATCAGCGACCATACGATGTCATAAACCTCAGGAATGAACAGGTCAATCCCGCTTGCTGCTTGTGTCATCAAGCCCTCCTTTCAGTGATGGACATAATCGGTTTTCGTCTGTTGATCTGCGCAGATCAGATGATCAGGGCGGCGACGAAGCCGATCAGTGCCAGCACCTCGACCAGAGCCAGGCCGATGAACATGATGGTCTGGATCTTGCCGGACATCTCAGGCTGACGAGCGGTGGATTCCATGGCCTTGCCGAAGAGGATGCCCAGACCAATGCCAGGGCCAAGAGTACCGATACCGTAACCGATGACGGACAGGTTGCCGGCGACCTCTGCGAGGGTGATGATATCCATTGTGTTTCCTTTCTAACGTACTTGGCGACGTTATAAATCTTGGGGTTTGGTCGGTCTGCGATTTTCCCAGACCGGGGACCGGAAGCGGCGGGTTAGTCGCCCGTCACTCTTCCGGGAAGCTCAGGTTGATGTACACGGTGGAAAGAATCGCGAAGACGTAGGCTTGCAGGAAGGCGACGAACGCCTCGAAGCAGGTCATGGCGAAACCACCGGCGAACCACAGCGCACCCACCGGGATGCCCTGCAGCTTGTTGACCGCGTCAACCATCCAGAACTGTGCGAACGCCAGGCAGGTGGCGACCATAAGGTGGCCGGAAACCATGTTGGCGAACAGACGGATGGTCAGGGAGGCCGGGCGGATGATCAACAGCTCAAGCAGGTTGATCGGAGCCAGCAGGAAATAGACCGGCCACGGCACACCGGGGGTGAACAGCTCGTGGCGCAGATAGTGGCCGAGGCCCTGCGAGCGGATGGCGGCGATCCAGTACTGGATCAGTGTCCAGACAGCGAACACGAGCGGCATGACCACCGTGGCGTTGGCCGCCATGTTCATACCTGGAATGATGCCGCACAGGTTGAAAATGAAGATCGTGAAGAACAGGGTGGTGATCATCGGCACGTAGCGCTTGCCACGGGCCTCACCCATCACGTCATACACGACCTTGTCGCGCACGAAGTCGAGACCGTACTCGACTACGCCCTGCCAACGGCCGGGGATGAGCTTGGCGCGCTTTGCGGTCACGCCGAGCACCACCAACAGCACGATGGTTGCCACGATACGAATCAAAATAATGCGGTTGATGGCAAACGGAGTTCCCTGGAACAGAATCTCCGGGGGAAGGAAGTCATCAACCGAGGGCAGATGAGCGCCTGCCTCGTCAGCCAACAGCAATCCTGCGCTGAGCGAACCGACCATATCACGCCTCCTGCTTCTTCAATGTCAGGTGTCAGTTTAAACCCACCGGGCAGGCAAATGTGACGTGCTCGTTACTTTCGTCTTTTTTTGTCTCCTCGGTGTGGAGTCTGCCGGGCATGGACACGGAGTCTGCGCTGGGCATTCGGCTCCGAATGACTGAAGAGTGATTATTTGCCTGCGTCTAGACAATGTCAATATTATACCGGCGAGTCTCCTGAAATCCCTACTGCTGCAAGGTTTTCCCGGGCGTTTCGCGAACGTTGTGCACTATTGGTCGCATTACGCGGATGTGTGGCATTACGTTCATCAAGCCGTCCACATCGTGGACGAACAACCGTCCACGCTACGAACGCAACCTCCAACAGTAGCTCCCTCTGATGGGCCGAGCCGTGAAGGAGAAGCAAAGGAGCTCCCCGTCGAGGGGAGCTGTCGTCGTAGGCGACTGAGGGGAGATCGTAGGCTCAGCCCTGAATCACCCCATACCCGTCATGCACAAACGGCTTGAAATCATCCTGGCGCGGCCCGCCCGGCTCATGCCGAATCGAACGATCAGTACCGAGCTTCTTCTCAGCCCTGAGCTGCGGCACCTCGGTCAGGTCATACGGCGTGGTCTGGTACACCCAGTTGAGCCAGTTGCGCCACAGCAGATTGGCGTGGGCGCGCCAGGCGAACAACGGTTCCAGCTTCGGATCGTCATGCGGGAAGTAGTTCTTCGGGAAGGGCACGTTGGTCATGCCCTTGGCCATATCGCGCTCGTATTCTTCGGCGAGCGTGTACTTGCCGTACTCCCAATGGCCGAGCGCGAACACTTCGGAGAAGTCACGCGTGGCGATCAGGCCCGGGCCGGACTGCGGCCCCCAAGTCAAGATCTGAAGGTCATGGTTGGCACGTACCTCGTTTTCGTTCACGCCGGCGAGGCGGGAGTGCGGCTGCAGATCAATCTCGTCGAAGCCATTGGTCAGGAAGCAGTATTCATCCTGCAGGTACTGCGGGAATACGCCGAAAATCTTCTCGGGGTAATCCACCTTGTGGATGCCGTAGCGGTAGTACAGTGCGCCCATCGCACCCCAGCACAGGTACATGGTGGAGAACACATGGGTGGAGGCCCAGTCGAGAATCGTCTTGAACTCGTCCCAGTAGTCCACATCTTCGAACGGCATATGCTCTACAGGCGCGCCGGTGACCACAAAACCGTCGTAATAGTTGTCTTTGAACGCATCGAGGTTTTCGTAGAACTTGACGAGATGATCGGCGGAAACGTGCGTGGCCTCATGCGTGGAGGTCTTCATGAAGTCGATTTCGACCTGCAGCGGCGACTTGGAAATCAGACGCAGCAGCTGCGTTTCAGTCTCGATTTTCTTAGGCATCAAGTTCAGGATCACCAGTTTGAGCGGGCGGACGCGCTGACGCTCCGCCTCGGGCTTCTCCAGAGCGAAGATGCGCTCCGAATCGAGGATATCTCTGGCCGGCAGGCCACTGGGGATCTTGATAGGCATGTTCCTATTATGTCAATATTTGGGATAACGGTTCAGGGCATTCCTATAACGGCCATTTATGGCGCGTTATCACCCCAACTCCGACTCCGCCCCAAATCCCTCGCCGCGTGAGCCGATTCACGTTTTAAAACCGCGGGAAGATGACGCGACACGCCGATGTTGACTTTCTGGAATCTGCACCTATTGTAGGTAGAGCTGTCTGAGAGACAAGCCGACGCGGGGTGGAGCAGCTCGGTAGCTCGCTGGGCTCATAACCCAGAGGTCCATGGTTCAAATCCATGCCCCGCTACCACTTGACCGCCGTTCCCATTATCGGAACGGCGGTTTTTTATATATTCCATGGCTTTTGCTGGCGTTAAGTTCTCATCCAGCAAAGCCATCAACGGGACGCCGAAGAAATCGGCCGCCGCGCAAGTTTCGTCAATGGTCCAATCGGCCTTGCTCTGAAGCCTCGACGCCATCGATTGCGGCGAGAGTCCCATTGCCTTAGCAAGGTCCTTCTTCATTAAACCGCTGTTGGACAAGATCATGTTCGCATTCATCGCAACAACGTCCTGCCTGCGCAATGTAGCGCTCGGCTGAATATCTAGCATTGTCATGAAATTCATTTTACTACGGTTTTAGCGTAGTACTCGGCGTGTTGGCTACGTCATATGGTTAATCTTTGGTCTAGAACTTCATCAAATCTTTAGTCTGAAAGTTTTTAAATGATTAGTCAGATAAGAAAACTCATGAGAGACAATCACGTCACACAGCGCGATCTGGCGCATGAGCTAGGCGTCTCCGAGCAGGCCATCAGCGACAAATTCCATGGCCGCTCAAATTTCACGTTGCGTGATGTGTCGCGCATAGCCGACTTTTTTGACGTTTCCACTGATCTCGTGCTTGGCCGCGAGCCATTGGGGGTGAAGTGATGCTGCTCCATGATGCTGCCGGCTCCATTGTCGTGGTCTCGGCTGAATCCGTGAAGATGGCTGGCGAGGACTGCATCGTCCTTAATGCGCGCGCCGTGTACATCCATAATCAGGCGCTGACGCCAGAGCAGGCCGCGATTGTCAAGCGTGGTGTCATGGCCACGCTCGACGATCCAGCGGCGTTAGAAGATCTGCATGGGAAGCACGACGTCACCGGCATCGATCTGCCACCACGGAACGGCCTTGGGGTTGATGGTGATGGCATGGATGCTCATGTCGGGAAACCTGACGGTCTGGATGAAGCTGTCACCAGACTTCAGACGTTCGGAGAGTCCACTGACCGTGGAGGCCGTCGCACCAGTGATGGTAAGCGGCGTGGTCGTTCCCAGGTAAAGGGCGAAATCGAACGTGTTTTCGTCACTCATTGTTCTTCCTTCCTCCGTTGTTTGAAAGGTTTGGTTTGTGCGATTACAAGCCTATCGCTGCGGAGGAAGGAGCCTAAATCCATGAATCAAGGAGCAGTGAAATGAGTGTTTTCAATCCGGAATGCACCAGCAATTACTTCCAGGTGCTGGACATCGACCCGTCGGAATGCACCGGCGGCAAGCCCTACGGCTTCAAGTGCCGTATCAAGGTGGCCGGAAGCACGTTCGGGTTCGATGGCTTGGACATGGGCGACCTTCAGGCGATGAAGGGCGCGATCAACAAGGCGATGACGCACGCGAGGCGTGCCCGTCGTGAATGGGAAGGAGCCCAGGAATGAGCGTCACAGTCAAGCGGGTGGATGGCAAGCGGCATTGCTTCTTCGAGCTGATCGTTGAGGAGGACGGCATGACGGTGCGCGTCCCGTTCAACGGCGTCGAGCTTGAGGACTTGGAAAGGCAGATCAACCGCTGCTTCAACGAGGAGGATTGACCGTGAAACGTTTCATCAAGACCGTCATACTGCTGCTGGTAAGCCCGTTCGTGTTCCTCATGCTCGGGATTACCCTCGCCGTCGTCCGGTTTGGCGAGTTCCTCACCGACGACGACTGACGGCATCCGATAACTTCATAGCCCTTGACCCAGCCGAAGGTCGGTTGCTGGTGAGGCGTGATAAAGCACCCGGCCGCGCCTTGCCCAGCGCGTTACAAACACGCCCGGAATGCCGGGCGGTTACCACGGCCCCAGCGGGGAGCTATGCGGGTGTATACAGATCGCTTCACGGCGTCTTGTTCGGGCGCAACTGGGGACCATCGCCGGCATACGTGCCGGGCTGTGCGGCGAGACCTTGCGCGCGGCTTCGGCCGCTGACCTATGCGACGGCGCGGCTCCGTTACGAAGCAACCTTGCATGGCGAACCCTAACCCGGAAAACACTTGAGCAATCTTGTGTTTTCCTGGCTGGGTTCCCCGCTCTAACGCCCCACCACCCGAAGGGCATATCATCCACAATTCTTATCCACTTATCCACAGTTCTTATCCACAATATGAAACGAGGTTCGAGACATGGGTTATTCGGTTGATTACAAGCCAACACGCCGACGTGCCAAGAGGACGGTGCCGAAGAACAAGGCCCAGCGCACGAGGGACATCAAGAACGCCATTCGATGGAATATCAGGCAATTGGAGCATGACACTGTTGGAGCGGACACCATTGCGCGTTCCCTTGCCATCAGTATGCTTCGACTGAACAAGATCGCGCCGACGGCCGACCCTAGCGGCGACCATGTGATGCAGCAGCTTATCAGCGACGGTATCTTGGGCAAGACCGAGAGGCGCGGAAGTGTGCAGGTGTTCGACCGTGCCGAGTTGTTGACATCGCTCAAGGCTTGGGTTGGTTTGCTGTGAACCCGCGCGCGAAGCTCACGGCCAAACAGGCGGCCCTATATCTGGGCGTGAGCGAAAGCCTGTTGCGCAAGTGGCGCGGCGAACATTACGGCCCGGTGTTCTACCGGCCCACGGACGTGCCCAACTGCCCCGTGCTGTACGAGTTGTCGGACTTGGACATGTTCGTAGCGCAGCGCAAACGCAAGGCGGCCCAGAGTGCCGCGTAGACAAGTAGTCGCCCCGTCAATCCGTTCGGCCGAGATAGCGGCGTGGGGCAACGACTGTTGGTTGGAACTGCCCGGCTGCACGAAGGTTGGCACCGAAGACGATCACATAGTGCCCCATGCGCATGGCGGCAAGGACACCGTGCCGAACCTACGCCGCGCGTGCAAGCATTGCAACGCTTCACGGCAAGACCGCGTGCTGTATGGCTATGGCTGCCGCTTGCACATGATCGTATGCCCGCCCGGCTCATGCGACCGGGAGGCCGTGGACTACATAGCACAGCACGCGAAGCCAAGCGACCCGGTTGTGTCGTGGGCTTCGCTGGCCGTCGCCATGCGCGTGGACGAAGCGGACATGGAGCAGCGGCGGGCCGTGGCCATGGCCTGGTCTGCCGCCTACCGCCAGTTCGCCAAGAGCCGCGCGCCGTTGGACGTGTGGCTGGTGCGCACCATACCAGCCAGCCGCAAGCACCCGCAGATGCTGGCCGAGTGGATAGCGCTGGACTACGACATCCGAGTGCTAGACCCCGGCTATGCCGAGAGCATGGCACGGGCACGTAACGACATGCACCGGCAGCTGGTGCGCCAGTGGTACGCCCTCCACCTGTCACAAGAGACGATAGACGCGAGGCAAGCGGCCCGCCGCCAGCGACTCGCGGCCCTTGGCTTGCGCTCCATGCCATCTTCGGTGCCTTCATCGCGCCCGGAATGGTGATTTTTTAAACTCACGGCGCCGGGAAAGACCCCGCGCCCAGTTTTTTCTCCCCCCAACACAGGAGAAAAACGGCACGAAAACGTTGGAACATCAAGGAAAAGAAAGGATACGGATAAATGAGCCAAAACACGTTCGACATTTTCGACGATACCGCCGGCCGGCACGTCGGGCAACAGGAAAAGGCCACCCGTCGGCTGATCGAGAGCCTTACCGAGCGTTCGGGCGGCGACCTTGACCCGTTCGCCACCACGCTATGCGCCAGCCTGTTGTCCTTGGCCCAGAACATCGACACACAGCGCAACGCCGGCAAGGAGATCAGCCGCAACATGAACACGTACCTGGACAACGTGCAGCGCCTTCAGGACATGTACCCGCCGGAACCGAAGGTGGACGAAGACGTGGCCGCCTACTTGGCCGAGGCGAAGGCATGACCAGGGAACCGCCGCTTATGCGAGCCGGAACGCGCCGCGACCCATCGCGCCGCACAGACGGCAACGTGGTGGCGCGCACTGCCGAACTGTTGGGCAAACCGTTGTTGCCTTGGCAACGGTACGTCGCGGACGTGGCCGGCGAACTGGACGACGCCACAGGCACGTACCGGTATGACACCATCGTGCTTACCACGCCCCGCCAGTGCGGCAAAAGCACGTTGATAGACACCGAGGACACGCGCAACGCCCAGCTTGGACGCGATAGGAAGATCTATTACCTTGCCCAGACCGGCAAGGACGCCGAACAGCATTTCAAGGAATACGTGAAGCAACTGAGGGACAGCCGGCTGGCACCGCTGGCCCTGAAGCCACGACTGAGCAACGGCGGCATGGAACAGCGGTTCGCCAACGGCAGCTTCATACGCCCTTTGGCCGTCACGAAGGTGGCCGGCCACGGCGTGCAGATGGACAAATTCACCCTGGACGAGGCTTTTAGCCTGACCGAAGAGGCCGGCTATATGATCTTGGACGGCTTGGGGCCGACCATGAACACCCGCTTGCGCTTCACCGGCGTGCAACCACAGATGTGGATTACATCGACCGAAGGCACGGCCGCTTCGACGTTCTTCAACACTCTGTTGGACGGCTTGCGCGCCGGCGACGTGCCCGAACGCACGGCGTGGTTCGACTTCGGCTTGCCCGATGATGAAGACCCCGAAGACCTCAAGGCCGTGGCACGATGGCACCCGGCCGCCGGCCTGTTGTGGGACTTGCGCCAGTTGGCCGACTTCCGCCAGCAGTTCGGGGACAACAAGGCCGGTTGGGCGCGAGCCTTCGCCAACCGGCGCGACGTGGGCATAGCCGAGCGCATCATATCGGCCGACCTGTGGAACGCCACCACATGCTGGCCGATAGCGCCCGGCGACTTGGCCGGCCGGCCTGTGGTGTTCGGTGCCGCCGTGGACGTTGACGCCACCCACACGGCGATTAGCGCCGGAATATTGGAACACGACGGCACCGTTAACGTGCAGTTGCTCAAGGTGCTGGACGGCACCGGCGCGGCACCCAATGAGATAACCAGGCTGTGCGCCACCTACGACGCGCCCCTGTGCATGGACTCGCGCGGACCGAACGGCGACTTGTGCGACCGGCTGAAGGCGTTGGCCGACATCAACGGCGACCCGGTTGTGCGTTTCGTGGACATGCAAGCCGGCGATTTTCTCAGCGTGGGCCAGGCGTTCGTGAGCGGCCTTGAGAACGGCACCGTGCGGCACGCGGCCGACACCGAGCTGGACGCCAGCGCGGCGAACAGCGCGCGCGCATGGAGCGGCGACGCTTGGCGCATATCACGGCGCGGCAGCACCGGCAAGACATCACCGCTCGAAAGCGCCATGCTTGCCGCGTGGGGCGTATCCCACCGGCCCGAACCCGAAGGGCCGTTGCAAATATTCTGACCATGTACGGCTGTGGCGGACTGTGGCGGGCAATGGCGCGCGCCACTCGCCACGGCCATGCGTGAGCGCGCATGATGTGTCGCATGAACGACTTCGGTTTTTTTCAGCGGCTACGCTTCGCCGGCAAGATCATCACGCGCGGCGTGGCCGCCGTGGACGACATGCCGGCCGAGATAATGCCGCCAAGCCGCACGGCCGCGTATGACCCGCTGCAACTGTCCACCGTGTTCCGTGGCGTCCAGGTGCTCCAGACCGCAATCGCCGGCTTGCCGTTGCACGAAATGCGCGGCGGCGTGAAACTCAACACGCTTACGTCCATCATCGACCGCCCGGACGCCAACCGAAGCCGCCGCGACTTCATAAGCGACATCGTGGCGTCGCTGTGCTTGGACGGCAACGCGTTCGTTCGCAAACTGCGCTATGACGGCGAAGTGGTGTCGTGCCAAGTCTTGCCGCCGTCTCTGGTGACCGTGCGCGACGATGGCCGCGACCCCGCCGCGCCGGTGCTTCGCTATTCGTATCTTGGCCGCGAGTACACGCCGGATGAAATCACACACCTGAAGTTCCTGAACGTTCCCGGCCGGTTGCGTGGCCTTGGCCCCATTTCGGCGGCGCGCGAAGAGGTGGAGGGCGCGAAGATGGCCCGCGACTACAAGGCCCGGTTCTACACCGATAGCAGCAACGTTAAGGGCTATCTGAAGAGCGACCAGAAGATCACGCCCGACAGCGCGAAACAGGCGAAGGACGATTGGGGCAAGGCCGGCAAGGCCGGAGACATCAAGGTGGTTGGCAGCAACCTAACCTATGTGCCCTTGGACATGAAGCCGGCCGACCTTCAGTTTTTGGAAACACAGAAGTTCGACACCACCCAGATCGCCCGCCTGTTGGGCATCCCGGCCAGCATCATGCTTGCCGCCGTGGACGGCAGCAACCTCACCTATTCCAACATCGAGCAATCGTGGATTGAGTTTGCGGACTACACGCTGGCCGCCTACACGGGCGAGATCGAGGAACTTCTAAGTTCTTTGCTACCGCGTGGCCGCGTTGTGCGCTTCGACTGGGATAGTTCGCGCCGCGCCGATATGGCCGACCGTTACAACGCCTACAAGACCGCCATCGGCTCCGGGTGGCTCACCGTGGACGACGTGCGCGACCGCGAGGGCTTGCCGCCGTTGACGCCCGAACAGGCGGCCCAGATTCAACAGATCGGAGGAACCACCAATGAGCAATGAGCACGACGAAAGGCTTATGGAGGCGCGCACGCTCAACGTCACCGGCCTACGCTTGCGTGACACCGGCGACACCGGCGACGGCATGACCTTGGAGGGCGTGGCCGTGCCCTTCAATCAGCGATATGCGCTGTTTAGTGATTACGCCGAGGTGATAGACCCCGATTGCGACTTCGGCACCCGCAAGACCGTGAAAGTGAGCCGCGAGCATGGCGACCTTATCGGCAAGCTGACCGACATGCGCCGCGAAGCGGACGGCTTGCACGTCGTGGCGAAGCTGGCCGACACCGAAAGCGGGCGCGAGGCCGCCGAACTGGTGCGTGAAGGCGTCTACGACGGCTTCAGCATCGGCTTCAGGCCGGTGGAAAACAGGGTTATCGACTCGGACGACGGCGTTACCGAAGTCCACCGTAGGGCAATCGACCTGTTCGAGGTGGCCGTTACCGGCATCCCCGCGTATCCGGCCGCCGAAATCACCGGCCAGCGTTCCCAGACCATCACAACCAACAACAACGACGAAGGAATGGAGGCACCCGTTATGGGCGACAACACCAACAACGAACAGCGCGATAACGCCATGAACGAACGCTTGGAGGCGTTCAGTGAGGAACTGCGCGGCATCAAGGCCACCGTGGCCGCCGGCATCCAGACCACCCCGCCGGCCGAGCTGGGCGGCGAGTTCCGCACCGCCGGCGACTATCTCAAGGCGCTGAGCGACGAACGCAATGCCGACCACGCGGCCGCCATCGACCTTATGCGCCAGACCCGCGACGCCATCGTTACCGGCGACACCGGCAACACCGTGGCATGGATTGCCGATGACTTACGCCTGATCGAACAGCGCCGCAAGGTGACGAACATCCTCACCCGCGACACGCTGCCGGCCACCGGTATGAGCATGGAATACAACGTGGTCTCCGAGGACACCACGGCCGTGGACAAGCAGACCGCCGAGGGCGCGGCCCTGACCTTCGGCAAGGTGAAGTTCGGCACCAAGACCGCCGACATCAACACTTATGGCGGCTACACCACGCTTTCGCGCCAGACCATCGAGCGCAGCACCACCCCCATGCTCAACACGGCGCTGAAGGCCCTGAACAACGCCTACGCGAAGTCCACCGAAAACGCCGTGCGCACCTACCTGTACGACCTCATCAAGTCCCAGCGCGACGCGACCGACAACCCGAACAACATCACGGCTCCGGCCGCTTTGAACGACATGACGACAGACCAGTGGGCCGGCCTTATCCTTGACGCCGCCGAGGTGATGGACGATAGGAACGCGGCCATGACCCGTCTGGGCGTTTCCAAGGACGTGGCGCTGGCCCTTATCAAGCTCAAGGACTCGGGCAACCGGTTCATGGACATTTCCGGCAAGGGGTCGGATACCATCGGCGCTTTCGACGTCACCGGCGTGGTGGGCGACCTCATGCGCGTGCCGGTGTACTTGCTGCCGAAGGCCCCGACCGGCACCGCCGCGTTCATCGACCCGACCGCCGTCACCGTGTGGGAGAGCGGCGGCCCCACCCAGCTTTCCAACACCGACCCAGTGAACATCGTGGACAACTATTCGGTGTACGGGTACATGGCCGTGGCCGCGACCTTCACCGACGGCTTGTTGCCTGTCAAGTTCGCTGCCGCATGATGTGCCGCATGAACGACGAACAGTTGTTGGCCCAGCTTCGCGACGAAGTGGGCATGCCAAGCGGTGACGATGAACGACTAACCGCGAAGCTGGCCGCCGCCAAGGCGTATGTGGCAAGCGCCGTGGGCGCGGCATCCATCAAGGACGAAGTGCTGGCCGATTGCATTGTGTCGTGCGCGGCGGATCTGTACAACAGCCGCGACGCCCGGCTGGGCGTCATGGACGTGGGCGATTCGACTGTGGAACCGTTCAGGATCTCCACCGACCCGCTCCGCTCGGTCTGGCCGAAACTCAAGGCGGCGGGCGTGAACACCGGCGGGCTGGTGATCGCATGAACATCCAGGAACAACGCGCCGCGCTGATGAACACGCTCACCGACATGCTCGACGGGCTCGTGAGCAGTATCAGCATCGACGCCCAGCTGGTGCGCCCGGCCGCCGGCAAGGTGGCCGTGTTCATCGAACCGCCGGCCGTGGAATGGCCGTCATGGGGCCCGCCGGAACCGGTCTGGACGTTGGACGTCATCGCCGGCACGCCGGCCACGCAGCCATCCGCAGTCGATGACATCCTCACAGCGCTCGACCGGCTCGCCGAACGTGGCCTGAACCTCCATAAGGCCACGCCTGCGACATGGAACCTCGCAGGGGCCGGCACGCTCGCCGCCTACCAGGTCACGTTGAACGCTCTGGAAACCGAATAAGACAAGGAAAGGAAAACAATCATGGCTGGAAAGATCCGCACGCTCGGACCAGGCATCTTCAAAATCACCGACACCGCAAACGGCAGGGACTTCAGCGCCGACCTGACCAAGGCGCAATTGAACCCGTCGAACAGCAGCGACGACCCGACGACGTTCCTGGACGGTTCCGAGGAAACGAACACCACGACCACGTGGACGTTCGAGGGCACCGTCGGCGACGACTTCAGCGAGGACGGTCTGGCCGTCTGGCTCTTCGACCACAAGGGCGAGACGCTGCCGGCCCAGTTCGTTCCGAACGAGAACGGCAAGATCCAGTGGACCTTCAGCGCCACCATCGCGCCAATCGCCATCGGTGGCGACGTCAAGTCGCAGAACACGAACGATCTGAGTTTCGCCGTCACGAACGTCGCCCACGCCGCATACGAGGGCAAGTGATGGCCGGCAAGGCATTGATGGTCGTCGGCCAGAGACGCTTCGTGCAGACGATGCGCAAGGCCGGCGCGGACATGGACGACCTGAAGGAAGTGAACCGCGAGGCCGCGCAGATCGCACTGCCCGCCGTCCGCAACCTCGCCCCACGAGGCAAAACCGGCCGGCTGGCCGGCAGCCTGCGTGTCGGAGCGACGAAACGCGCCGGCGTCATCCGCGCCGGCCGCAAGGCCGTGCCATACGCGGGCCCAATCAATTACGGCTGGCCGAAACGGCACATCCGGCCACGGCTCTTCGTCAACAACGGCGTCGCCTCCACCGAGAGCCAATGGCAAAAGGTCTACAAGGACTTCGTCGGCAAGACACTGAAACAAGTGAAAGGAAAATAATGGCAACCACAAGAATCACCTACACGGACGGTACCAGCGAACTCGTGCCGATCACGATGCGCGCGACATGCAAGGCCGAGGCGCACGCCATCGAGGCCGGCTGGGGGCCAATCACCCAGTCCCCCGTCCGTTCCGGCGCGTACGCGGCCTACGCGGCCCTGCGCATGGCCGGCCGCACCATGCCTGATTTCGAGCATTGGCTGGACACCGTGGCGTCCTTCGACCTTGCGGCACCGAAGGAGGAACCGGAAGAGGGAAACCCTACGGACTAGCCACGTGGCCCCAAGACTCGCTCGGCCGTCTCTCGTTCCTCTTGGCAAGCCGTTTCGGCGGCACGCCATGGCAGTGGAGGAACGAGGCCGACGAATTGGATTGGGGCACCGGACTGGCCGAACTGCTCAAGGAAGCGGAAGAAACACCGAAGGAGTGAACCATGGCGCACAGCGCGATCATGAGCGTGCGCATCACCGGCAACGCCGATGATGCCGTCAAGGCTTTCGAGAAGACCACCACGAAGGCGGCCGCTTTCGGCAGCGCCATCGGCGGATTGGCCGTCAAGGGCGTGACCGCGCTGTGGGACACGGTGAAGGGCTTCGCCGGCGACGTGGTGAACATGTCGGACAGCACCGACAAGTTCATGAACACCATGAGCTTCGCCGGCATCGACACCAAAGCCGTGCAGGCAGCCACGAAGGAAACCCGCAAATACGCCGACGCCACCGTGTACGGCCTCGATGACATCCAGAACACCACCGCGCAGCTCGCGGCAAACGGCATCGGCAACTACATGGAACTGACCGAGGCGGCCGGAAACCTCAACGCGGTGGCCGGAGGCAACGCCGACAGTTTCAAAAGCGTGGCCATGGTCCTCACCCAGACCGCCGGCGCGGGAAAATTGACCACCGAGAACTGGAACCAGCTTGCCGACGCCATCCCTGGCGCGTCCGGCAAACTCCAGGAGGCGCTGCTGAAGAACGGCGCGTACACGGGCAACTTCCGCGACGCCATGGCCAAGGGCGAGATCACGGCCGACGAGTTCAACCAGGCGCTGCTGGACCTCGGCATGACCGACGTGGCGAAACAGGCCGCGACATCGACCAGCACCATCGAGGGAGCCATGGGAAACCTCGAAGCAGCCGTCACCGGCGGCCTGACCGACGCCTTCAACCTCTTCAAACCGGCCGTCACCGGCGGCATCAACGCGGCCGCAACGGCAGTCACAAACCTCGCGCAGAACGGCACGCAGGGATTGCAGACGTTCTTCACACAGGTCAAGGACACCGGAGCGTTCACCGCCTTGCAGACGGCCGCGCAGTCGGTCGGCGGCGGACTGCAATCATTGTGGAACGGCATCATGGCCGTCGTGAACGCGATGACCGGAGGACAGCCGGCCGGAACCTCGTTCGGCAACGTGCTCAACACCGTCGCCACGGCCGCGCAGACGGTCGGCGGCTGGCTGAAGACCGCCGGCAACTGGATCAGTCGAAACACGGATCTCGTGACACCACTCGTGGCCGCCGTCGGCGGCGCCGTGGCGGCCGTCACTGCCGTCACCACCGCCATGCAGCTGGCCGCCGTCGCTCAGGCACTGCTCAACGCGGTCATGGCCGCGAACCCGATCATGCTGGTCATCACGCTCATCGCCGCGCTCGTGGCCGGACTCACCTACTTCTTCACCTGCACCAACACCGGCAAGGCCGTCTGGTCGAGCTTCACAAGTTTCCTGTCCGGCTGCGTGCAGGGCATCATCGGCTTCTTCTCCGGTCTCGGCTCCACCATCGTCAACATCTTCAACTCGGCCGCGAACGGTGCCAGGAACGCGTGGAACGGCGTCGTCTCATGGTTCCGTGGCATCCCGGGCGCAATCGGCGGCTTCTTCTCCGGAGCCGGCACACTGCTCTACAACGCCGGCGCGAGCATCATCAGCGGATTCCTCAACGGCCTCAAATCGATGTGGAGCAACGTGACCGGCTGGATCAGCGGCATCGGCGACTGGATCAAGGCCCACAAGGGCCCGATCAGCTACGACCGGAGGTTGCTCATCCCCGCCGGCCAGGCCATCATGACCGGTTTCGCACAGGGCCTCAACAACGGGTTTGACAGCAGTGTTGAAACCGCTATCAGCCGCGCCAACCGCCGTCTCGCCACCATGCCGCTCAACGTCGCGGCCGCCACGACCGGCGACCGGCCCGCCGTCACGAACAACTGGAACGTGGAGATCAACGGCGAGGTCATCGACAAGGACGGCACCGCCAAGGCCATCAAACGGCTCCTGGCCGACTACGACGCAAGGAGGTCATGAGATATGCAGCAGTGCTTCATGTTCATCGACACAGGCAACGGCTGGACACCCGTCAACGACTCAGCCAAGGACATCGCGGCCCTCGACTCGTTCACCATCGGCTGGGGAAGCGACGGCATCGACGAACAGCCCGAACCTGCCGTGATGTCGTTCACCCTCCGCGACCGCACCGGACGGCTCGCAGGCCAGGCATTGACGTTGGCCGGAATGAAAGTGGTCGTCCAATTCTCCAACCAGCCTCGATGGATGGACCTGACGCCAGCGATGGGCGGCTGGCGCGATCTGCGCATCCCCATCGACTCGCTCCACAAGACGTATTCGCCAGACTCGCCAGACTCGCCAGACTCGCCAGACTCGCCATCCGAAACAATGTTCGCCGGCAGCGTGTCCACCGGCGGCAGCATCGAACCGGCCAGCGACGGCGGGTGGCTGCTCAAACTCTCCGCCACATCGAGGATGGCCGTATGGAAACGTCTGCAATCACAAGGACCGACAGACACGGCCGCGAAATGGAACGGCGCGCACTGGATAGGCACGCCATCCGCACGCCTCGCGGAGATGAACCGCAGGGCCTCGGCGCAGGGAGCGCCGGAAGCCCAACTGGACGGGCTCGCCCTGCCGTCAAGCGTCGCGCCATACACGTCATCCGACCATCCATCGCAGCTCGACCTGCTGCACCGGCTCACCGTCGGGCCACGACTCCCGCAATGGCACGAAGTCTACGACGGCTCGGTATCCACCCTCAGGCCGCTGTTCCTCGCCGACCCGATCGCCGTGCATCTGTCAACCGATGGCCGACTCACCGTCCTCACCGACGGAGAGACACGATACGCGCTCTCGGCGGCCGACATCGAGGCATCGACGGATCTGAGCATCACCGAACCTTTGACACAGGTCGTCATCAACGCGAAACGCGTCAAATCGGACAACGGCAAGCTCTCTTTCGACGACGTGGAGATCACGATGGGAGACCAGGACCGTCTGCCACCACAATTGACCGCCATGCAGAAGAGCCTCACCGTCGATTCCGACATGCTCGCCGTGGACGACTCGGGCGGCGTATGGAACAGCGGCGGCACCTCGACCGTCAGCGACACGGACCGCGTCAACATCGCGCAATGGCTCGAATCGCACGACCTGCGCATGGTACCGGAGACAGTGACGTTCAACAGCACGCGAATCGACCCGGCACGACGGCCATGGCTGTACAAGGCAAGCCCATCCGGCCCGTTCATCATCGTCAAGGCCAAGGCGTCGGCCCTGACCGGCTCAGATGGCCGACCGTCCTTCACCGGCCCCATCACGACCATCGGCGGGACGCTCTCATACCGGTGGCGCAACGGCAAACCGACACTCACCCAGGAAGCGACGCTGGCCGCGCTCCGGCCGCTGCTGACGGAACGGATCACATGGGCCGACCTGCCCACCCTCAGCTGGCAGCAGCTCGACCTGCACATCTGCGACCTCTCGATGATCCAGATCATCGACACTTCTTCGCCCACCGCCGAAAAGGAAGGAACACAATGACAGCAACAACACCAATCTACGGCCTCTCGTATCCGGAAGGCTCCGACCTCGTGTCATCCGCGCCGGACTCGTTCAAGGCCATGGCCGACACCTTCGAGACCGCGCTGGACACCGTCGACAGACGCTCCACCCCAGCCGGCGCGACACCTGTGATCGCCACCACGCTCGAATCGCTGAAGGCACAGACGGCCACGGTCGGCCAGACCGGCTTCGTCACCTCGGACGGCGACAACACCGGCCCGTACATTTGGGACGGGACCAGCTGGCATCACGCACACTGGTACACCTCCGATGACAAAGCCCAAACAACGCTTGTTAACAAATCAGGCTGGAAATGCGAATACATGATAAAACATGGATTCGTTTACGTCACGGTTAATCTCTCAGACAGTGGCAACAAAGGATGGAGCGAAAGCCAAATGCCCGGCACGCTCCCCGAGGAAGCCCGGCCGCCGCGCGAACTGAATTTCGCACCGATGTGCTCCAACAACAATTCAATCGGTGTATTCATCGTCAAACCCACCGGGGTCATCGTCTACTCGCGTCGCGGCGGCGGGCAAATCTCCGACAATCGTTATGCAACCATGATGTGGCCGGCCGCATGACGGATCTCATTATCGCCATCGTCGGCGCTATCGGCGCGGTCGTCGGCGCACTGGTCTCCACCCTCTCGGCCGCCGCGAAGAACAAGATGGAAGCCTACAGGCTCGCACAGAAGATGCAGGCCGACAACCAACGCCTCTGGCAATGGAACCGGCAACTCATCGACCACATCTACCGTCGCGCCCCGCCACCACCGCCGGAACCACCTGAAGACCTTTTCAACGACTAAAAGGGAGCCAACATGAGCGACATCATCTGGAAAGGAAGCCCGAACCACTACGTGGGCCGCAACGGCTACGGCGTCACGCACATCACTTTGCACATCATGGTTGGATACCTCGCCGGCACAGATGCCACGTTCGCCAGCCAGTCGAGCCGTGCCTCGGCCCACTACGGCATCGGCGCGACCGGAGAGATCCACCAATACGTGTCGGAACTCGACGGCAGCTATTCCGACGCGAACTGGTCATCGAACAATTCGACCATCAGCATCGAGCATGAGGGAGGAATGGCCAACGGTGCGGTCTGCACCCAGGAGTGCATCGACGCAAGCGCGCGCCTCTGCGCCGACATCGCGCGCAGGTACGGGTGGACGAAACTGTGGCACGACGGGCTGAAAGGCAACGTATGGCTACACCGGGAGATCCCAGGCACAGACCACCTCTCATGCCCCGACCTCGCGCCAAACGGCCTGCCATACAAGCAGATCATCGACAAAGCAAATCAGATACTCGAAGGAGGAACCATGTTCAACGCAGGAGACGAAGTATGGAACTGGGCCTACAAGCCCAACGGAAAGAACGCCACACCGGGCGGCAACATGTACAACCTGCTCAACTACGAACTGCCAAAACGCATCAGAGACAGCATCATGCAATACAGCTACAAGGGATCGGCACCGGGCGGCAACATCTACAACACAATCTGCTTCGAGATCCCCGGAATGCTGAAGCATCTCACCAAGACCATCGAGACGCAGCAGCAGCAGATCAGCGAATTGTCCGAAAAAATCAGCAAGCTGGAAGGAACCACGAAATGACCGACACGACGGAAAACCGACTACCAGCGACCAGCACAACGGAAGTAACCGTGATGCCGGTCTCCGCGCAGATACAGGCCGCCACCGATGACGACGCCGAGACCACGACGCCGAGAATCGACGGCGGCACAATATCCAGATTCCTCGTGCTGCTCCTTGCGCTTGTCAACCAGGCATTGACGATGTTCGGCCATCCGGTGCTCAACATCGATGACACGACCATCACGCAGCTCGTAAGCCTCGCATGGACAGCCGGCAGCGCCATCTGGTGCTACTGGAAGGACAACGACGTGACGAAACGCGCGCGAGTCAAGAAAGCCAGATTGTCAGCCCGCCACGCGGCCTAGATAAGCCGAACGGCCGCCGTGGCCTCTCTCAGACGGCCGTCCGGCATGGCCACGTAATGCTCCGTGGTCTCCACCGATTCATGGCCGAGCAGTTCGGCGACCACGAACAGGTCATGAGTCGCGGCGTAGGCCGTCGTGGCGAAACGGTGGCGCAGCGTGTGGGCCGCGTATCCGTCCGGCAGCAGGCGGCTGATGTGGTCACCGATATAGGACTCTTCCACATGTCCGCCGAAGCGGCCGGGGAACAGATACCCTTGCGTCTCCATGACGGTGTTCGCCAGGTCGTCCGGCAACGGCACGATGCGCTGTTTGTCGCCTTTGCCGCGCACGATCAGCGAATGGCCGGCGCTGTCGGCCACGACGTCATCGCTATGGACGCGGGCGATCTCCCCGCGCCGCAGCCCGCACTCGGCTCCGAGCCGGACCATGAGTTTTTCCGACGGCGTGGCCTGCTCCATCGCGGCCGTGATGTACCGGTCCGGGCATGGTCTGGGATGCGCGTGCGGCTTCTTCACCCGCGGCACGTCCAGACTCGGGTCATCGGCTCGCCGGCCGCTTTTGTGCAGCCATCGAAAGAACGACGAAATGGTGTTCCGGTACGCCTTGCGCGTTTCCGGTTTCCATTGCTGCCGTGCAAAGACCTGCACGATCTGCTCCGTGGTCACGTCTTTTGGACCTGACGGCATGAGCAGCGCCGCGAGATGCACCATCTTGTATCGACGGCTTTTGATTGTCTGTGCTGATAGGCCGGCCGCCCTAAGGGTGTCAGTCCACCCTTCGATGCTTCTGCGCCATGGGACCGGTGCGCTGATCTTGTTTCTCATGATCCATCATGGGCATCCTGATCTTCACGCGGCTAAACTGAGCTTGGATAAGCTCAGAAGCCCCATGGATTTGAACCTTGGACCTCTGGTGTCCCCAGAGGTCCAAGGTTCAAATCCATGCCCCGCTACTAGCAAAGGCTAGGAATCGTAAGGTTCCTAGCCTTTTGTTTTCGTCGTCAGTTCGGCACCGTTGCCGTTTCTGGACAAAATCTGGACAAATCCGCCAAGCACAATCAA
Source organism: Bifidobacterium sp. RTP21102st3_E2_RTP21102_210122 (assembly GCF_040916945.1). Lineage (NCBI taxonomy): Bacteria > Bacillati > Actinomycetota > Actinomycetes > Bifidobacteriales > Bifidobacteriaceae > Bifidobacterium > Bifidobacterium sp. RTP21102st3_E2_RTP21102_210122. The sequence goes on along the minus strand of NZ_JBCPAN010000007.1, from coordinate 80,234 downwards.
CACCGGCCAATTCGAATCATCCACATCAACGGCTTCTCCGAAGCGCGTTGTACCGCCTCCAGTCATCAACTGTGGGCTTCGCCAGATGTCCTGCTCGATCGTTCACAGCAAGGATTGGGTCAATCAGCGCAGAGTATCGATAGCGCTTGCCATCCTCGGACATAATCTGAAGATACCGGCGTTCAACCGATTCGTCGATTTCGATATCGGACTCCACAAGGTCATAGTGAGCCGCACACATCCCAAGAACAGCTAGCTCAAGATAATCGAACTTATCCCGGTATAAATCAGCAGGAGAAAAACCATATACATCGGTCTGAGTAGATAGAGAATAATTCGACCAATTTGCGGCTACATCCGAGACGATGTTAATGAATTTTAACAGTTCTTTTGTTTTATCAATTTCTATAGCTCCGATACTTTTACCAGTAATCACTTGCCGGAATCGCGAATCCAAATCAAAACCATTATTCGGATTCATAATGTAGTTTCTTAACGTCTCCTCACAATAGACATTTGATTCAGGCTCTGTCTTGCCTCCATTTATTTTCCCCCAATAGGCACAGGCTGTATGCATATCCTTGTTGTAATCAATCCAACCCATACGCTTCATTGCTTTCGCCGCAGTAAGGAAATCCGGAGCTATCGGCTTAAACGCCACCACCTCCCTCTGGATCTCCGCTGAACAAATCCACCCCGTGCGCAATACCCACCAACGCTTACCACTCATTACATCCCTAGCCATTTCACTTAGCGGTTTACGAATATTCGTTTGCATTGGAGACGATTGAATTCTCTCCGGATACGTCAGCGCATTCTCATTAAACGCATCCATAATGCGAGACTCCCGCTCAACATCAGCAAGGTTGCTGCGCAAACGCCAATACGGCATGTACTTTTTCAGCTTCGGCAACGAGTACTGTGGGTCACTTAGGATTCTCAGCACATCATCACCGCTGAGTTTGGTGCGGCCGGTGAATATGTTCTTCGCGCGGTCCTTACTGAAACCTAGCTGCTTACCCAGCTCCTCTTGCGTCATACCCCGATCTTCTCCGGCTTTTTTTAGCGCTTGTATCAAGAGCTTGCTGTCAATCTTCATTTTCTCCAAAATCCTCCCAAACGGCTTATTACCAAGGAAAACACACTATTGAAGTGTAAATACTACACCATCATTGGAACCGCATGACTGTTCGTGCGGTTGCATGGAATCACACCGAAGCAGAACGAAAGGAGGTGATCAAGGTGGACGACGAAATCACACCCATTCTGCACGCGGATGTCCTGCGCGCAGTCAGCAAGGAAGGTCGCCCCTACGAGTGCATCGAGGTCAAGCTCGGCGACACACCCGTGGGCCGTATCTTCCCCCGCCCGCTTGAAATGGCGGCAATCAAACAGGCTCTCGGATACTGAGAGCTGAGACTACTAAGTGCCGGGGGTGTTAGCGGCACCCCCGGCCGTATTCACTAGACTCCAGCGGAAAGGAATCATCATGGATACATTCATGACGATACTCGATTACGTGCAACAGAACCCGGCAGCCATTCTCATATTGGCGGCACTCGTTAGCACCGGCATTACAGCCTTGATGGCGTTCTCTCACAACGCCAGAAAGGTTGATGCGGTAGCCGCCAAGCCTCTGGCCTTGACCGCCGAACAAGCAAAACAAGTCACGATGCACCGTCGGTTCCATCCGACACGATTCGTGTTCATCATTCCCGCCGTGCTTGCGACGGATGACACCATCAATGAATGGGCTACCACAATCGCTGTACGCCTTGGCACCGGTTTTCAACCGGTCGAGGTGACCATCATCCCTCAGAAGCTGTGGATTCCTGCTCGATATAGGGTTACGTTTGCAAGGCTGGAGGCTTTGCGGTGATCTGGCCTCGTCGTAAACACATCGGGTCAGGTAGCCGTTATGTGTTGGGTTCGGAGATTGTAAACCCTAAGATTGACGTCTCCGTGCCCCGCACGGCGCATCTGGCCATCATCGGCGAAAGTAACAGCGGCAAGGGCAGCGTGCTGGCAAACCTGATTTCGCAGGAAGTCGCCGTCGGTGGCGAAGTTTGGTTCATCGATCTCAAGGCCGGCATGGAAGCTGAGAACTACGCACAAGCGCTGGACCGTAAGGCGTATGACCTTGACGAAGCTGAGGCTCTGCTCTCCGATTTCAACGCCGGCGTGGACGCCCGAGCAGAACAATGGCGCGGTAAGATGCGCTCCCTAGACGATGCCCAAGCAGTTCATCGCCTACTCGTCATCGATGAGGCCGCCGACATGATTCGTTCCGGGGCAAACAAGAAGAAGTCGGATGCCTGCGTGGAACTGATACGATCGGCACTCTCACGCTCTCGCGCGTTGAACTGTACCGTGGTCGTCGCCACACAGAATCCACGCGTAAGCACTAGCTTGCCGTATCGGAGTCTGCTGCTCACCACACTGGCACTGCGTCTGAACTCCAAGAGCGAGGCCGTGATGGCGATGGGCGAAGACGCGGTACGACGCGGTGCCCGTCCATGGCAAATCCCGTTCAATCGCCCAGGAGACGGTTATCTGTGGGATGCCGAGACAAACCAAGTCCGGTATCTACATGTGCCGTTCGTCACGGATGAGGAGATTCATGCTCTTCATCGAGTAGGCGGGGACGGTGACGGGCGTAGCGGTAGCGATAGCCCGGTGCCGGCCACGCCGTCGTTCTCTGGACACAGGGGGCTACTACGACGCCCCCCTGTTGAGATGTGAGATGAGGGACGAATGATGAGCGATAAGAAGAACGACCCGAATGAGAAGGGTCGGTACTGGGCCGGCCTGATCTACCCCGGCGACAGTGCCCCGGATAACTGGCAGGAGCTTATGCAACTGTCCGGCCTGCAAATCCTCGTGTCCCCTCTGCACGATCAGGACATCGCTGACGTCAAGACCGGTGAACTGAAGAAGCCGCACCGCCACGTGGTCGCGATGTGGATGAACACCACCACACACCGGAACGCACAGCGGTTCTTCGAGCAGTTCAACGGCCCCAAGACGATCATCCGTCTGGAAAGCCCACGCGGCATGGCCCGCTATCTCATTCATCTCGACAACCCCGAGAAAGCGCAGTATTCCCCCGATGATGTACTGGCTTTCAACGGTGCCGACTGGCAGAAGATAGCTATCCCCGACGACGACAAGCAGGAGGCCATGTCCATTGTGAACCTCGTCGCCGAAAACGACATTCGAGGCTATTACGACCTGCTCAAGCTCTGCGAACAGGAGCACCCCGACTTGCTGGACTATGCCACCCGGCAAACGGTGTTCTGTCGCGAAGTGATCTGGTCATACTGGCACGCAAGCAGCGATAAGCCCAAGAAGGAGCCTGACCATGATTGAGAGACACACAGAGGACAATATCGCCGACCGTCCTCAGTTTTTGGACGTGTCCGACCTTCAAGCCCTGTTCGGCGTCGGTCGCTCCAAAGCACGTCTGATGATGGACGCCCTGCCCTCCATTCGAGTTGGTAGCAAAGATTACATCACCGTCACGGCTCTGAGCACCTTCATTGTCGAAAACGACGGCATCCCAATCAAATGGCCTAAGCGCAGGCGTAAATGATTACATAAGTCCCGTCGGACAGACCGACGGGACTTTATAATGTGTCACTGCCGGAATTTCCTTTGCCACGTTTCCTCAAGCGCCTGTTCGGCTTCATCGGCAATTTCCTGTGCAGTTCTGATGTTGGGGGTTCCATTCATCGATCGACCGGGGTGCAGAGTGTCCCACAAAGTCTGCATACCTGTACTTCGTCCCTTGCCTTGGGCATGGTTGCCGAAACCGGTGACATGTGCATTCCATACAGGCTCATAGGCTGCAATCATTGCGGATTCGGCGACTGGAGCCCATACGAATGAAAGCGTAAGCAACTTGCATGCGAAGTCATTGATATTGAGATTGGTAACCGCTTCAATAGACTTCGCATGGTGCCGGACACGGTTGGACAGCCCCTTTTCAGGTTGGTTCTTATCCACGTCTTCCGGCCTCCATTGAGTCCCTTTTAGGGCTTTTGGCGCCGCCACGCCGATATAGATGGGCCAAGTTCCCGGCTGAGTTCGGTTTTGCTCCGCCAATCTGTGATAGGCATGGAACGGTCCGTCATAGAACAGCGCATAGATACCGTAGCCATCGAAAGATTCATCTCGAACGGTCGTCATCGGGTATAGTTCCGATGACATAATGGCACGGGCCAACGAATCCGAGAGAGCCGTATAGCTTAACGGGTTGAAGAACTCAGGCTGCTTCATGCTCCACCTCCGACAGCAACGAAAGTTCTTCGTTCATCTCCTTACGTGCCGTATCCTCATGCAAAGCGACCGCAACACTTGAAGCAACGACACGGGCAAGTTCGACAGGTACGGCGTTCCCAATCTGTCGAAGTGCTTCGCTCCAAGCTCCCGAAAACTCATACCCATCCGGGAAACCTTGAATTCGTGCCGCTTCTCGGGCTGTGTAGTAGCGAACATGTCCATTCGAGAACCTCATCATGTTCTCTCCCCCTGGAACACCATGCACGCCGGCTTTGATTGCCTTAGACGGCTCATCCAAGGGCGATCCTGTATGACCGGCATACATCTTTGCCCCAGTACGCAATACATGGTTCAGGAACTTCGCAGACGCTTTCTTTTCATGCGGGTCAGGAAGCCCCCAAAGAGCATCACGAACTGTACGCCATGGTCTCAGTGAAGAATCGCCGGCTTTCCCCTTAATTCCCGCTCCGGTTTTCATATTGTGCCAAGCCCAATAACGCCCGTCTTCTTGCGCCTCAAACAATGCAGCTTGCGAATGAGTCGGCCGAGGAAAAGACCATTGCGCTTCAACATCTGAGCGAAACCCAACCATAATTACTCGATGTCGTCGCTGAGCCACGCCGTAGTCTGCGGCATCCACAATGGTTGGAACCACTTCATAACGTAGTTCGTCATGAATCCCGGCAGTATGTTCTCTGCTTAGTCGCTCCGCGTGCTCACGCCATGTCTCATCTTCCTTAGCTTTAACAAGCGGGTGTTGCAACCGCATGAGAATGTAATCGTAATAGTCTCGGAAAGATTCACGGGTTAGTCCCTTGACATTCTCGACAATGAACGCACGCGGTTTGAGACGTGACAAGACTTCTGTATAGGCAGGGAACATATCTCTTGGGTCAAGGGCAGCTCTTGCAAGACCGCCCAAAGAGAACGGCTGACATGGTGGGCCACCGGCCAGTAAGTCAAGATCATCCGGCGCAAGAGACCAATCTACCTTTCTCACGTCGGACTCAATAATGGTCGTATCCCCAATCAAGGGATACCCCGCCGCCTGATTCAGACGTAGCGTCTGGCAACAGTTATGTTCCCACTCGATAGCGGCGACATGCTCAAACCCCGCCAAAGCAGTCCCGAGCATCAGCCCACCGCCTCCGGCGAAGAGCTCTATTGCGTTCAATCTTCCGTCTGTGTTCATGTCCCCTATCGTACCGAACAAGACAAGCAGCAAAACGCGCTAAGGCCGATTCTGCCAGCCGTCTTCACTCGTTCTCGAGAAGGCTCCCCATGAAATCCGCAGCTTTACGGTCATTCTCCCCGACTTCCTCGGCATAGATGTTCAGCGTCGTATTCAGGCTTTCATGCCCCAGTCGTGCTTGCACAGTCTTTGGGTCTACGCCACCTGCGACTAGCAGTGTGGCCTGAGCGCGCCGGAGAGCATGGAAATTGGGGCCAACATAACCGGATCGCTTCACTCGTTCGAGGCCTCGTTTGTCGATGTACTTGGTTTCGTTGGAGTAGTGCGCAAGTCCTTCCTTCACGTAAAACTTCCTACGCCACCGGCTGAAGTTATCGGGGTCTAGGAAATCGCACAGCTCATTACTGCATACCGGGGAACTAGATTGTTGGCCGATTCCGGCAGCCTCGAACATAGCTCGTTGCTTCAGCTTCCACTGCTTCAAGAACTCGATGGTTTGCCTGTCAATGGAGATTGTGCGGCGCGATTTGGCTGTCTTGGGGTCTTTGAGCACCTTCTCCTTGCCATACTGCTTGCGGATGCGCAGACGCGCACCGTCGAAATCAACATCGTCCCAGACCAATGCCAATGCCTCACCTCGGCGCAGACCAGTGGCAATGCCCAACCAAACCGCCACGATCCGGCCATCTTGCGGCTCCTGCTTGATCTTATGAACGAACGCCAAAGCCTGCTCCTTGGTGATTCGCGTCTCCTTACGCTTCTGCTGACTCACCTTCGGGCGCTTGATGCCTTCCACGGCATCGCACGGGTTGCGGTCTATCAACTCGTCCAAGAACGCTTTACGCATGATTTGAGATAATTTCATATGCACCTTGTGAATAGCATCAGGAGACGCCCCATCCTGCTCGGCCATACGCAGATAAGCATTCTCAATCTTCTTTGAGTCGAGGTCAACCACTCGCGTTTCTCCGAGGAATTTCACGATACGGTCAATTTCATGCCGGTCGCGTTCAATTGTAAGGTTCGACACCTTACCCAGCGCCTTGCGGTTTGCTTGGAACGCTTCTGCATACTCCCCCACGGTCACATTCTTACCGGAACGCTCATCTTCGAGTTCCTGCTTGTACGCCACCAAGGCAGCCGTCGCCTCGGCCTTGTTGCCGTTAACCTTGCGCGACTTCGACCAATGCCACGACTTGTGGTTTTCATCCGGCGCAAGACGCACGCGGATAGAGTACCTGCGGCCGCGCTCCAGCTCGGTGATCTGCCCCGACGTTTCCCGCTTCGCCATCTCGGCACCTCCTTCGTAGATGCCTTCATCTTATCAGATTTGGACAAATCTGGACAAAGATTTTCTGGACAAAAGTTGGACAAACCCACCAATCAGAACCAACTTAAATCACTCAACACGCCGCATTTTAAGCCATTGTCTCAATGTATACTAGACAATACCAATTCAGAACAACATGAGAAAACGTGGGCTCATAACCCAGAGGTCCATGGTTCAAATCCATGCCCCGCTACGAACGTGGTTATATGGCCGCTGATTTCGGTACCGAAATCAGCGGCCTTTCCGTTTACCGTGGCGATATGGATGAAAGGCGATCAGGCAGCTACGGTGCCCAGGGAAGTCGGCGATCATAAACGTCTCGTCATTTTCATCGCGGATCTTCAGTTGTCTAATCCACGGGAGGCGACAGGCGTGAAGTTTCTCAACGAAGCGGAAGCCGGGCACAAGTCGTATGTTACGATCGACTTCGTGCCCAGCTCCCGTTCTTCTGCTCAGAAGCGGAGTGTGGTTCACCATCCAGCCGACATCATCGGCATCATGCCGCAGCGGGTCAACGTATCGGCCAGCGCATCGTCCAGTGCTTGAATCGGTCATAGCGACGACGCCACCGAACGACGATGGACAGTATGGCGCCTATCGCCAGAGCTGACACGGCCAGAACCGAGGCAAGCGACACATCGCCACCCGTGACGGGCAGTGACGGGCGAGGGTTGGGCGTGGTTGCCTCCGCCGGCGCCGGCGGCGTCTCGGGTTTCTCCGGTTCGCACGGTTTCTCCGACTCGCATGGGGGCAACACCCGCACACGCTCCCAGGCATCGTCATACCGGCTGGACGCCGGGGAAACACGGTCATCCCCCTCGAACCGCCAGACGAACACGTACCACCCAGGCCGTTCGGCGGTCAGATACATAGGAGCGCCATGCGCGTCCAACGCCCCGGCGCCGATTTTGAACGTGCCGTTCATCGCGGGAATCTCCCAGGTGGCCAGCAACCGGTGGTTGTCGTCTTCCGTGGGAACCTCTCCCCCGGATGGCTTGTACGCCTCATCGTTGGAGGGGTTGTCGGGATCGCCGGACCACCATACGCTCACCGTCGCATACGGCCGATCCGCCGCGAACTCATACTCTTCGTTGCCGGCATACTGGCCATGATCCGCAGGGAATCCCGATACGGTAATGGTGTCGCTGAGCTCGGCACCGATATCCGCCGAATGCTCAGTGACCGTCGACATGACTTCTAGCTTCCTGCGACTTGTATTGCTTTCCGTAGCCTCCATAAACGGACTTATCCAGTCGCCTATAAGGTATTCCTGCGCCTGTTTGCTCTGCTCGGACCGCCGAAACACCCATACCCATGTGCCAAAACCGCTATTCTGCTTGGTCCGGTAAGCGGCACCGTCATCCGGCTTGGTCATGGCCTGCACACGTGCCTGCTGCCCCACCCCGGTGAAAGAGGCCTTGCCATAGGCCACCGGCTCATAACCCAAAGTCGCCAATCGCGCAAGAAAAGCATCGGCGCTCTCTTGTGCATTCGGCGTAATGACATTGCCCACATCGCCCGTATCAAGACCATCGAAATAGTATCCGCGGGCCTGCAATTCCAAATCGGGCACCCAATAACTGTCCGCATCCGCCACGCCACTGGTCACGTCATCGAACACCGGAGAAGCCACATCAAGCACCTTCTCGGAGACCTTGGTGGATACCGCCGGAACAAAATCCTTACGCACCCGAAATGTCGTCGACGCGCCGCCAGTGGAAGCCATCGAGTCAAAGGCCAGCATGTCCTGAGTGCTGTCCATGACGTGCATCCGCCCATACTCGTATGTGGTGTTCGCCGTCACCTCGCCGGCGCCGGTCGCCTCCCACGCGATCGAGGACCCGGCGCTCGTCGACACCCCCGAGAACGTGTTGCCGCCTTGGACGAACCGCGCCGCCCCCTGCAAGGTGACGGTGAACGGCACTCCCGCGATCGCGTCACCGGCGCGGTTCACCACTTTCACCGAGATGGAACCGCTGCGCAAAGCCTCGGCATCGGTGCGTTCCACCGTCGTGCCCGCAGGCGTCTTGCCGGCCGATTGATCCCATATCCGGGCCGCCTTCGCCACGATCTCGGGGTACCGGCCTTGAATGACCGCCATCTGTCTCGCCCACTCGTCCCGATCGCGCCCGAAGTGATCCTGCACGATGATGCCGATCGCCGCATGGGTGGCGGCATCCGTGTCGCGGTACCGGTCAAGGATCCATGCCATACGCCGGGCGTTCTCATCGGAGGCAAGCACCGTGGTGGGGCCTATCACATAGTCGCTCAGTTTCCCCGCTTCGATGCAGTAGTACTTGTTGCCCGAAGCGTCCAGCCCCGCGACACCGACGTAATATTCCATATCGTTGTATGGAAACGCCACGTGATATCTTTCGTCGGCGGGCGTCAACGTCGCGGCATACGCCGTATTCGCCGAGCCGAACACCACTCCCACCATTATTATCAGACCGGTCAGCATCGCTACGATGGCCATGCCCCGTTGCCGCCATGTCGTTATCATCATTCGTCCTTTCCTGGTACGTTTCCCCGCATACTGCACTGTGTGCGGGTAGGCCACGATCATGGCAGATTTTCATTCGCTACAGCCGGTTTTTCGACCTATGTGGTCCGAGCTTGCCGTTTGCCGGCGAGTTGTGGATAACTCTTCCGCCGAGTTATCCACCTCATGCGGTTGACCGAACGTTTACCTGATAGTTATCCACAATGCGCAACATATGTTCAAAAGCCCTTAGAATAGGGCCTTATGGCAGCAGTACAACATCGCGCGACCACGCGCACTAGTAATACCGATAACAGCACCACGAAAACGAAGTCAAAGGCGACTTCTGCCCGAAAGAGCCCCGCAACCAAGCGCAAGAGAGTCAGCGCCGAAACGGCACGCGCCGCAGCAGCGCTGAAAGGCCTGGCTGTCGAAGCCCCCGCACCGTCCATCGAAGCAAACGAGCCCGGCCAGTTCGGCCGCATCAATGTCATGGACATCACTCCCGCCGAGGAGCGCGGCATCTTCCCCGCCCGTGTGGAACTCGGCGAACCGTTTGAGATGACCGCCCAGGTGTTCATCGAAGGCCGTACCAAGGTGGGTGCCACCGCCATCGTGCGCAACCCGCGCGGCAAGGAAACCATGCGCCGGGCCATGACCTGCGTAAATCCCGGCCTCGATCGTTGGACCGTGATGGTCAAGTGCGGCGAGCACAGCGATCTGAAGCCTTGGGAGGATGGCTACGCGGCCGTCAAGCGTCAGCTCGGCGAATGGACCGTGACCATCGAAGGTTGGGAAGACGCGTACGTCTCCTGGCTGCACGACGCCCGCATCAAGGTGCGTGTGATGGACGACGTGGACAACGCACTCAATTCCGGTGCCGAGTTGCTGGCCCGTTGGGCCGAAACCCCGGACACCGGCCTGACCGCACGCGATCGCAAGACCTTGGAGAAGGCCGCTGAGACCATGGCCGATCAGACGCTGAGCGCCGAGGATCGTCTCGCCGCCGGCGACAACCCGACCATCGCCGCCCTGCACGAGACTCACCCGCTGCGCGACGGCATCTCCCCCAGCCAGCCCCAGCGCTTCAAGGTGGAACGCCCGAAGTCCAGCTTCGCGGCTTGGTACCAGTTCTTCCCGCGTTCCGAAGGCGCCACCATCGATCCGAACACCGGCAAGATCATTCAGGGTACGCTGAAGACTTCGATGGCCGGCCTCGAACGCGCCGCTGTCGAGGGCTTCGACATCGTCTACCTGCCGCCGGTCTTCCCGATTGGCGTGACCAACCGCAAGGGCCGCAACAACACGCTGGTCGCCGGCCCCGATGACCCGGGCTCCCCGTTCGGCATCGGCTCCGAGCTAGGTGGCCACGACACCGTGGATCCACTGCTCGGCACCATGGACGATTTCAAGGCCCTGTGCCAGCGTGCACATGAACTGGGTCTGGAAATCGCGCTTGATTTCGCCCTGCAGTGCTCGCCCGATCACCCGTGGGTCAAGGCCCACCCGAACTGGTTCCGCCACAAGCCGGACGGCTCCATCGCCTTCGCCGAGAACCCGCCGAAGAAGTATCAGGACATCTACCCGATCGACTTCAACGCCGACATGCCCGGCATCGAAAAAGAAGTCGAACGCATCATGAATCTGTGGATCGAGGCGGGCGTCACCATCTTCCGCATCGATAACCCGCACACCAAGCCGGTGCGTTTCTGGCAGGACGTGATTGCCGCCGTGACCAAGAAGCACCCGGAGATCCTGTTCCTGGCCGAGGCATTCACCCGCCCGGGCATGATGCGCGCCCTGAGCTACGTGGGCTTCACCCAGTCCCACTGCTACTTCCCGTGGCGCAACACCAAGGACGAACTGGAAGAGTATCTGCCGGTCACCAATGGCGACGACGGCTACTACCAGCACAACACCTTCTGGCCCACCACGCCGGATATTCTCACCGCTTACGTGCGAGACAACGGCGTAGCCGGCCACTGCGTGCGTGCGGTGCTGGCAGCCATGGGCTCGCCGTCCTGGGGTATCTACAACGGTTACGAACTCATCGAGAACAAGCAGCGCCCCGGCTTCGAAGAGCAGATCGACAACGAGAAGTACGAGGTCAAGGTTCGCGATTGGAGCAAGGCCAAGCAGTACGGCGTGGCCGAGATGCTCACCGCACTCAACAAGATTCGTCGCGCCCACCCGGCCGCGTTGAGCTACCACAACCTCACCGTGCTGCCTACGTCCGACCCGAATATTCTGGCTTTCGCACGCCACACGCCGGCCGAACTGACCGGTACCGGCCAAGCGGACACGCTGATTGTGGTCGTGAACCTCGATGGACACAACGCACACCAGTCGATGATTCACCTGGAACTCAGCGAGCTGGGTCTGCCCACCGACCGCCCGCTCAACGTGCGCGACGAGCTGACCGGCCGCGAATTCCAGTGGGGTTGGGACAACTACGTGTCTCTGGCTCCTTGGGCGGATGTGGCCCACATCCTGTCCGTGCAGTGATGCGGTACTGCAACGGTAATGCAACAGTGATGCCGTTGACGTGCATGGGTTTATCGTGCGCGTAAACCGCTAGAAATCCTCCCCTCAAGGGGAGGATTTCGTCTGTTTGGGCATAGTGTCGGCATAATCTCAGCACGGTTTCTTGAGTTCCGCACCTGTTTTGCAGGCGTAAACAGGGTATTGTGGTGAGACGATAACGTAACTGTCGATTTTCAAGGAGAAATGACATGGCAGAAACCTTCAACGTCGTTGTGGAAATTCCGCGCGGCTCCAAGAACAAGTACGAAGTCGATCACGAGACCGGTCGCGTCTTCCTGGACCGTACCCTGTTCACCGCAATGGGTTACCCGGATGACTACGGCTACATCGACGGCACCCTGGGCGAGGACGGCGATCCGCTGGACGCTCTCGTGATGATTCCGAACTCCGTGTTCCCGGGCTGCGTGGTCGAGTGCCGCGCCGTGGGCCTGTACCACATGGTCGACGAGGCCGGCGGCGACGACAAGGTGCTGTGCGTGCCCGCCGACGTTCGTTTCGATGACATCAAGGACATCGACGACGTCAACGAGTACCACAAGGCCGAAATCAAGCACTTCTTCGAGCAGTACAAGGCTCTGGAGCCGGGCAAGGAAGTCCTGCCGGGCGACTACTGGACTGGTGCTGACGCCGCCGAAAAGGAAATCATTGCCGCGCGTCAGCGTCTCGCCGATTCCGAGAAGTGATTCGATTCTGAATCGTTGACAGGAGGCCCCTTCGGGGGCCTTTTGTTGTATTTGTGGCAAAGCCGCTCTACTCTCCCTCAGTCGCAGTTTCACTGCGCCAGCTCCCCAACAGAGGGAGCTTGTATTTTGTGATACAGTAATGTTTTGTCTTTTCAACTAGGCGTAGGCGGCGTGTAGGAACGCTGGTCGAGGCCCATCGCACGGTAATCCGGCGATGAACCTTCTGTCACACCATGATTTCGATAATCATTCAAATCCTGCTTATTTCTGTTTCCGTAGCTATGGATGCATTCGCCGTATCCATTGGCAAAGGCCTGACCGTATCCCGCGTACGAGTACAAGACGCCGTGAAAAGCACCCTCTGGTTCGGCGGATTCCAGATGCTGTTCCCTATTCTCGGCTATTTCGCGGCATCTACATTCAGCAAATACGTAACCCAATTCGACCATTGGATCATCTTCGCCCTGTTGGTGTTCATCGGCGGCAACATGGTTCACGAAGCCTTCGAAGAAGATGAGGAAAACTCCAAGGAGACCGCCCAGTTCGATTGGAAGCATATGCTTCCCCTGGCCGTGGCCTGCAGCATCGATGCGTTCGCCGTGGGCGTGAGTCTGATCTTCATGTTCACCAAAGCCCATATGGCATTCGCCATCCTCAGCATCGGTGTGGTCACCGGACTGTTCTCCGCTGCGGGCCTGTACATTGGCCACGCGTTCGGCTCCCGCTGGCAGGAGCCGGCGCAGATCGCCGGCGGCGTGGTGCTGATTCTACTTGGCGTCAAAGTGCTGTTGGAGCATTTGGGCGTTATCGCGTTCTGATTTAGTGTCATAAGCCCCTTCACCAGAAAGGGCTATTTTGTTTGATTTCACCGTTCCAATGCCCGACGTAGGATTGGGATGGAAATTCGATTATCTGAGAGGCGTATCATGACCGAGATCACCCAGGAGGGTTGGAAGAACAAAGCCCTGAGCATGTTGTTGGCCCAACTGACGTCCTATGTACTGCTCATCGCAGCCACGGTCATTCCCTCCCCTGGCACCGTCCCCATCATCCCTTTGATTATCGCCGCTCTGACGTTGGCCGCATTTGTCGTGTTCTGGCCGTTCCGCGGCAGCATGCTGGATCGTATCGTCACTTTGGTGTTTGGCGCGATTTCTCTGATTTTCGTCATCGTACCTTTCCCGACCAGCGAGGTTCCGCCGGATCAGACCGCTGCGGATGGCTCGGTACTTCCTTGGTATTCATGGGCACTGGCCATGGGCCTGCTGCTGGTGGTGCTGGTGGTCTTCTCCTTCGGACGCCAGATGGCTCGTGAGAAGCGCGAACATCTTATCCGCGCACTCTCTCACGCCGTGACTTCCGGTGTGGCAGCTCTCGCCGTGGCCGGCTGGTGCTTCCTACCTGATTTGGGCGCGATGCTCGCCAAGGGCACCGTTGCGGGAACCGTTGCCCTGATCATCCTCATCGTTTTGGGACTGGCTTTGGCCGTGGCTTCCACGTTGTGGGTGCGCGACGCCGATCCGGACCCGGATATCCGTTATCCGTGGATCGGTACCGGCCTGATGCCGGTAATGCTGATGGGCGTGACCATCGCCGCAACCGCACTGGTGCTCGGCCGTATCATCGGTTGATGGACGTCCACCGTTCCATATTCCGCAAACTTGTAACCTATGTGTCCACTACAAGCGCGTAGAATAATGAAAACCGTGCGAAAGCGGCATAACGCCGCTGACGACTCGTACAGCCACACCGAGCAATTGCGTAACACATTGCAGGATAAGGGGGATTAGCGTGACGGATCTTACGTTGATGACTTTCGCCAGCGACCCCGCCACCGTTTTGCCATCACTCGCCCTGCTTTCTCATCGCGTCCGCGTACTGCCGATGGATGCAGCCAGCTTGGTGAAGATGCCGGAGAACACCATTCTGTTTCTGGATGCACGCGATGATCTGGCGACCGCCAAAACCTTGTGCCGCCTCATCCACGCTTCCGGCCTGTCCACGCCAATCGTGCTGGTGCTGACCGAAGGCGGCTTCACCGTGGTCAACTCCCAGTGGGGCATTGCGGATGTGGTGGTCGCCACCGCTTCCCCGGCCGAAGTCGAGGGCCGATTGCGATTGGTCTCCGAGCGCGGCAACGCTCCCGCAGCCGCAGCAGCCGGTTCTCCCGCCGAATCCACCACCACGGTGGAAGATGGCCAGATTCGCTCCGGCGACCTCATTGTGGACACCAACGGCTATACCGCCTCCCTGCATGGACGCCCCATCGATCTGGCATACAAGGAGTTCGAACTCCTCAAGTACTTGGTCCAGCACCCCGGCCGCGTGTTCACGCGCGCCCAGTTGCTGCAGGAAGTATGGGGCTACGACTACTACGGTGGCACTCGTACGGTCGACGTGCATATCCGTCGTCTGCGCGCCAAGCTCGGCGGCGAATACGAACACCTCATCGGCACCGTGCGCAACGTGGGCTACCGATTCGACCCGCCGGAGACGGATAAGGAAACTGCCGCCGCACAGCAGGCCGCCAAAGCATCCTCTGCCGCCATCGACACCGATGACGATACTCCCGATCTCAACACCGTCGCCTGACAGACCAGCGGCGCTGCAAACCATCAATCATCGATATTACGCCGCTTAGGTCCATACGATGAGAGAAACCAAATCCGCGCGTCTCACGCGCATGCATGACGAATACGACATTCTGCGCCAGGTGATTCCGGCACCCGCTTGCGCACTGCATTTCTCGAATCCGCTCGAATTGCTGATCGCCACCGTGCTCAGCGCCCAGACCACCGACAAGCGTGTCAACACGGTCACCCCGGAACTGTTCGCCACCTACCCCACCGCCCGTGACTTGGCGGCCGCGAACCCGGCCCAAGTCGAAGACATCATTCATCCGCTGGGGTTCTATCGTTCGAAAACCCAGCATCTCATCGGACTGGCCACGGCACTGGACGAACGATTCGGCGGCGTGGTGCCGCGCACGATGGATGAACTGACCAGCTTGCCGGGGGTCGGCCGCAAAACCGCGAACGTCGTGCTCGGCAACGCGTTCGATATCCCCGGATTCCCGGTCGATACGCATGTGATGCGCGTAACCGGACGACTGCGTTGGCGGTCGGATTGGCGGTCCGCACACCCCGATCCCGTGAAAATCGAGAAGGAAATCACCTCCTGTTTTCCGCCCGAAGAGTGGACGAATCTCAGCCACCGACTGATTCTGTTCGGCCGGGCCACCTGCCACGCACGTACCCCTGACTGCGCCAACTGCCCGCTGTCCGACACCTGCCCTAGCTATGCGCCGCCCGCCGGCAAGAGCACGTCCAAGCGCTAACTCATACCTCATCATGGTGAATTGCGGATTCTAGGCTGAATCCACCGCTAGACTGAAAACCATGCAGCACAGCAAGCGGGACAATACATGGTCCAAGTGGGGGATTTTTCTCGGAGTCGCCGTGGCACTCGGCGCACTCGTGGTTGTGGGATGGACGTTCATGCAAAACCGGTTCCAGCCGGGATCATCCCTCGATGCCGATGTGACCATTGGCATCGACGATATGCCGCAATCCTTGGATATTCGGTCCGATTCCTCTGCGGCAGCCGAACGCCTGCTCGTCGACAATGTGTATGAGACATTAGTGACCGTCGATCAAGACAACAAGCTTCAGCCGGGACTGGCGACAAGCTGGAAGACTTCCGATGACGGACTGACCGTCACCCTGACACTGCAATCGGGCGTCACCTTCTCGAACGGCCATACGTTGGACGCCTCGGACGCCGTGTGGTCGTTGCAACAGAACGTGACCAACAAGGTGGCGGACGTCGACGAATTGGGCGATCTGGCGTCGGTCGCCAATCCGAACGCCACCACGGTGGTCATTACGCTTGCCAAGCCCAATCCGACGCTGCTGCGAGCGCTGTCCGGCAGACTCGGCATTGTCTACGATTCCGAGTCGTCCAGTGCCGATTATCAACGCAAGGCCATAGGTTCCGGACCATTCACCGTGGCCGATTTCCAGCCTGGCCATTCCCTGAAGCTGGCGCGCAGCGATACCTACCATGGCACCAAAGCGGCCAGCAATGTCGTTGAATTTATGCAATACTCCGACGCCGATGCGCTCAGCAAGGCCCTGACCGACGGCAGTCTCGATATGGCGGCACCGGTTTCGGCTTCGACGGCCACCGGTTTGAACGGCAAGGATGGCCTGACCGTCAAGGAGGGGGCCACTACGGATAAGGTGCTGCTGGCCTACAACAACGGCACCGATTCGCTGCTCTCCGACGAACAGGCGCGTAAAGCCTTCCGCTATCAAATCGACGCAGCCGGCATCGCCTCCGCCCAACCCGACGCAGCCGGAGCATTGGGCGGCCCCATCAGCCTGCTGGAACCCGGATACGAAGATTTGACCGGACTGTACCCGCATGACGAAAACCAAGCTGGGCAGATGTTCTCCTACTTTGGTGCGCAATACCTGACTACGGTGAATCTGGTGGTTCCCGAAGAATACCGGTCGTTGGCCGAAACCATCAAGCAGCAGATCGAGCGGCAGCCGCGCCCCACGGTGAACCTTGAAGTGCTCTCCGATGAGGATTATGCCAAACGAATCAAGGACGGCAAATGGGAACTGACCGTGATGAGCATGGACGGCACGGATGATGCCGGCATATTCGCCGACCCCGATTCCATGTTCCATTACGACCATACCGAAGCGCAACAGGCCTATGCGGATGCTCGCGCCGCCACTAATGACGCCGATTATGAGGCACGAATGAAGGCGTACGCCCGGCTGATCAGCGAGGATGCGGCCAGTGATTGGCTGTATACCCGCAAATGCTTCACTGTGGCGTCCACCAAGGTCTCCGGCTACCCGACCTCGATGATCAATCGCCGCATGCCGCTGGCCGGGTTGACGGTGAAGTAGGCAACCTTCAGTCACGGACGGGCTACGCCCGATAGTCCTTGGCTCACTATCGTTCGATCGTTCGTACCTCGCCTGCGAACAGCCTACTGGGCTGTTTACTGTACAGTTCGGCTTGTCATGCAACGTGCATAAACTTTGGCCTTATGACTGAAGGCAAATCCATCATCAACGCCAACCTCACCCCGCTGCCCGACAAGGTCGGCGTGGACGGACTTGAGGACAAGTGGCGCACCGTCTGGGATGAAGACGGCACCTACAAATTCCGCAACACCCGCGACCGCAAGGCCGTCTACTCCATCGACACCCCGCCGCCCACCGTCTCCGGTTCGCTGCACGTGGGTCACGTGTTCTCTTACACGCACACCGATGTGATTGCGCGCTACAAGCGCATGCGCGGCTACGACGTGTTCTACCCGATGGGTTGGGATGACAACGGCCTGCCTACCGAGCGCCGCGTGCAGAACTACTATGGCGTGCGCGTGGACGTGTCTCTGCCTTACGACCCGGACTTCAAGCCGCCGTTTGAAGGCACTGATGGCAAGAAGATTGACGCCAAGGATCAGGTGCCGATTTCCCGCAAGAACTTCATCGAGCTGTGCGAGCGTCTGACTGCTCAGGATGAGAAGCTGTTTGAGGCCCTGTGGCGCAAGCTGGGTCTGTCCATCGACTGGTCGCAGACCTACCACACCATCGGTCAGCACCCGCAGCGTGTGGCCCAGAAGGCCTTCCTGCGCAACCTCGCCCGTGGCGAGGCCTACCAGCAGGACGCCCCCGGCCTGTGGGATGTGACCTTCCAGACCGCCGTGGCCCAGGCCGAGCTCGAATCGCGCGAATACCCCGGCTTCTACCACAAGGTGGCCTTCCGCTTTGAGGACGGCACCCCGATCTACATCGAGACCACCCGCCCCGAACTGCTGGCGGCCTGCACCTCGCTGATCGCCAACCCGAACGACGAACGCTACAAGCAGTACTTCGGCCAGTACGTCTACTCCCCTCTGTTCAAGGTCAAGGTGCCGATTCTGGCGCACCCGGCCGCCGAAATGGACAAGGGTGCCGGTATCGCCATGTGCTGTACGTTCGGTGATGTAACCGACGTCGAGTGGTGGCGCGACCTGAAGCTGCCCACCCGCCCGATCATCCAGCGCAACGGCCGTATCGTGATGGATACCCCGGACTGGATCGAGGACCCGGCCGGCCGCGAGGTCTTTGCCGAAACCGCTGGCAAGACCACGTTCTCCGCCCGCAAGATCATCGTCGACAAGCTGCGCGAGTCCGGCGATCTGGACGGCGAGCCGACCCCGACCAAGCGTATGACGAACTTCTACGAGAAGGGCGACAAGCCGCTCGAGATCGTCACCTCCCGCCAGTGGTATTTGAAGAACGGCGGTACCGACGCCAAGCTGAACGCCGAGCTTATCGAGCGTGGCAAGGAACTCGAGTTCCACCCCGACTTCATGCGCGTGCGTTATGAGAACTGGGTGCACGGCCTGAACGGCGACTGGCTGATCTCCCGTCAGCGCTTCTTCGGCGTCCCGTTCCCGCTGTGGTACCCGGTGAACGCTTCCGGCGAGCCGGATTACGATCACCCGATCACTCCGTCCGAGGATCGTCTGCCGATCGACCCGACCATCGACGTGCCGGAGGGCTACGACGAGTCCCAGCGTGATGTGCCCGGTGGTTTCACCGCCGAAAAGGACATCATGGACACTTGGGCCACCTCTTCGCTGACCCCGCAGATCGTGACCCACTGGGCCGAGCCGGACGAGGCCTCCAAGGCCCTGTTCGCTTCCACCTTCCCGATGGACCTGCGCCCGCAGGGTCAGGACATCATCCGCACCTGGCTGTTCTCGACTGTGGACCGCGCGCACTTGGAGAACAAGTGCCTGCCGTGGGCCCATGCCACGCTGTCCGGCTGGATTCTGGACCCTGACCACAAGAAGATGTCGAAGTCCAAGGGCAACGTCGTGGTGCCGAACGAGCCGATCGAGAAGTTCGGCGCGGACGCCGTGCGTTACTGGGCCGCCGCCGCTCGCCTGGGCCTCGATGCCACGTACGACATCGGCCAGATGAAGATTGGCCGTCGACTGGCCATCAAGCTGCTGAACGCCACCAAGTTCGCGCTGGCCATCGGCCGTGAGGACGAGAACCATCACGTGGGCGCTGCCGCCGAGGCCGCGTGGAACCCGGCCGATGTGACCGAACCGCTGGATCGCGCCGCTATGGCCAAGCTGGCTTTGGTGGTGCGTCAGGCCACCGAGGCGCTGGAATCCTACGAGCATTCCAAGGCGCTGGAAGTCATCGAGTCCTACTTCTGGCAGTTCTGCGACGACTACATCGAGCTGGTCAAGAACCGCGCCTATGGCACTCCGGACGAGCACGGCAATGTGCCGTCCGAGAAGGCTGTGAAGTCCGCCCGCACCGCTCTGGGTCTGGGCCTGGACGCCTTCGCACGTCTGCTGGCCCCGTACCTGCCGTACGCCACCGAGGAAGTGTGGA
This sequence comes from Bifidobacterium sp. RTP21102st3_E2_RTP21102_210122, assembly GCF_040916945.1. Lineage (NCBI taxonomy): Bacteria > Bacillati > Actinomycetota > Actinomycetes > Bifidobacteriales > Bifidobacteriaceae > Bifidobacterium > Bifidobacterium sp. RTP21102st3_E2_RTP21102_210122. The sequence goes on along the minus strand of NZ_JBCPAN010000007.1, from coordinate 60,301 downwards.
GCTGGATGCACGCCGGTTCCGGTTCCGTGCATCGCGCCGTCTGGCCGGTCGTGGACCCGTATGTCGAGGCCGCCACCGGTGCTTCCCCCGAACTGCTGACTTGGGCCGGCAAGGCCGTGGAGCAGCTGCGTAAGATCAAGTCCGAGGCCAAGGTCTCCATGAAGACCCCAATCCTGTCTGTGGCACTGTCCGCTGCTTCGGAAGGTGTGGAAGCGATTCACGCCGCCTTGGGCGATATCGCGCAGGCCGGTCGCGTGGTCGGCAAGTTCGACTTGGTGGCCAAGCACGCCGAGGAATCCGCCGCCGAAGGCACGCCCGAAACCGAGGTCGCCGTCGAAGCCAGCGAGCTCGGTGAGCCGCCAGCTAAGAAGCCAAAGCACTGAACGTTACGCACAACAACAGTAGGTCTCACGGCAATGCCGCTCGTTCCGAGCCTACGGGAAGCCCACCGGGCTTCCCGCTTAACGGCTCGGCCAGCTAAGAAGCCAAAGCACTGAACGTTACGCACAACAACAAAAGAGGGGAACCTATTGAGGTTCCCCTCTTTTGTTTTTTGACGTTCGGATGACACGACTGTGGGACGGCACGCAAATATCCCGCATACACCATCACACCGTCGGAATCACGATGAGATATCGGGTTTCGGCGGTTTTTTGTTGCGTATTGGGGCTGTCGAGCTGCGCGACGGCCTGCGCCAAGAGCGTGCCAGCATCACTGATTTTCACGGTCTCATTAATCAGCGCGTTCATATCGTGCTTGAACAGCGTGCCGCCAGTGCCAAAGCCGAACAGTACTGGAGCGGTGTCAAGATTGTTGCCGGAATCGCTGGCGTTGGAGGCCTTGCCGTTGCCGGAATCGCCAGTGTCGCTCGACTTGGCTGAGTCGTTCGTTCCCGAACCAGCGCTCTTAGACGAGTCGGACTTATCACCACCACCGATGGCCGAAGTAAGACCACCCGCATAGTTCATCACATCGCCAGCAGACATGGACATGGTGTCATCGACCAGTGAGGCCTTGGAATGCTGCGACTGCTGCTGTTGCGCGGCTTTGGCCTGCTTACGGGCGGCATCGGCCTTACGCTTGGCTTGGGCGACCCGGGTCTTGCCGTAGAACGATTGCGATTGCGAATCGACCAGGCCGGTCAGTGCCTGAGCCTCGGTCACCGGATCGGAAGAGATATCACCGGACGAACCATCACCATCACTGCCGGAAGCCGAGGACGCGCCGCCTTCGAACTGATCGGAGAATCGCAATACAATCTGGCGCAAGGCCGTGGCTTTGCCCGTATGCTCGGAGGCGGTGGCAAGCGTGCTCATCGCGGCATCGACCTTGGATTGAGCGTCGGCGAGTTCATCGCTACCGTTGGTTTCGGCGATGGCTTGGCTCTCGTAAGCGGTGGCGCCCGAGGACGTGCCGCCGGTCAGGGCGCTCAAATTGGCCGTGTAAACGTCCGTGTATTTCATCGAATACGGAATCATTGCGGCGGAGAGCTGGCTCTGGCCATCGGCGTATTGCTTGGAGCCTTGAGTGGCTTCCTCCGAAGCCTCGGCGATCAGATCATCCACCAGTCCGGTGGTGCCTTGCTGCTGGATGCGGCGAATCACCTCGTCCAACGCATCGACCGCACCGGCATGCTGATGTGCGGCACTGACGTTGTTCACCGCGTTGGCCAAGTCGAGTACGGCTTGAGCCAAAGGCGTGTCCCCGGACAGTTCGCCGGCCGTGCCCATCAACGCCGGCAACTGGGTGGAGGTGCCAATCGATCCAGACAGGTGCGTGGTATATGAGCCCACATACGCGGCCATATAGTCTTCAAACGTCCGCTTATGGGCGGTTTCGCGTTCGGCCACTACAGACTTGTTCAGCGCACGTTCGTTATCGCGCAGGGTTTGAAGCTGCTCGATGAGCTGTTGCTGTTCACCAGAACCGGCGTCGGTCAGTGAATCGACCAGTGTGGCGGCAGAGGCGGTGAGTTGGGCGACATCCGTATCGGCAGCAGGCTGTGCGGCAGCATTCGCAGCATTCGCGGCATCGGGATTAGCACCAACTGCCGGACTGCTGGAATTGGAAGGCAATACGGCGAGCGCCACGGAACTCATGGAGAAGTCTTTGGCGTTCATATAGCAGCTGAATTCCAAGCCGGTTGCGGCTTTTCCAGCTGCGGCGACTACGGTATTGGAACCTTGCGTGGTCACCGTAATGGAGTTGTCAGCGGAAACATCATCGGCTACCTGCGTAGGCACGGTAAAGGCGACAACCGGGATCGTACGGTTGGCTTCCTTGGTTTGCGGCTTAATATCGATATACACGCCGATCAGTCCAGACGCGCCGGCAACCTCGTTTGCCTCGACGTTCGGACCGTCAAGCGAGTAGGTGACGCTGACTTTCCATGGCAGGGTGGCGGCGGAAGCGGGGATACGAGAAACCTTGGACGTGCCGGAATTACTATTGGCGGAATCGGCACTGGCGCCATTGCCGGCGCCGCCCTTCCCTACCACATACCAACGGACCGGCTCCCCTTCGGCATCGGTGACGGCGTACATATCACTTGCCGTAGCGAGCACCGGACCGTAATCAACCGGAGTCGGACGAGACATCCAAGCACCGCCGAGAATCGAAGCCACGCACAATGCGCAACTGACCAGTGCGGCACCACATCTCATCTACGTATCCCATTCATACAGTCGACCACTACGGGCATTCCATTCCCGTATTAATGTAGTCGCTGCAGGCAACTTGCCCTATAGACGAATATCCGAAAGGTGCCCATTCGCTGCGGGCGAATCAGGCGAATACGTCGAGTACGCCCGGGTCACCACCGGCATCGGCTATGCGCTGGTGGCGCTTCTTGGCTTCGGTAACCACGAATTCACGGTACATTTCGGCAATTTCCGGATCAAGCCCGGCATCGATGGCGATGCGGTGGAGGCGTTCGATCTGATAGTCCTCACGCTTGGTGTCTTCGGGCGCGAATCCGGCGTTGGCTTTGAGCACGCCGACCTGCGAGGTGGCCTTGAACCGCTCGGCCAGTAATGCGATGACCGCCGAATCGATGTTATCGATGGTTTGGCGCAGCGCTTTGATGCGCGCCACCGCTTGTGCGGTTTCCGGGTGGGCCGCCGCCTGGGCGGAGTCGATGGTGGTCCTTTGCCAGTCGCTGCTCGTTTCGCTCATAGATTCGAGGATACTCCCGATTACGGCTTTGCACGATGCGCAAAGTCAGATATCTCAGATGTCATAGTCGCCGGTGAGGATATGGCTGGCATCCGCATCGCCGAACATGGCCGCACCACTGCCCACTCCCAAAACAATCGAACCCAGTGATGCCTCTTTCATCTCATATATCGTCAGCGTGCATGTGAACGTTGACGGCAATACTACAACTGCAATGTGATAGTTGATGTATTTGCATCAGATACGACAAGGGCTGCACCCCGTATCAATCAGGGTGCAGCCCTTACACTATTGTTCAGCGGTCTGATCAGTTGCCGTTGACCGCGTTGCCGGTGTTGGCCTGCTGCACGATGGCGGCGAGGAAGTCGCGGTTGGTGGCGGTCTTCTTGAGGCGCGGCACCAGCGTCTGGTAGGCCTGCTCGGGCTCCATGCCGCCCAGCAGTCGACGCAGACGGTAAATAATCGGCAGTTCCTGCGGGTTGGTGATGAGCTCCTCGCGGCGGGTGCCGGAAGCGTTGATGTCGATGGCCGGGAACAGTCGCTTGTCCGCCAGCTCGCGGGACAGGCGCAGTTCCATGTTGCCGGTGCCCTTGAACTCCTCGAAAATCACCTCGTCCATCTTGGAGCCGGTTTCCACCAGCGCAGATGAGATGATGGTCAGGGAGCCGCCGTTTTCGATGTTGCGGGCCGCACCGAAGAACTTCTTCGGCGGGTAGAGGGCCTGCGCGTCCACACCACCGGACAGGATGCGGCCGGAGGCAGGGGCTGCGATGTTGTAAGCGCGAGCCAGTCGGGTCATGGAATCGAGCAGTACGACCACGTCCTGGCCGAGCTCCACAAGACGCTTGGCGCGTTCGACGGCCAGTTCGGCAACCGTAGTGTGATCGGAGGCCGGACGGTCGAAGGTGGAGGAAATGACCTCGCCCTGGACCGTGCGCTCCATATCGGTGACCTCTTCGGGTCGCTCGTCCACGAGCACCACCATAAGGTGGACCTCGGGGTTGTTGGCGGCGATGGAGTTGGCGATGTTCTGCAGGGTGATGGTCTTACCGGCCTTCGGCGGGGAGACAATCAGGCCACGCTGGCCCTTGCCGATTGGGGAAACGATGTCCATGATACGGCCGGTGAGCTTGTTCGGGGCGGTCTCCTGCTTCAAACGCTCCTGCGGGTACAGCGGCGTGAGCTTGGAGAACTGCGGACGGTTGAGCGCTTCTTCAACGCTTTGGCCGTTGATGGAATCGATGGCCTGCAGCGGCACGAACTTCTGGCGCTGGTTGCGGCGGTCGCCTTCACGCGGGGCGCGAATCGAACCATGCACGGCATCGCCCTTGCGCAGGCCGTACTTCTTGACCTGGCCCATGGAAACGTACACGTCGTTCGGGCCGGGCAGGTAGCCGGAAGTGCGCACAAAAGCGTAGGAGTCGAGCACGTCGACGATGCCGGCCACCGGCACCAGATCCTCCTGCGGCTCTTCGCGGCGGCTATCACGGTCATTGCGATCGCTACGATTATCGCGATCATCATAGCGACGATCATCATCGGCGTTGTCGCGATCACGGCCACGCATGCGACGGTTACGGCGATCGCTGCGATCATTACGGGTATCGCGATCGTTGCGATCGCTACGGTCGCGGCGGTTACGACGCACGAACTCGTGATCGTCGTTCTGCTCGCCGTCTTCGGACGTTTCCTCGTGCTTCTGCGTGGGCAGCGTGGCCAGGATATCGTCGAGGTCACGCACGGTTTCTTCGCTGTTTTCCGCAGTGCGACGACGGCGGCGAGGCTGCTCGTCCTCATCATCACGGACTCGGCGAATCAGCGGAACTTCCACGTCCTCGTGACGCTCGCGGCGACGCTCGGTAGGCGCTGCATCTCCCAAATCGAGCGTGGCCAGCAGATCGCCGGCCTCATCGGCCTTCTTGCGCGGCTTGCGGCGAGCGAAATCGGGCTGGTCGTCATCGCGACGACGGCGGGCCGCACGCGGTTCGGATGCGGCATCATCGGCGGCCTTACGACGGGTGCGTCGCGGTTCGGTCTCGTCCTTCTTGGCATCGTCGGCCACGGGAAGCGGCAAATCGAGCTGCGGTTCCGTGGCAGCCGGAGCCGGAGCCGGCGACTGGGTGGCCACGTCAGCATTGTCTGTGGTGTTGGCCTCAGCGGCATCGGACTGCGGAGCCTTGACGACCTTGGCGGTTTTGGCGGCCTTGGGGGCGCGCACGGTCACACCGGCCGGCGGCTCTCCACCATTGCGCGCCGCCTGCAGGGTGGCGAGCAGCTCGGGCTTGCGCATGGTCGACGTGCCGCGCAGGCCCATCTGTTTAGCGAGCTCTTTGAGCTCAGGCAGCTTCATATCCTCAAGATTCTGGCTATTTGCCACTGGTTGCCCTTTCCATACCGAACAGACCCATGCCTATCCAGGCGTTAAGAGTGATTATTGCGGTTGCACCGCTCATGAATGTTCGCTGCGTCTCTGAGTCTCTGCGAACTTCGTTCACTGTACAACGCCAACTCGACCAACGCAAAACGGCCCGCCGAAAACCAAAAAAGCTCCCTCTGTGACGAGGGAGCTCAACAAGGTTTATTCACTTTTCTTCGTGGTAGGACTTTTCGGTGTTGACGGACCACACGTTCTTCTTGGACGTCTTGCCGGTCTTGATGTTGCCGACGGCCTCCATGGCGGTGGCCATGGAGTGGTCCATGTTGTTGTAGCGGTGCTGGCCGTTACGGCCCACGCAGTACAGGTTGCCGAAGCCGTCGAGGTACTCGATGAGCTCGTCCATGTGCTCATAGGTGTCGAAGTAGGCGGGGTACGCCTTCCTGACGCGCTCACGATGGGAGTCGATGACCTCGTCCGGACCGTTGATCACACGCATGCGGGTGAGCTCGGAAATCGCGAACTTGGTGACATCCTCCTCGCTCATGTTCCAGAACGAGTCGCCCTCCTCGCAGAAGTACTCGAGACCGATCCACACGGTGTCGTCCACGTCCTTGACCAGGTACGGGCTCCAGTTGTTGAAGATCTGCAGACGGCCGACCTTGTAGCCCGGGTCCTGCACGTAGATCCAGCAGTCCGGCACGATCGGCGGATTGCCGAGGGTGGGGATGCTGGTGGTGTTCTTGAGCTTCAGGTGCTTGACCAGCAGGCCCACGGTCACGAAATCGCGGTACGGCAGGCCGTTGGCCACCTCGGTCATATCGGCCGGGGCGGGCTTGGAATCAACGGCCTCAGGATCGGCGCCGGCCGCGTCGATGGCGTTGACCAGGTCCTTGACCGGCATCGAGGAGATGAACTGGTCGCCGGAAAGCTCGGTGCGGTTGCCCTCGGAATCCTCGTACACCACGGAAGACACGGCACCATCGGTCTGGCGGACCTCGACCACCCTGGCGTCGGTCAGCACCTTGACGCCGGCGGCCTCGCAATTGGACTCGACGGTCTCCCACAGCTGGCCGGGACCGTACTTCGGATACCAGAACTCCTCGATCAGCGAGGTCTCGACCTCCGCGTTGGAGCGCTTCTTGGGCAGCAGCTTCTGGAAGGCGTTCTTGAGCACGCCCATGATGGACAGGCCCTTGACGCGCTGGGCGCCCCAGTCGGCGGAGATCTGGGAGGGGTGGCGGCCCCACAGCTTCTCCGTGTAGCCCTCGAAGAACATCGAATACAGCTTGCGGCCGAAACGGTTGATGTAGAAGTTCTCCAGATTGTCTTCCGGCAGCTTGTGGAACATGGACTTCAGGTAGCTGAAGCCGGCCACCATGGTGAGCTTGAAGCCCATGGCCTTCAACGTGTTGGGGCTCAGCGAAATCGGGTAATCGAAGAAGTGGCGGTTCCAGAAGATACGGGACACTCGGTGGCGCTTGAGCATCACCTTGTCCTCCGTCTCCGGATCGGGGCCGCCCGGCTCCATGTCGTGGTCGCGGCCGAGCTTCTTGTCATCATAGGAGGGTGCGCCCTGCAACGGCAGAACGGTCTTCCACCAATCCATGATGCGTTCGTCTTTGGAGAAGAAACGGTGGCCGCCGATATCCATGCGGTTGCCGTTGTGCTTCACGGTGCGCGAGATACCGCCGAATTCGCGGGTCCCCTCCAGCACGGTCACGTCGTACTTGTCGGCACCGCCGTCCTTGATGAGTTCCCATGCGGCGGTAAGTCCAGCCGGACCGCCGCCGATAATCACTACGGATTGCTTGTCGGTCATTATGCTCCTTATAAACGCAAAATCAGAGACAGTCTACTAGAAGCCCCGGAATCGCACACCGAAAGATGAGCGAATGCTTACAGAATTCTCCCGATATACGACCGATGCGCCGTCTTTCCATCAGCAGAAAGGCGACGCATCGAATCGTGAGGTAGGGGTATTCGGCAACGTTGCGTCACACACAGCGCGGCGAATCGGTTTGGTCTTAGGCTAATTCGTCAGCGACGAACTTTCCATAGATTCAGCGAGATGCCTGCAAGTGCAAGCAGCATCATAATCCCCGCAACACCAGTAACGGCAACACCAGTACGACTCAACTCGTTTTCCGTACCATTAGCCTGAGTGTTGCTGGGCTGATGAGTTCCCGCACCATTGTTATTCGGAGTGGTACTCGTTCCTTCACCAGTGTTAGGTCCTGTGCCCGGCTGCGTTGTGGAATCATCAGTCAGATGCGCATCGTCGCCTAGGGTTTGGTGGTCGGAGGCCAAGCAACTTTTAAGCTCAGTGAGCTTGTACCACGTGGAACCATCGGCAATCGGCGTGCATTCGGAGCGGAAGGCGATTTCCTGCTCGTTGTAGAGCATACGAACGAGCGGCGTGTAGGCACGGCCGGTCTTCGGGTCGTTGCCGGATTTGACGGCAACATCCCACTGCACATTAGCGGCCATCGGAGTCACCGATTCACCGCGCCATTCATTGTTGGCGTAGGTGTACACGTCGGTGGTGCTGGCGGCCGCCTGCTGGGTGGAACCGGGAAGGCCAAGCAGCGCGGCGAACGGCATCATCGTTTCGGCATGGGCAAAGCGGAAAGTAGCAACGGTGGATCCGCCGTTTACGCGCTCATCAATCGACGAGAAGAAATCGTCAAGCAGCGGCTGTGCGATTGTGTAGGTCTCGTCTTGGCCGGCGTAGCTCGGGCCCTTCTCGTAGAAGTCCTCGGCGTCAAGCGCCCAGGCGAACAACTTGGCGTCGTCTGCCTGCTCACCTTGGAAGTACTGGTTGAAGTCGAAGGTATGGCTGCCGGTGTTCTCGTTCTCCATATCAGCGGCGATGATGTACAGGTTGTACAGATCCATCGCGGCATCGTATTCGGAGGCGATCTTCTTCTTGGCTGCGCCGCAGGCGTCGGCATCCTTGCTGGGGTCGGCTCCCGGCGCGCAGTTGGCCTCGCCGCCCTTGGTGCCATCGACAGTGTTGTACCAGGCGTACGTGCCGTCGGCCAGTTTGGCGAGGAAGTCATCGGTGAAGATTTGTGAAAGCAAATCGTGAGAGGCTGTTTTCACGTCCTCGTTTTCGGCGATGGTTTGCTCAGCGCCTGCGATAATCGCATCGTTTTCCACGAAGTTCTGGTAATCGTCGGCACGCTGCTTGGCCTCACCGGTTTTCTCAGTGCCGTCCGGGTTTTCGGACTTGTGGAAGTACAGCGTGTTCGGCGTCTTGTCGAAAGCCGCCGCCTCGCCGGTGCCGGCCGGATCGGCGGGCGTCACAGTGCTGTTCGCCAGTTTATTGTTCGAGGCCGCGTTGAAACCGCGAGCAAAATTCTCGCCTGATTCAGTAGCGCGGGCTTCGCCAGAGGACTGATAGGCAATCTTGCCACCGTCCTTGGCTGCGTTGTCGAACAGCGTCTTGTTGCGCTCGTAGGCACGTGCGCCAATGCCCTGATGTTGGTCAGCACCCTGACCGGTGAGCATACCGTAGCCATTCTCCACATTTGCGGCGGTGATGGCTTTGAGATTCTTCATGAATTCGGACTTGATGGCATCAGACTTAAAACCGTTATCCGCTTCGGCGGCTTCGGCCATCTTCATAAGCAATGCGTCGTATTTGTAGCTGGACAGGCCGCGTGAACCGTGGCGAGCCATCGACTCGGTGTATACCGTTTCGTAGCCTTCCGGCGCCTGGCTATAGCTGGCAGTGGTCGCTTCGCTAGGTGCCACATATGGCTGCTTGCTGCTGTAATACTGGCCATCGGCCTCCAAAGCCATGGCGTGCGGAACGGTCAGGATGCCACCGGCCAGCAATGTGGCGGCAGCAACCACGCCCGCGATGGAGCCCTTAAGGCCCTGCTGCATATGGTGTGTGTTCATGCAGCATTTTCTATCAGCCGCAAGCAAACAAGACACACGATGGCAAGGTTACGAGTCTGAACTTTTGCTATGCGTTGTATGAACAATGCGCGACGCCCCGCCGTAAGATGACGGAATGCCGCGCATTGTCAATACAGGCTGTATCAGACGATTGCCTGTCAGTGAATATCGTCGGGAATGTCGATATCGGTTTTCTGGACTTCTTCGACGTTCACGTCCTTGAAGGTCACGATGCGCACGGACTTGACGAAACGGCTGGAACGGTAGACATCCCATACCCATGCGTCAGTCAGCTGCACATCGAAATACACGTCCTGACCAGCGGAACGCACGTTGAAATCGACCTTATTCGCCAAGTAGAAGCGACGCTCAGTCTCCACCACATAGGTGAACAGCTTGATGACGTCACGGTATTCCCTATACAGCGCGAGTTCGGCGTCGGTTTCGTAATTGTCGAGATCCTCGGCACTCATGCTTGTTTACTCACTCACTTTCCGTATCGCGTTTGCGGCCGCGGCCCAGCGTACGCCACCATGCTTCCTTTGAGGGCTTGCGTTCTGCCTGACCGTACGGCCAGTTGCTTTCCTCTTCGAGACTGTGGCGCGTGTTCTTCTGCGTATCGTCGTGGTGCTCGGCCTGTGGCTCGACTGGCTGTGCGGCCGCCGGCGTCTGGGCCTGGGACTGCACGTCACTCGTCGTGGCGCCGGCTGCCTCACCACGCTGTGCCGGCTCGGGTTCCGGCTTGTTCTGCTGGATGGCGATGGAATGCTCGCGCGCGGACAGCGCTTCCTTGACACCCGGGTTGTCCTCAATCAAGTGCATGCCAAAAGCGTCAAGCGAACGAATCGGATCGTACTCGTCAGCCAACGTGTCCATGACGATAAGGTCCTGGTATTTGTTGTTTTCGGCATCCCACAACGCGTCGCGCGAGGTGCCGGACGGCACGAAGCCGAGCGACTGGTAGACCGAAATCGAGCGGCTGTTCTTTTCCGGCACGCTCACCCAGATGCGGTGCATGCCCAAGCCGGCCGGTTCGGGCGCGAAACCGTAGGTCATCACACGCGGCATGGCGTCACGGGAGTAGCCGCGGCCACGGTATTCACGGCCCAAGATGATCTGGATGCGGGCGGACTTGGACCAGCCGTCGATGTCGATAAGGAAAATCATGCCGATGACATTATCGGTGCTGGCCGCATCGAGCTGACCGTCATCGTCATGGTCGGCGTCAGTCAATACGGCCCATGCGATGGTGCGGCGGGATTCCGGATCACCCACACCGGATTCGGCGGGTGCCTGACCGGCTTCCCAAGCCTGGGAGCGGCGGACCCACGTGTGTACGATGGCGCGTTCGGTGACCGCATCCTTACCTGTGATCTTGGATGCGCCATAGAAGGCATCAAGTTCATCCAAACGAGGCAGGTCCTCGACGGTGGCGGGGCGCAGGTGCACCATTTCGCCACGGATTGGCGGAATGACGATGCTCTGTGGCAGATCGCGCTTCAGTTGCGCTTCGGTAGCCATGCTCAGCGTCTCGTTGGTTGCGGTCATCGGTATACGTCCCCCGGTTCGGCTTGTTTCGGCTCACGGTCCAGTGCCGAACATATCTTACTCGACTGGGTGAACGCTGGAAATGCTCTGAGTCGACTTTCTTACAGAATCAATAAAGGCTCCCGCTGGCGGGAGCTGTCTAACGGATTTGAACTGGAGAATTTCCCTACAAATAAGTGCTCCCGCTGGCGGGAGCTGTCCGCGAAGCGGACTGAGGGTGGTCATCCGTACATGGCGACCACCCTCAGTCTCACTCCGTTCGACAGCTCCCACCAGCGGGAGCCAGTGAATCTAATCAGCCCTTGATCTTGCCCATGACGACCTTGGTGACGGCCTTGGCGTCGGCCTGACCGCGCGTGGCCTTCATCACGGCACCGATGATTACACCCATCGGCTTCATGTTGCCGCTCTTGAGCTTCTCGACAACGTCCGGGTTGGCTTCGAACGCCGCGTCGACGGCCGCCTCGATGGCACCGTTGTCTTCGACGATCTTGTAGTCGTGCTTCTTGACGACTTCATCCGGAGTGCCTTCGCCCTTAAGCACGCCTTCGACGGTCTGCTTGGCGAGCTTGTCGTTGAGCTTGCCGGAGGCGATGAGCTTCTCGACCTCGGCCACATCGGCCGGGGTGATCGGCAGCTCTTCGAGGGACACACCCTTGGCGTTGGCTTCGCGGGAAAGCTCGCCCAGCCACCACTTGCGGGCACCGGCAGCCTTGGCACCGGCCTTGACGGTTTCCTCAATCAGGTCGAGGGCGTCGGCGTTGAGGATGTCGCGCATCTGCAGATCACTCAGGCCCCACTCGGACTTGAGGCGGTTGCGGCGCTCGCGCGGCATTTCCGGCATCTGGGCCTTCATCTCCTCGATGTGCTCCTTGGTGATGTGGAGCATGACGAGGTCGGGGTCCGGGAAGTAGCGGTAGTCGTCGGCATCGGACTTCAGACGGCCGCCAGCGGTGGTCTGCGTAGCCTCATCCCAGTGGCGGGTCTCCTGCAGAATCTCCTTGCCGTCGTCCAGACGAGCGGCCTGACGGCGAATCTCGTACTGGATGGTCTTCTCGATGCCGCGGAACGAGTTCACATTCTTGGTCTCGGAACGGGTGCCGTACGGAGCGTCCGGGCTCGGGCGCAACGAGACGTTCACGTCAGCGCGCATGTTGCCCTGCTCCATACGAGCGTGGGAGATGTTCAACGCGCGCACGATGTCGCGGATGGCGCGCACATAGGCACCGGCGATTTCGGGAGCGCGGTCGCCCGCCCCCTCGATCGGCTTGGTGACGATCTCAATCAGCGGCACACCGGCACGGTTGTAGTCGACCAGCGAGTGGTCAGCACCTTCGATACGGCCGTCGGCGCCACCCACGTGGGTGTTCTTGCCGGCGTCGTCCTCGATGTGCGCGCGCTCGATCGGCACGCGGAACACGGTGCCGTCTTCCAGCTCGACGTCCAGGTAGCCGTTGCCGTTGGTGGGCTTGTCGTACTGCGAGATCTGGTAGTCGCGCGGCATGTCCGGGTAGAAGTAGTTCTTACGGGCGAACTGGCTCCACTCGGCGATTTCGCAGTGCAGGGCCAGACCCAGCTTGATGGCGTAATCGACGGCGGTCTTGTTGATCACCGGCAGAGAGCCCGGCAGGCCAAGGCTCACCGGGGTCAGCTCGGTGTTCGGCTCGCCACCGAACTCGATGTGGGCCGGGCAGAACAGCTTGGTGTTCGTGGACAGCTCCACGTGGGTTTCCAGACCGAAGACCACATCGTACTTCTTGGTGGCATCGGCGTACTTCATCAGTTTTTCAGCCATGATGTTGTTTCTTTCCTTCCGATGCTCACTTGCCCAGACCGTCAAGCCACGGGGTCTTGAGGTCGTTCCAGATCGGGCCGTTCCAGCTGTCTTCCAGCGCGGCTTCGAGGGCCGCGGCCGGCTTGTACATGACTTCGTCGCGCTGCTGCGGGGCGATGAACTGGAAGCCGACGGGCAGGCCGTCGTCGGACAGGCCGGCCGGGATGGACATGGCAGGCACGCCGGCGAGGTTGGCCGGAATGGTGGCGATGTCGTTCATGTACATGGCCAGCGGGTCGTCCATCTTCTCGCCGAACTTGAAGGCGGTGGACGGGCTGGTGGGGGCCACGAGCACGTCGACCTGTTCGAAGGCCTTCTTGAAGTCTTCGATAATCAGCGTGCGGACCTTCTGGGCCGAGCCGTACCAGGCGTCGTAGTAGCCGGCGGACAGGGCGTAGGTGCCGAGGATGATACGGCGCTTGACCTCGTCGCCGAAGCCGGCTTCACGGGTGTAGGCCATCATGTTGGCGGCGGTCTGCGGCACGCCGGTCGGCGGCATCACGCGCAGGCCGTAGCGCATGCCATCGTAACGGGCCAGGTTGGAGCTGACCTCGGACGGCATGATGATGTAGTAAGCGCCTAGCGAGTAGCCGATGTGCGGGACCGAGACCTCAACGACCTCGGCACCCATCTCCTTGAGCTTGTCGACGGCCTCGTTGAAGCGGGCCTCGACGCCGGGCTGGAAGCCGTCGCCGCCGAGTTCCTTGATGAGGCCGACCTTCATACCCTTCAGATCGCGCTTGGCGCCTTCGCGGGCGGCGGCGACCATCGGGCGCGGGCCTTCGGGGATGGAGGTGGAGTCACGCTTGTCGTGGCCACCGATGATCTCCTGCAGCAGTGCGGAGTCGAGCACGGTGCGGGAGACCGGGCCGATCTGGTCGAGCGAGGAGGCCATGGCGATGGCTCCGAAACGGGAGACGCCGCCGTAGGTGGGTTTGACGCCCACGGTGCCGGTCAGGGCGCCGGGCTGGCGAATCGAGCCACCAGTGTCGGTGCCGAGGGCGATCGGTGCCTCGAATGCGGCGACTGCGGAGGCGGAGCCACCACCGGAACCGCCGGGCACGCGCTCGGTATCCCACGGGTTGTGGGTGGTCTGGTAGGCGGAGTGCTCGGTGGAGGAGCCCTGGGCGAATTCGTCGAGGTTGGTCTTGCCGAGAATCGGCATGCCGGCGGCCTTGAGCTTTTCGATGACGGTGGCGTCGTACGGCGGCACCCAGCCTTCGAGGATCTTGGAGGCGGCGGTGGTTTCGATGCCCTTGGTGACGATCATGTCCTTGATGGCGATCGGCACACCAGCCAGCTCAGGCAGGGCGGCCTTGTCTTCGGCGGACTTGGCGTCGAAGGCGTCGGCCTGCTCGAGAGCCACATCGCCGGAAACCTTCAGGAAGGCCTTGATGGACGGCTCGGCAGCCTCGATCACCTTGAGGTGGGCTTCGACGAGCTCGCGAGAGGTGACGTCGCCCTTCTTGACGGCAGCGGCCTGCTCGGCAGCAGACAGTTTGACGAGAGTTGCGGTTTCGTTGCTCATCGATTACTCCTCGCTTCCCAGGATTCGCGGTGCCACGAACATGCCGGCCTCGGTCTTCGGGCCACCGGCGAGCGCCTCTTCCTGCGTGAGCGGGGTTTCGGCGACGTCCGGGCGCAGGTAGGCTTCCAGCGGAACCGGGTTGGCGGTCGGCGGCACATCGTCGGAGGCGACTTCCTGGACCTTGTTGATGGAGTCTGCGATGACGTTCAGTTCGCCCTGCAGACGGGTGATTTCCTCATCGGTGAGCGCGATTCGGGCCAGATCGCCCAAATGCACGATTTCTTCGCGTGAAAATGTTGGCATGGCCATAACTATATGAGCCGTATGTGACACGCAGTTGTCGGGAAACCGCATTTTCCTACCCTTTGAGACCATTTCAGCAGGGCAGGCACTCGGGTCATTATTTGATATCCGCTTTTCTGGTGACGATGAGACCGCCGATCCATGCGGCAGGATTGTCGGCGCATGGCTACACGCCTGATACGGCGTGTTGGGCAATCCATGCGTGCATGGCCACGGCCGCCGCAGCGCCTGCATTAATGGAGCGCACGGAACCGAATTGAGAGATGTAGACCACATCGTCGGCCAATGCGAGGGCCTTCTCGCTCAATCCGGGGCCTTCTGCACCGAAGAGCAGCAGGCACCGCTTGGGGAAGGCATAGGCTTCCATCGGCACTGCGCCGGGAATAATGTCGAGGGCGATGACGCGGGCGGCTTGAAGCTCCTTGATGCGTGCATCACAAGCATCGATTTCGGCCAGCAGCTCATGAAGGTGCTTGTTGTCTCCATCCACAGCCACATCATGCGCATGGATGGCGGCGGCACCGGCCTTGGCTCGTTCATAGGCGATTTCACCGGCGATGCGATGATGCCAGCTTTCCACCAGTTCGGCGATGGAGGGGTGGTGTTCGACGTGCTGGTACAGTTCGGTCATCAACGCGCCCTTGCGATTCCACTTATGTGGACCGACAATGTGTACGCGCTTGGCCTGGAAGGCATTAGCGGTGCGGACCATGGAACCGATGTTAAAATCGTGGGTCCAGTTTTCCACCGCAACTTCGAAGTCGTGACGCCCTCGAGCGTCAAGATCGGCCTTAATGGCAGCAACGGTCCAGTAGCGGTAACGGTCCAATACGTTGCGGCGGTCTCCGTCGTTCAACAGCACCGAGTCGAAACGACCGTCATAATTCGAAGAAGTCGGATCATCGGGACGAGGCTCACCGGGATGGGTCTCAGACCACGGCCCAAGGCCGATTTCACGGAATTCCGGTTCACCTGAAGCCTTGGCAGCCAAAGAAATCTGGTTGGGTGCGTGCAATCTTTCTCCTCGATAACGCTATTCACCGGTTCCTCTTAGTCAGCTTCGCTGCTCAGCCCGGCTGACTTTATGCGAGGGACGTCAAAGGTGGATTTACCGCAGTTCGGATTCGTCGAAGACCTGGATGAAGGGGAGCGTTTGCTCGTCGCCGGTGGAGGGGTTGACCACATTGATGTCTTTGGCACCGCCACCGACCAGCGAGGCGATGGCCACGACCTTGGCACCCAGCTGCTCCACTATGCCAAAGTCGAGGCTCAGCTCATTGCCGTTGCGCAGGGTGACCAGCGAGCTGGTCTGCACGTACGACTTTTCGGACAGCCAAGCATCCAACAGCACCACACGGCGGCCTTCGATGGAGGGGCCCTTGATGGACGGGTAGACGAAGTCCATCACGAATCCATCTAGGTCCTCGCCACGAGAGGCGGCGGCCTGGATCATGGCAGACACCATGGGCACAGATGCTGCGGTCAAGGCACCAACAGCATCGAAGTCATCAATCGAATAGCCCGCATCTTCCAAAGCGTCAATCAGTACATGGCCCATGACAGTGGCGGCACGGTGGTCGAAAGTCACCGCGGCAAGTTCGGAGAACGGACGGCCCACCACATGCTCCTTCAGCAAGGTGGCTAGCTGTTCACGCGGCTCCAGCATGGCAAAGTCATTATGGCTCTTCGCGACGGCAAGGTCCGGGGTACCAGTGGGGCGGAATCCAGATTCAGTCATGACTCCAGACTATCGCCTGAGGCAGTCAGATGAGTATCACCTTCATCGGCCGGCACCACTTCAGGGGCGGACAGTTCGCTCACATTGCCTTTATCTGATTCGATGATCGGTACTTCCTCGATGATCTTGGTCGGTTCGATTTTTTGCAGCTTGCGAGCGGTGGGCAACACACGGCGTTCCAAACTGGACGCGAACTTGTTGTAGGCGCTGACCGTCTTAGTAATCTGGGTGCCCAATTTGATGGCATAATCACCCAGCGTGGAGAACCGTTCGTACAGTTCTCGGGACAAATCGAACAGCTGCTTGGCGTCATCGGTGAGCGACTGCTGCTGCCAGGCATAGGCCACGGATTTCAGCACGGCCCAGAGCGTGACCGGCGAGGTGAGCGCCACTTTGCGAGAGAACGCATCATCCATCAGTGTGGGATCGGCTTCGAGCGCGGCCTGCAGTAGTGCCTCATTGGGGATGAAGGCCACCACAAAATCAGGTGCTACATCAAAGGCATTCCAATAGGCCTTTTCGCCGAGAGCACGTACATGCTCGCGCAACGCCTTGGCATGGGACCGCAGCAAATCATCGCGGCGGGCAATATCCTCGGGGCTGGCGGTGTCCGGGATTTCGCAGGCACGCTGGTAATCGGCATAAGGCACTTTGGCATCAATCGGAATGGTCTTGCCTCCCGGCAGATGCACGATCATATCCGGGCGCAACGTACGCCCATCGGCATCCGTGACCACCACCTGGGTGTCGAAATCGACATGTTCCAGCAATCCGGCGGACTCGACAATGTTCTTGAGCTGGGCCTCGCCCCACGCGCCACGCACCTTGTTGTTGCGCAACGCGGCGGACAAGGAACTGGTTTCCTTGTCCAAACGGGCCTGCTGATCGTTGAGCCCCTTGAGTTGGGCTCCCAATGCGCCCATTTCCCTCTTGCGGCCCTCTTCGATCTGCGTGACCTTGTTCTGCAAGGTATCAAGATTCTTGGCCACTGGCGCAAGCGCCTCGAGCACCTTGCTCTGTTCTTTCAAACGTGCTTCCTGTTCAGCACGCTTGGCCTCGGCGGCCTGAGCATCCGCCTGACGCTTCCGTTCTGCCTCCGCAGCTGCACGCTCACGTTCCTGCTGAATGCGAATCTGCTCAGCCTGCTGCGCCTGGGCAAGTTGTGACTTGGCGAAAGCCAATTGCTGGTTCACGCCTTCAATCTGAGCCTGTGCGGCAGCATTGCGAGCACTGAGCTCAGCGTTCTCGAATCGCGCATTCTCCAGCGAGGTCTTGGCCTCTTCCAGCTCCTCGCTTTTGACGCCTCGAGCCATCTCCTGACCCTTATGACGGCCTAGCACGAAGCCGGCGAAGAGGCCAAGCCCTGCACCAACCACTAGCACGACGATGACGATAATCACGGTTCCTATTTGCTCAAACATGGTACCCAGTATGTCATCGATGGTGAATGACGGTAAAACTCGTCACGATTTGACGAGACGCGCAATGGCCGCGGAAGCCTCCGCAAGTTTTTCATCGGCCACCTCGCCGCCCTGAATCGACGCCTGCCGCACGCAATGGTTGAGATGATCGTCCAGCAGCAATAACGCCACGGATTTCAGCGCCGAATTCGACGCCGAAATCTGCGTCAGGATATCGATGCAGTATTTGTCATCCTCCACCATCTGCGTGATGGCACGCACCTGTCCTTCGATACGGCGCAATCGTGCGATGACCTTGGCCTTGTCTTCGTCATAACCATGCATCGCAAACCCCCTGATACTTATCCGTCAGCTGAACACACCCCATTATATACCCTCTAGGGGTATAGGGTATACACTGTTGTTCAGTACAACAAACAAGGGGAAGGAACGGTTATGGAGCTCAGCATCTTCTCGGCCGCCACGGCGCTGATAGCGGCGGCCGCATTGACATGGCTGGTACTGCGGTTCTTCTTCGGAACGCAGAAAGCCACGGCCGGGGCCATGGACGCCTCCGGCGAACGCCAATCCGCAACAATCACCGTCAAGGGCGGGTACTCCCCCGCCGTGATCAGCATGCGCACGGGTACGCCGATCACGCTGACTTTCGATCGACAGGAGACCGGCGAATGCACTTCGCATGTGGTGTTCGCGGATCTGGGGCTTGACGCCATGCTGCCGGGCAACGCCACCACCGACGTGGAACTACCGGCGTTGCCGGCGGGCGAATATCCGTTTGCATGCGGCATGAATATGGTGCATGGGTTGTTGAGGGTTGAGGGAGAGGAGAGTAAGGACGGTGCGGATAAGGACGGGCTTCGCCCGCGTGCTGACGGCTCGGCCGAAGCCGAGGGGGTCTCTCCCTCAGACTTGCGGGTTGGAGCTCCGGTTGTGGATGCGGCGGAGGCCGAGCGGCGAGAGGCGGCTGAACGCGCCAATGAGATCAAGGCGCTGACGAAGCTGGTGATTGTGGGCGCGGTACTGACGTTGCCGGTATTCGCCGTCACCATGCTGCATATGGCCAATCCCGCGCTGGTGCCGCATTGGATGGTGAACCCGTGGCTGCAGGCCATTCTCATCACGCCGGTGATGTTCTACTGCGGGCGTCCGATCCACACGGTCGGCTTCCCCGCGCTGGCGCACCGCTCCCCCGACATGAACTCGCTGGTCTCGCTGGGCACTTCGGCCGCCTACCTGTATTCGCTGGTGACCTGCATCGCCCCGTGGGTGTTCCCGGAGGGCTCGCGCGAGCCGTATTTCGAATCGGTCGGCGTGGTCATCACCCTGGTGCTGGTCGGCCGCCTGCTGGAGGCCAAGGCCCGCGAAGGCACCGGCAAGGCGGTGCAGTCGCTTATCAGACTGCGCCCGCGCACCGCGCACAAGCTCAACGCCACTTCCGCAGACAATGTGGACGGCATCGAATGGCGTAATCCGGCGCATTTCACGGACACCGACATCGACGCCATCGTCACCGGCGACCTGCTGATCGTCAAGAACGGCGAGCGCGTGCCCACGGACGGCGTGATCGTGGCCGGCGAGGCGCGTATCGACGAATCGATGATCACCGGCGAATCCAAGCCGGTCTCCAAAACCGCAGGCGACCCGGTGACCGGGGCCACCGTGCTGCTCAAGGGCGACTGCGTGATGCGCGCCACCCAAGTCGGCGCGGACACGGTACTCTCGCAGATCGCGGCGATGGTGGCCCGCGCCCAGGCGACCAAGGCGCCGGTGCAGCAACTGGCCGATAAGATCGCCCGGTATTTCGTACCGGCGGTGATGATCATCGCCATCTGGACGTTCGCCATCTGGGTGTCACTGGGCCCGGCGCCGCAACTGGCGCACGCGCTGGTCACTGCGGTCAGTGTGCTGATCATCGCCTGCCCGTGCGCGCTGGGACTGGCCACGCCGCTGTCGGTGACGGTCTCGCTGGGCTTGGGCGCCACCAACGGCGTGCTGGTCACCAGTGCCAAGGCGCTGGAACAGGCGCGTCGCATCGGCACCGTGGTGTTCGACAAGACCGGCACCATCACGCGCGGCGTGGTGGACGCGGCCGCCGACTGGGACAAGCCGAGCTACGAGCAGGACACAGTCAAGGAAGGCTCGCGTGAGGCCGTCGCGGCGTTGCGCGCACGCGGCATCCGCACGGTGATGCTGTCGGGCGACAAGGCCGAGGTAGCCGGGCGCATCGCCCGCGAAGTCGGCATCGATACGGTGATCTGCGAGGTCAAGCCGGACGGCAAGGCCTACTGGATCGCCAAACTGCAGCGCGAACGCGACGAGGCCGCCGCCAAGTCCGCGTACGGCACCTCCCGCACGGCCGCACAATCCCGCACTCTGATTGCGATGGTGGGCGACGGCATCAACGACGCCCCCGCGCTGGCTCAGGCGGATCTCGGCATCGCCATCGGCACCGGCACGGACGTGGCGATGCAGTCGGCGGACGTGACCTTGATGAGCGGCGACTTGCGCGGCGTCATCAAGACCATCAACCTGTCCAATGCCACGATGCGCAACATCCGCGAGAATCTGGGGTGGGCGTTCGGCTACAACGTCATCGGCATTCCGGTGGCCGCCGGCGTACTCTACCCGTTCACCGGCTGGCTGTTGAGCCCGATGATCGCGGGTCTGGCGATGGCGTTGAGCTCAGTGTGCCTGGTGCTGAACGCGAACCGGCTGCATGGAGCGAACATCAACGTGGGTGCTGCCGATGGTCCCGCCGGTTCGGGCAGCAGCACGGCGGATGTCGAATCAGCCGGATCGGCCGAATCCGCCAACGCCGCCAACATCACCGGCTCCGCCACATCCAACGCGCCTCACGAGCCGACCGTCATCATCGACGATCGCACCACGCTGAATCAAACCAATCACGTATCTGACCAATCCAATAATCCAACCAACAAGGAGAACACTATGGATACGGGAATGCACATGCACCACACCGCCCCCGCGGACGGCGAAACCGCCACCGACCCGGTGTGCGGCATGACCGTGGCTGTGAACGCCGATGCGATCACGCGCGAGTATGAGGGCAAGTCCTATTACTTCTGCGGCGAACACTGTGCCACGAACTTCATGAAGGCCCCGCAGGTGTTCCTGGAGCAGTAGTCTCTGCGTTTACCTGATTCAACGACAATGGCCTCCGCCCAAAACGAGCGGAGGCCATTTGCATATATGAATCAATCAACGAATCAGCTGGCGAAGAAGAACACGAACAGCCAAGCGCCGATAATGGCGCCGACAATCGGGGCCACAACCGGGATCCAGGCCTCGCCCCAGCGGGAGGAGCCCTTGTGCGGGATCGGCAGGATGGCGTGCAGCAGACGCGGCATGAGGTCGCGGGCCGGGTTCAGGCCAGGGCCGGTCGGGCCACCCATGGAGGTCACGAGGCCCCACACAATGAAGCCGACGACGATGGAGGCGGCGGCGTAATCCTGCTTGCCCCAAGCCAGGGACAGGCAGCACAGGGCGCCGAAGACGAGCACCAGGGTGCCGAACATCTCGTTGAGGAAGTAGTTGACCTTCTGGTTGTCCGCGTCAGTGGTGCAGAAGGTGCCCAGAATCGCCTCGGCGTCCTCGGTCTCCTTGTAGTGCGGGTAGTAAGTGATGTAGACGATGAGCTGGCCGAGCAGGGCGCCGAGCAGCTGGGCAACGATGTACGGCAGCACGTCGCTCCACGGGAACAGGCCGTTGACGGCCTGGGCGATGGTCATGGCCGGGTTGATGTGCGCGCCGGAGACGCTACCGAACATGAGCACCGGGAACATGACGCCGAAGCCGTAGCCCATGGCGATGTTCAGCCAGCCGGCGTGGTGGCCCTTGGTGTTCTTGAGCTCAACGTTGGCCACGGAGCCGTTGCCGAAGATCATCAGAATGGCGGTGCCGAAGAACTCGGCGGCCAGCTTGGTAAAGAGAGGATAATCCACTGCTTCTTCTTTTCTCTTCGCCGCGCAACAGGCATGGCTGACTGTTCACGGCATTCTGTGTGACTGGAAATCCGTTCGCGGAGCCGGCGACGCGATTTACGCTGGGCGCGAAAGCAAACGTGGTGATTGTACACTTTGCCCCACGACGAAATGCCGGCAAGATGCGATGTCGAATGTCCAGCCGAATGCAATGCCCAAAAAGCCATCGGAATCAGCCGAAGCGACCTTGAATCTCAGTGGTTGCGAATGACGTTGCGCAGGGGCAGGACGCTGGTGGGCGAGACGGACAGTTCGTCGATTCCTAGGCGCAGGAACGTATCGGTCAGGCTCAAGTCTGCGCCAAGCTCGCCGCAGATGCCGCACCAGATGCCATGACGATGGGCAGCCTCGATAGTCATCTGGATCATGCGCAGCACAGCTGGTGAATGCGGGTCGGCAAAGCGTTCGAGACTCGGGTTCTGACGGTCACAGGCCAGCGTGTACTGGGTCAGGTCGTTGGTGCCGATGGAGAAGAAATCGACTTCGGCGGCCAGCTCGTCGGCCATAATGACCGACGCAGGCGTCTCAATCATAACGCCGATCTGGATACTCTCGTTGAAGTCGATGCGCTCGCCGCGCAGCTCGCTTTTGGCTTCTTCAAGAATCCGCTTGGCGTCGCGTACCTCCTGCACAGAGGTGATCATGGGCAGCATAATGGCGATGTTGCCGTATGCTGAGGCGCGCAATAATGCGCGTAACTGGACTTTGAAAATCTCCGGGCGGGTCAGGCAGATGCGGATTGCCCGGTAACCAAGCGCGGGATTATCCTCGTGGCTCAGATTGAAGTAGTCGACCTGTTTGTCCGCGCCGATGTCGAGCGTACGGATGATGACCGGACGGTCGCCCATCTCCTGTGCGACTTGTCCGTATGCATCGAACTGAAATTCCTCGGTCGGCCAGTCCTCGCGTTCCAGATACAGGAACTCACTGCGGAACAAGCCGATGCCCTCAGCATCGTTGGCCAGCACGGCGGCTGCGTCAGAGGGACGGCTGATGTTGGCGTACAGGTGGACCCGCTGACCGGACTTGGTTTCGGTGGGCTTGCCCTTGAGCTTCCGCAGGAGGCTTAGGTGCTCCTCAGCCTCGGCCTTCCTGCGCCGGTATTCGGTCAGCGTGGCCTCGTCCGGGTCGACGAATACCGCACCGCTGGTGCCGTCGATTACGGCAACGTGACCATCATCGGCCGGGTCAAAGGCGTCGCCGATACCTGTGATGGCGGGCAGGCCCATCGTGCGCGCCAGAATCGCGGTGTGCGAGTTCGCTGAGCCCTTGGCGGTCACGAGGCCCAAAACCTTAGCGCGGTCGAGCTGCGCGGTATCGCTGGGAGCAAGATCTTCGGCGAAGATGATGTGGCTTTCGCCGTTCTGCGCGATCCCGTTCTGCACAATACCGTTCTGCACAGCATCGCCTTGTACACTGCCATCCTGCGCCGTGCTATCGCGTTTGCCTTGCAGCACGTTCATCACGCGGCGAGAAACATCCTTGACATCAGCGGCTCGAGCCTGCATGGTCGAGCTATCCATCGCAGCGAACATGGCGGCGAACTGTTCGGCGGCGCTCTTCACCGCGAATTCGGCGTTCACCTTGTCTTGCGCAATCAAACCTTCGACGCATTCCGCATAGTCCGGGTCCTGGAGCATAAGCCGATGGGCGTCGAACAGTTCGGCCTTGTTTTCGCCGAACTCAGCGGCGACGTTGTCACGCAGTTGCTTGAGCTGAGCGACGGCCGTGTCACGGGCCGCGCGGAATCGATCCATCTCGGCCTGCGGGTCGTCGATTAAGCGGCGTTCTACGGCATAATCTACGGCGGCGAGCACGCGGACCGTGCCGATAGCAATGCCAGCGGATACGCTGACGCCCTGTATCGTTCTCATTACAGGTGCTCCTTGAGGAATCGCTCGAACTCTGCAGCAGCGACAGCTTCATCGTTGCCCTGCACCCGAACCGTAACCTCGTCACCTTGTTGAACATCAAGTCCCATAACACCGAAGATACGCTTGGCATCCACGGATTTTCCACCGTAGGCAACGGTGATGCTCGATTCATATTCCTGCGCTTTGGCAACCAACCGGCCAGCCGGGCGGGCGTGCATGCCTTCGGGGTCGGATACGGTGAACGTGAATATCTGAGGCATGACGTTGCTCCTTACACGTCCGGCCGTCACGCGCGAAGACGGCCTTTCCGCACCAGCTACGGACTGATACTGGAAAAAACAAAAAACCGGAATCTTTCGATTCCGGTTGTCTGTGCCCCCGCAGGGATTCGAACCCTGGACACGCTGATTAAGAGTCAGCTGCTCTAACCAACTGAGCTACAGGGGCTTGGTTAGATGTTGAAGTATTCCTTGCAACAGGTGATAAATATACTCAGATTTGAAGCGAATGCAACTCTCGGCGTGTCGCGCCTATTTCCGGCGTTTTTGCTAATACAAAAATCCCCCATGCGGCGCAAACCGCACGGGGGATGATGCTTAAGCTCAGACTCTTGGTCTGTGTGATTCCAGCACTAGGCCGGAATGACTCACTCGGCCACGACCTTCACGAAGAAGGAAGCGGTGATCTCCGGGTGGAGGGCCACCTTGGCGGGGAAATCGCCGGTGGTCTTGATGGTCTCGACCTCGATGGCCTTCGGGTTCACCGCAGCCTTGTCGGACAGAGCGACGGCGATGGCCTCGTTGGAGATACCACCGAACAGCTTGCCGGACTCGGACACCTTGGCGGCGATCTCGACGGTAGTGCCCTCGATGGCGGCCTTAGCGGCGACGGCGTCCTCGCGGGTAGCGACGGCCTTGGCCAGACGAGCGCGCTTCATAGCGACGATCTGAGCCTCAGCGCCCTTGGTCCACGCGAAAGCGAGGCCCTGCGGGAACAGGTAGTTGCGGGCGTAGCCGGACTTCACGTCGACAACGTCACCGGAATGGCCCAGGTTGGACACGGTCTTGGTGAGAATAACCTTGGTTTCAGCCATTGTTCAAAGCCTCCCTAACTCAGCGACCCGAGGTGGCGTACGGCAGCAGGGCCATCTCGCGGGCGTTCTTGATCGCCTTGGACAGCTCACGCTGCTCCTGCACGGTCACGCCGGTGATACGACGGGAACGGATCTTGCCGCGATCGGAAATGAACTTACGCAGCAGCGCAACGTCCTTGTAATCGATCTCGGTGACCTTGGCGGCCTTCAGCGGGTTCGGCTTCTTCTTGAACGGCTTGACCGGCGGTTGCGGCCTCTTACGTGACATGATGTTCTCCTTATAAATCTTGATATTGATTGCTGCTGGCAGCGGGGAGGCAAGTACTGATCAGAACTCCGGGTCGGAATCGTCGCCGCCGAAATCGGAGGAAGCGCCGAACGTGGAGAAGCTACCGGCATCAGATGCACCGGCATTACTCCACGGGTCGACCGCAGGAGCGGACGGGTTGGCGGGAGCGGCAGACTGCTGGGAGTATCCAGCGCCACCACCCTGATAGCCACCGTTGTAACCGCCCTGGCCACCGGCATAACCACCTTGGCCACCCTGGTTGCCATAGCCCTGATTGGACTGCTGACCACCCTGGAAACCACCGGAACGACCCTGGAAGCCGCCCTGACCGGACGACTGGCGAGTCACCTGTGCGGTGGCGTAGCGCAGGGAGGGCCCGATCTCATCGAGCTGCATCTCCACGACGGTTCGCTGGGAACCATCCTGTGCCTGATAGGAACGCTGCTGGAGGCGACCGGTGGCAATCACGCGCATGCCCTTCTTCAGGGACTGGGCGCAGTGGTCGGCCAGATCACGCCAAGCGGAGCACCTCATGAACAGCGCCTGACCATCCTCGAACTGGTTGGTCTGACGATTCCAGGTTCGCGGGGTGGAAGCAATCGTGAAGCTCGCCACGGTCGCACCGCTGCCAATAGTGCGCAGCTCGGGGTCCGCAGTGAGGTTGCCCACGATGGTGATGACGGTTTCACCTGCCATAACGGTCCTTCTTACTTACCTTGAATACCAGCTGTTCAGCTGACTAAACGCTTGATTCAGCCCTTACGAAGAATCTTCGTACGGATCACGGATTCGTTGAGGTTCAGAACACGGTCAAGCTCATCGCTGGTAGCGGGCTCGGCGGTGTACTTCACCACGACGTAGTTGCCTTCGGTCTTACCGGCAATCTCATAGGCGAGCTTGCGACGGCCCCAGTAATCGGGCTCATCGAAAGAGCCGCCTTCCTTGGTGACGAGTTCCAGATACTGCTCGGTCAGCTTCTTCAGACCGCGCTCATCCAGCTCAGGATCGGCGATGAACATCAGTTCGTACTTGTGCGCAGACATCACCCACCTCCTTCGGACTATTCGGCCACGGACGTTCCGTGGCAGGAGTGTGTATGCGTGTTAGCCCATGACGCAGCACCAAACCGGCACCGCCTCTTCGGGCAACTTGGACAGTCTATATATGAGGCGGGACAGGGTATGCCCATATTCTTGCCGGTTTCGCGATGCCCACCGTTTTGGCCAAGCCCACGCAGCCCGCGGCTCCCATCACTCCCGGAGCGGCACCGGTAGCCGCACCTGGCGCGACCTCCACCACCATGAATGAGCAACAGAAGAAAATCTTCATCATCGTTGGTGCCGTGGCCGGCTTCCTCGTGCTGTTCGGTATCGTGTATGGCGTGCTGTCTTCCGCCGTGTTCAGCGCGAAGAGCGTTGCGAACAGCTATGTGGCCGCCATCTCCTCCGGCAACTACGACAAGGCCAACACCATCGCCGATCCTCACGTGAATACGAACCAGCGCGCACTGCTGACCAGCAAGGCATCCTCGGGCGAGAACACGCGCATCACCAACGCGCGCATCTCGCAGACCTCCAATAATGCCGATGGCACCGTGAGCGCCCAGCTGACGTACACGCTTGAAGGCAAGGAGGTCAACGGCAACTTCACCATCAAAGACAATAAGG
The DNA here is from genome assembly GCF_040916945.1 of Bifidobacterium sp. RTP21102st3_E2_RTP21102_210122. Lineage (NCBI taxonomy): Bacteria > Bacillati > Actinomycetota > Actinomycetes > Bifidobacteriales > Bifidobacteriaceae > Bifidobacterium > Bifidobacterium sp. RTP21102st3_E2_RTP21102_210122. The sequence goes on along the minus strand of NZ_JBCPAN010000007.1, from coordinate 33,548 downwards.
TCAGTGTCGAGTTCTCCGAGTGATTTCGGCAATCTCAACACTCTTACGAAATAAGCACCCCGCCGTGGCGTTCGCTGCGGCGGGGTGCTTGTACACTGGTTAAGGCGTAAATCACACAGCGACTCAAACAAAGGATGCGAACGCATGTCGGCGATTCTTGAAGGCACTCCGGATAAACGACTCGTATTGGTCACGGGCCGCGCCTACCCCGAGCTAGCTGAGAAGGTGGCCGAATGTTTGGGAACCGAAATCCTCGAAACCACGTCCTATGACTTTGCCAATGGCGAGATGTACGTGCGTTTCACCGAACCGGTGCGTGGTGCGGACGTGTTCGTGCTGCAGTGTCATTCGGGCGATATCAACAAGTGGATCATGGAACAGCTCATCATGATCGACGCTTTGAAGCGCGCCTCCGCCAAGTCGATTACCGTGGTGGCGCCCTTCCTCGGCTACTCGCGCCAGGATAAGAAGCACCGCGGTCGTGAGCCCATCACCGCCCGTCTGATTTTCGATCTGTTCCACGCCGCCGGTGCAGACCGCATTATGACGGTCGATCTGCACGCCGCTCAGGAGCAGGGTTTCTTCGATGGTCCGGTCGATCATCTAACCGCCATGCCGGTGCTGCTCGATTACGTGCGTTCCACCCTTGATCTGGGCAACACCACCATCGTGTCCCCGGATGCCGGCCGTATCAAGGTGTCCGAACAGTGGGCCGCCAAGCTAGGCAATCTGCCGCTGGCATTCATCCACAAACAGCGTGATATTACTCGTCCGAACCATGCCGAGGCACATGGCATTATCGGCGATGTCGACGGCCGCGACTGCGTGGTCATCGACGACATGGTCGATACCGCCGGTACTATCTGCGAAGCCGTGCGCACCCTGAACGAATCCGGCGCCAAGTCGGTGACGCTGGTCGCCACCCATGGCCTGCTCTCCGGCCCGGCCGTGGAGCGCCTGTCTCACTGCGGCGCGCATGAAATCGTGTTTATGGACACCGTGCCGATTCCCGAAGAGAAGCGCCTGCCGAATATGACCGTACTGTCTTGCGCACCGCTGCTGGCCGCGGGTATTCGCTCCGTGTTCGAGGAAGGTTCCGTGGCGATTCTGCTCGACGGCCTGCCCGAGGACATGCGTCCGCGCAATATCTATGCGTGATTGATACGCCGAAAATCCTTACGAAAAAACGCCGCTTGGCTATTGATCAAGCGGCGTTTTTTCGTATAGCTCCAATCAGATGAAGGCGCGCTCGCCGAAGATGGCGGTGCCGACGCGCACGATGGTGGAGCCTTCTTCGATGGCGTAGGTCATGTCGTGGGTCATGCCCATGGACAGTTCGGTGCAGTCGGCCGTGCCTTCGGCACCGGAGGCAATAATCTGGTCGCGCGTGCGGCGCAGATGCGCGAAGCCCGCACGAATCGTGCGCTCATCATCCACATGGGCGCCAATGGTCATCAATCCCTGCAAGCGCAGTCCGCCCATCGCACCGATGCGCTGGGCCAAGTCGATGGCGTGGCTGGGTGCACAGCCGGACTTCGATTCCTCGCCGGATTCGTTCACCTCCAGCAACACGCCGACCGTGATGCCGCGCATGGTGGCACGGCGGGCGATCTTTTCCGCCAGTTCGATGGAATCCACGGATTCGATGGTGTCCACTACCGGCAGCACCTTGCCGATTTTATTGGCTTGCAATTGGCCGATGAGATGGAAAGGAATATGCGTTGCAGCTGCGGCATTGGCCGTGTCAGCCTCAGCGGCATCAATCACGCCTAGCGAATAACCACGCTCCCCCAGTCGTTTTGCCAGACCGTCAGCCTTGACAGTAATCTCCTGTGGACGATTCTCACCAATCACGCGAATACCAGCATCGATAGCCGCCAGAATCTCGCCGACATCGCGCGTCTTGGTGGCAGCCAGCAATTGGACCGAACCGGCAGCACGCCCGGCTGCGGACTCCGCTGAGGCAATCCGGTCAAGCACGCGATGCACACCATCAGTAATCTCTTGTGCGCGCGCCTGATCGATAACTTCGTTGGCGAGATCCTTATGGTCCATGTATGCCGTCATTGCTGCCCCTGTTCGTAGATTCCCCACCATCGTAGTCTCATACGCGCACATAATGCTTGTTATTGAACAAAAGTGAAGCCCCCGCTGTTCATGCGCGGGGGCTTGGTGATGCTAGGCCGAGCGAGTGGGACTAGCAGGTACCGGACTTGCGGCGCTTGAGGATGATTACACCCGCAACAGCAAGTACCACGGCGAGGATGCCAACACCAAGCACGGCTGCACCGGTGTCAGGTATCTTCTTGTGCTTGCCGGAGTCTGCATCACCCTTGTTCTGGTTGGAATCGTTGCCTTGGTTGGGCTTGTCCGTGCCGGAACCGGGCTTATCGCCACCCTGGCCAGGCTTCGTGGTGCTCTTCTCAACCAGACCCGCGATGGCATCGCTGATTGCCTCAGTCGCAGCCTGTACGTCAGACTGGGCGGCCTGACCATCACTCGTCAGCGCATTCGCCGTAGCGACTGCCGAATCAAGCACGGCCAGCGATTCATCAGTCCACTTTGTGCGATCCACGGCAGCAGCGGCATCGAGCTGAGCGCTCAGCGCGGCACGATCTTGCACCGTAGCTACAAGCACCAGCTTCTTCGCTGCCTGCTTCAGCTGGGTTGCGGCATCCACCACCGCAGCTTCGGTGGCATCCTCAGCCTTATACACCTGCTGCGCCGAATCCAATACCGCCGCGTACTCCGCCCATGAAGTCTCGGTGTACTTGGAGGCATCGTCAGCCTTAGGCGAGTCAGCGAGCGCCTGCTTGAGCTCGGTCTTGTCGATCGGTGTGGGCTCAGGCGGCTCAGGCGTACTGTCGTCAATGGCATGAACCTGCCATTCGGCAACAGCCGGAGAAGCCGAGCCGGACGTGATAACCATACGCAACTTGGTAGTCTTGACCGGAGTGTTCCACGTGCCATCAGACCACCCCTTGGCATCGCCGGTGGCCCAGCCAGCAGACGGTGAATTGGCGGTCACAGTGTAGGTGGCGTCGGGAATATCCACGAAGTTGCCGGCACCGTTGTTCGCCAAGGCGTCCCAGTACTGCAATTCCCACGATGCCGGAATACCCAATCCGCCATCATCCGAGGTGAATTGCACGCGGCTAGAGTCGATAGTCACTTCACGGTCCCACTCGTAGTCGAGGCGCATCTCACCGGTGTTGGGCCAAGTGCCCCAGACATCCTCGTTGGCAATGGTGATATCGGGAATGATCTTGCCGTCGTTCAACGCGGCGGCACCCTTGACCCAGCCGGATGCCTTGCCGTCCACATCGGTGGCGGTGGCATCGCCCTCAATGTAGCCGGTCAGCGGCACGGAAGTGTCGGATGGAATGTCGGTTTTCGCCGAAGCGGACACGTTGCCGGCCTTATCGGTGGCGCGGTAGTACACGGTGGCGCGCGACGCGCTCGGTGCAGCAATCGGCTTGCTGTACGTGGCCCATTGACCGTCTGTGCCAATGCGGTATTCAATTGATGCGACACCGGAACCGGTGCCGTCATCAGCGGTCAAGGTCAGCGTGCGCTCCTCCTTATCGGCGGCGGCGGTCACGGTTGGCGCGGCGGAGTCCACCTTGCCGCCGGCCTTGGCCACGTCGGAAACGTTGCCGGCCTGATCGGTGGCGCGAGCCCACACTTCGACATCGCCCTGCTGGGAAAGCGTGGCAATGGCCGCGTTTGCATTCGCGGCGATGGTGGTCCAGCTCTTGCCTTGATCAGCGGAAATCTCCAGCTTGGCGATAGGTGCGGTGTCGTCCGTGGCCTGCACGGTGGCGAACGGAGCGGTGGTGAGCCACTCGCTATTGCCTGCGTTAGCAGTAACGGCAACGGTTACAGTCGGCTTCGTGGTATCAGCGGCAGGCTGGTAGCCGTCCTGCACGGTGACATTTACCGACACATTGCCCTGCTCGCTTGCCTCACCGGGCACGCCGGCGACCACGCCGTAGGCCGTAAACGAACCGACCTTGGCATACGAGGAAGCATCAACTGGACGCCAAATTACTGGGGAGGCAACGGTTGGGTTCCCGTACTTCACATCCACTGTGGCCGGCAGAGTAGGCGCAGTACCGGTGGCGGTGGTCACGCTCTTCGGCGCAGTGATTGCCGGCGATTCGCTGGAGTCGGAGCCGACTTCCCATTCAGCAACGGCCACGGAGGCATAGCCGCCATCCACAGCTTGACCGGTCATGTCGAGCTTTAAGGCAGTAGTGGTCACCGCATCGAAGGTGACGGCGTTGGGGTTGGCCTTGCCTGTGGTCGTTGTATAGGCACTCGGGTTGGTGACATCCTTCCATGTGCCGTCCGCGTCCAAGTACTGAATCTTCCACGAGGCGGGCGCGCGCAGAGCGTTGGAATCCACGTCGAACCAAACCTTAGACGAGTTGACGCGCACAGTGCCATCCCATTGGTAGACCAGAGAATCGCCGGACTGCGATTGCGGGATAGAACGGTAGTTGGTCCAGTGATTCGGCGGGACCACAGCGGTTTGCAACACACGGCCGTCGTTCACCGAACCCTTCCAAGCAGGCGTTTCAGTGAACGTGGCGCTCACCTTTGCGTACGGAGCCACGTTGGTGGAGGGCTGCGTTTTCTCGGCCTTGGTTGGATGGGCGGTGGAAACCATCTGGCCGTCGGCGGTCCAATCGACTTCATCAATGCACACGGCACGGCGGAAATCGGTGCCGCCTTCCTTGTCGCCGGTGTGATAGGTCACATACCATTTGTCGCCGAACTGGAGCACCGAGGGGTGCATCGTGGTGGCCGAGCCAGAAGGCACGATTACGCCTTGGTACTTCCATGGGCCGAGCGGGCTGTCGGAAGTGGAGTACTGGATGCAAGCTTGATAGTTCGATTCCACGCAGGTGGCTGTACCTGAGCCCGGCTTACCGCCGTCGTACACGTTGTAATAGGTATCGCCCTTACGGAACACCCACGCCGCCTCGAAGAATCCCTTCGGGCCGTTCGCGTTGCTGTCCGCGTCCTTCATGGTGTGGAGGTTCGGCGTGGTGCCATCAGCCTTGGTTTCCACCTCGGTGTATGAGGTGCGGCCGGTTGTGGCGTCCTTCTTCATCTTGATGGCGAGCTGAGTGCCGAACGTACCAAAGTGCAAATATCCGGTGCCATCCTCGTCCACAAAGAATGCCGGATCGATGGTTTCAATCTGGGTTTGCGATGTGGTGAGCAGCGGCTTGCCGATGGCATCCTTCCACGGGCCGAGCGGACTCTTCGACTTGGCCACGCCGATGGCGAACGGGTCCTGTCCAGCCGCCTCAGAAGCCTTGTCCTTCACCGGCACGTAGTAGTAGAACCAATCATCGGAAGTGTCGCTCGGGGTGCCGTTATCGTCGGCTACGACTTGGCCGGCGTACGCGCCATCGCCGGTGGCCCAGCTGAACAGGTCTGCCTTGGCGATGGTCTTGTAATGTGTCCATTTGCCTTGATTCAGGCCGTCTTCATCGGTGACGTATACGCCCCAGTCCTTCATGTTGAAGGAGCCGTAGTCGGGCGAAGCCTCATCGTGACCGGTGAAGACGAAGAGTTTGCCGTCATAGCTCAGCGCGGATGCATCTGCAGAGTAGTAGTTCTGCGAAAGATCGTTCGGGGTGTCAATACCCTCGTTCTGCCCGATGGGGTTGCGCATGTAGCTGGGCAGTGCGCTATTGTCGATTTGGGTGACGGTGACATCAGGATTGTTATACGGCAGTTCGTTATACGCGTGACCGGCAACGCTGGGCGCGTTGTCAGCGGTGGCTGAATCGGCGGCCATTGCGGTCGGCGCAAGGGCAAGGCCTGACAGCAATGTCGCTGCGGCGACGAGTCCACCGGCCACCGCGCGAACCGATTGCGCGGATACATGGAAACTCATAGTGCTCCTCATTGAGTGAGTGAAAAGAGTAATGATGGGTAGAAGGAAAAGGCTAGAGCCCCCTCTGTGAGGGGGCTCACTCGGCAGAATGACTCCGTTGCGGGTCAGGCCGAGTGGCGAGCCGAACCGTGGTCGCCGGACTGGCGACGCTTCAGGATGGTCACGCCTGCGGCGGTGAGCAGCACGGCAGCCGCAGCAACTACGGAAACCGCGGCACCAGTCGGAGGCACACGATCACCCTTGTTGTCCTTATCATCCTTATCAGTGTCGGTCACACCAGGCTGCTGGGAGCCGGGCTTCTGCTCAACCTTGGTGGCCCAAAATGCCTTGTCAAGGGCATCCTGTGCGGCATCGACATCGGCCTGCTTGGCATCCTTGTCGTCGTACACCTTCTGAGCGGCGGCAATCTGGCTCTGCAGAGCCTGCCATGCCTCCTCGGTGTACTTCGACTTGTCAGCCTTCTTGGCCTGCTCGATGGAAGCCTCGAGGGACTCCTTCTTCACCGTTTCGGCGGCGGGCTTCTCTTCCAAGGCCTTGACGGCCTTGTTCAGCGAAGCGGACGCTTCCTGGACGGCGGCCTGAGTGACCTCACCGACCTCACCGACCTTGAGCACACCTTCCGCAGCCTCGATGGCCTTGTTCAAGGCCTCGACACTCTTATCCGTGTACTTGCCGGAAGCGGCCTCGGCTTTGGCCGCATCGATGGCCGCCTGCAACGTGGACTTCTCCACGTCGGTGGCGAGCGCAACGAGTGCCTTCTGGCCGTCCTCGAGCTTGGTCACCTGCTCGGCGACCTGTTCTGCGGTGGCGTTGGCATCGTCGTACACAGCCTGGGCAGCGTCAATGATTTGCTGGAACTCAGCCCATGAAGCGGCGGTGTAGCGGCTTGCATCGAGGCCGTTGGCTGTGTCAAGAGCCGACTCGAGCGCGGTCTTGTCGACCGGGGTAGGTTCAGGCTCGGTGCCGTCAATACCATGCACGCCCCACTCGGCCACGGCGGCCCCGAAGGTGCTGCTGCCGGTGTACGGAGTGAGCACGAGTCGCAGCGACTTGGTGGTGACCGGCTTGAAGGTCACAGCGCTCCAACCCTTGGCATCGGTATCCGCACGAGAAGCCGGCGAATTACGCACGACGGTGTAATCCTCGGTGGGCTCGACGTCCTTCCAAGAACCATCCTCGGCGAGGTACTGAATCTTCCAAGCGTCCGGGACTTCCAGACCACCCTTCGAATCGTCAGTCTCAGCGAAGTTGGCCCAGAACTGGGCGCGGCTCTGGTCAATGGTCACGGACTGACCGAAGTCGTACTGGGCGTACATGCCGTCCTTTGCCTTGCCCCAAGAACCCCAGACCTTGTCGTTGACGTTCTGATCATCCGTGGTCGGCCAAGTATCATCGACGACTACGCCGTCGTTGAGCTTGCCTTCGGCCGGTGACCAGGTCGCCTCGGAATCAGGCGAAATGGTGGTCCTGGTCGCCTTGCCTTCAATCCAACCGACCAACGGCTCAGGCTCAGGCTCCGGAGTGGAGGAACCGTTCGGGTCGGCAACCACGTGGACAGTGAGCTTGGCAGCTGCGGAAGATGAACCGTCGTCGACGGTACCAGCCACCTCGTAGTCACCAACCTTGGTCAGGTCGATGGCCTTGATGTCGGCATCCTTCCACGTGACCTTGCGGTCGTCGTTGTATCCGTTCGGGAACTTCACCGGAACCGTGGCGGGCAGGTCGATGGACTTGGCGTTCTGGTAGACGGTCTGCTCAACCGGCTGCGCATTACCCACGGTCTGCGATGCGGTATCGGAACGAGCCGCGATGTGTGCAACCGTACCGTTCAGCGCACCGGCGACGGTGCCCTTGACATCGAATACGGCATCGGCGGCCAGCTGAGCGTCGGTCACCTTACCCCACGTGACGGCGAGGTCACGGCGAGAACCGTCGATGTATACGGCGCTCACGGTGGATGGCAGCTTCAGATCATCAGCCTTGGAACCGGTCTGCACCAGTCGGTTGACTTCGTCCACGCTCACCGGCTCGATGGCGTACGCCTCGAACTCGGAAGCACCCACGATGGCGCCCTTCGGGAAGACCACGCGCAGCTTGTCGGTTTCGACGGCGTCGGCGAACTTCACTTCGTTGCCTTCGTTCCGGTTGACCGTGTAGGACTGGCCGTCAGCCAGTTTCACATCCTGCCAGTTACCGTCAGCGTCAGCGTACTGGAGCTTCCAAGATGAGACCATCGGCACGCCACCGCCATCGGTCCAGAAGAAGACCTTGGCCTTCTTCAGCGGCACCTTGCCGGCCCACTTCAGTTGCAGCCACGGCTCCACACCAGTGGAGTCGCCCCAGTTGTTCCAGGTCTCGTTCGGCGTGTTGGCGTATACCACCTGACCGTCGATGACCTTCTTGGCGTTGTCCTTCGGCTGGTAGCCGTTGGTGTAGCTGGCAGAGGCGCTCGACTGCGGGGCTACGTTCACGGTACCGTCAGAGGGGATGCCGTGAACGGTGATTTCCTTGGAGCCTTCCTTCTCGCCATCGGAAGCGGTGAGCTTCAGGACGTAGTCACCCTCCTTGTTGAAGGTGACGGTGGTGCTGGCAGCGGAGGCGTCCACGAACTTCGCAGTACCGCCTTCCGGACCGGAGACCTGGGACCATGTGGTGGTGACGTCGCCTTCTGCGGGCAGACCGTCATCCTTCACCGTACCGACGAGCTTGGCACCAGATGAGGTGCTGGAAGACACGTAAGCATCCACCTGCGGAGTCTGGTTCTCGGAAGTGCCGTCAGCCTTGATACCGGTGTTGTAGGCTTCGATCTCCTTGACACCGACGGCCATGCCGGCCTGCGGCGTGAAGGTGACGCGGATGGTCGTGGTCTCCACCGGAGTGAACTGGATACGGTTGTAGTTCGCGCCCGCGTAGTTCGGGGTGCGCACCTGATCCGCAATCGGGGCCCATGTGCCGTCATCCTTCTGGTACTCCAACTTGTAGTTGGCGGGCTCGGCATAGCCGGAGATGGTCTGGCTGGACGAGCTCTGGTAGAAGTACAAGCGGATGTCGTCGATCTTCTGCTTGCCGTCCTTGAACTTGATATTGAGCGTGTCGGTCTTGTTCTCAGAGCCCTTGGTACCCCAGAACGATTCCATCACGGTCTTGCCGTCCACCGCGTTCTTGGCCGGGTAGTTGGTGTCCTTCTCGGCGTAGGTGGTACCGGTCACGTCCGCGTCCTTGGCCACGTTCGTGGTGGACTTGGAGGCGGAGTCGACGTTGGTGCCGGACTTGGCGAACAGGTCGGTCACGCGCTGATCGGCATTGAAGGTAACCTGATTGGCGGCCTTCACGTTCTTGACGGCTTCGGCGCCGACGGTAACCTGGGCACTGGAATCGTCCTTGACCTCGACCGTTCCCGCAGCCGGGTCATAGATGAGGTGCGCCAGCTTGTCGGAGGTGAAGGCGAGCTTGCCGCCCACGTACAGGCTGTAGCCAGCAGGACCACCGTAGTGGCTGCCGTCCTTGTCCCATACGATGGAGACATCCTGATCGTGGTAGCGCAGGTTGTTTACCGTGAAGTAGTTCCAACCGGGGATTTCGATCGGGTTTAGCTCAATCTTGTTGTCCTCGCGCGGCACCATACCGGCTACGTCCTCGACCATCGTCCAGTTCGTGGTGCCGAGCTGGGTGTGGTGGATCCAGGAGCGGTAGGTGATCTTGCCGCCGTTCTGTGCGGCGTCAAGGTTCTTGTCGAGGTTGTTGATCACGCCGTCACCGTTTACATCGCCGACGTTGTTGTTATCCTCGTTCCAGAACTCGTTTTGATCAAGGTAGTTGTTATCGCCGCCCTGATAGTGCGCGAACGCCACCCAGTACAGCAGTTTCTTGAACTGCTCATTGGTGATGTAGCCATTCTTGGCTGCATCGTAGTTGCGAATACCGGCCGAGTAGACCTGCAGCAGCGGCTGCGCATTAATGATGGAGAAGTTGTTGGAACCGGGGAAGTTCAACGCGGCCTTGTCCGCTTGGTTGGCGGTGAAGAACGGGAAGATCGGGAACTCGTTGGAATCCTCGAACAGGCGCAGAGCCTTGTTGTAATCTTCGTTGCCGGTAGGCATCAGGCCTTCGGAGTACGGGTAGTAGTTATTGATCTCCTTGTACTTGGCGAAAGCACCGTCGTTCAGCCACCTGTGCTTGAGCAGGTTGTCGGACTTGTCCCACAGTTCAGTGGTGACTTCTTTCTGGATCTTGTCGGCGATGGCCTGCATCTTCTCGGCGTTGGCGGTATCGCCAGCAGCCTTGTATGCCTGAGCAGCCGCGTTAGCGTTGGCCCACATATTGGCGGAACCATCGGCGCGATCCATGCGCTGGCCGGAGCGACCCGGCTCAGAGAAGGAAACGGCGTCGGCATCGTTACCGGTCATCGACCACCAGGACCAGTCAATCAAGCTGTTGTCATTGTTGTTCTGGTTGTCGTTGTTGTCCGGCTCGCTCTTGGAAGCGAGTAGACCTTGCACGTCCTCGGCACCCTGGTCGGCCAGCTTCTCGGCCACGGTGGACGGACCGCCGTGCACCTTGTAGGAGTCCCAGCCGGCGCGCGTGATGTACTGCGTGTAGCTATGGTTCCAGTTGGCCGGGTCGCCCGGATTGTCGTGGTAGTAGTAATAGCCCGCCTTGCTCTTCTTGGCGGTATCGCCGGCGGAAAGCCAGGTGCCGTAGGAGTACTCGGGGTTGCGGAACCACTTGGTGTCCATCATGAACATGCCGGAGGTGAGCACGATCTGGTTGTTGTAGCCGAGCACACCCTCGATGGAGGTCGGGTACTGGAAGGTGTTGCCAGGTATGTTGGCGTCGAGCATGTTGAAACGACTCAGCCACCAGCGGTAGACCACGGTCTTATCGATGTTGTCTTCCGGAGTGTCCACATAGGGAGCGTTATCGACCCACCACTTGTTGTAGATGGTCACGGAATCCTTGTAGGAGGCGGCAGCATCCTTAAAGTCGCCGGTGTAACGGGCCTCATATTCCTTGGTGGAGTCAGGCAGTTCGTTGGCGATCAGGCCGAGCTGAATCTTGACGGTCTGCGGTTCGTTGGCCTTGAGGCTCAACGTGCTGGTGAGTTTGCCACCGCTGACGATCCAGTTGGAACCGTCCTGGTTGTTGGCGGAGAAGCGCGGATAGATGGTCGTCAGGTTGTTCTTGACGTTCACGCGGCCAGTAAGTTCGGTGGCACCATCAGCACCCTCGGCGGCGAACGGCGAGGCCGTGGTCAGTGTGACATCGCGGTCCTGCGTGCTTTCCACGGTGAGGTTCGCAACCATCACGTTGTTGTAGGTGATGTACTTAACTTCCTTGATCTTGAGGCTCTTGCCACCGGTCTGGAACAGGGAGGTGAAGTAGCTCGGTGTCTGCTTGCGCTGGGAGGCGTCTTCGTTAAGGGTCTGGTTTGCACCGTCAGCGTTTACGGTAACGGTAAAGCCATCCCTGTTGGTCTCATCCCAGTAGGCGGTGTTACCCACAAAACCGAGCCGATTAGGCGTGTGCGTGTACATGTAGGCGGCGCGACCACGGGTGAACAGGTAGTTGTTGCCGTCGGAGCCTTCATACGAGTAAGAACCCTTGTCGTTCGTGCCTTTACCAGTTGGCTGTGCACCAGTACGGGTGAGAATCTTATCGATCCAGAAGTCATGGTCGGTGTCGGTGCCGGCCAGGTTCTTCACGTCGTTATCGAATGTCTCCTGCAGATAGCTGGCGGCAGGGTTATATGTGGTGTTGTTCGCCGCCGTCTTCATCGGATCATCAGATCCCTTGAACGACGGATATGCCACATCCGCATTCTTGATGACGGGCGTATCGGCTGCCTGCGCGGTGACTGCACCGCCGGTGGCCAGTGTGGCGACCGCTGCAACCGCGCCGATTGACGCAAGCCACCGCTTTCGTGTTGATTGATGCATTCCTGCTTGGACCTCTCCGCCCCGGTCTTTCGCGTCTTCGCTCAGGCTACGTCGCGTCTATGCGACCAGGACTTCTTCTGTGGATGCTGGGCCGCAGAGCCCGTTCTCCATCAGTTTCCTTTATTGGTTATTGGGTTCACCGGAATGAGTGTCTTCAGTAAATCTGGTGTGATATCCGCCATGGATATCCCGGTTGGAGCAATTCACCGAAGCTGATTCCACATCATAACCGAGCGAATACGGTTTCACAACTTTCCCTCAGTGATATCAACCATCTTATACAACAAAAACCCGGTAATTTCTCAGCTTTCGCATTTATTTTCGCATTAGGGCATTGCTGTGTTTCGCCGTGTCGCAGTACCTACGGCGCAACGATTCAGCCTCGCTGAATCAGGAACCAACAGGCTCCCGCTGGCGGGAGCTGGCTCGCAAAGCAAGACTGAGGGTGGCTTACACGGTACCGATTATGACCACCCTCAGTCGACTCCGCCGACAGCTCTCACAGCGGGAGCATATAATTAAAAAATCTCCTGCACGGGTATTACCCCGCACAGGAGACCTCATTCCCCGGATGTGTTTTCGGCTCCAATCGATACTGACATCCGGCCTATGCCGTCATCGACTTATTGCAGACGATGGCGGCATAAGTATTTTTTTGCCGGCCAGTTGCGCGCAGGCCGGCATATCGCCGATATTTATCGACGCTGGAAGACACGCATCTCGCCTATCTCGCGGTTGGCCCACGAGTAGTACGGCACCAAGCGCAGCGTCGCGGGTTCGCCCGCACGCGGTTCGTCGGCATCCACGTACAGCGGCGCGTCATCCTCGTCGGCGTGCTCGCGCACTGCCGGCAAATCAACGGTATCGACGCCACCCAGCAAGTCGGCCTGGAAAGCCACAGCGGCATCCGCACCGGTGACGCCATCGGCCAGGCGATAGTTCCACAGATCACCGGGGTTATCGACCTGTTCGGCGCAGTAGACCAGCGGACCGCGCATAACGGCCACCTGGCCGGCGTCGGAGCGCACGCGGGAGTTGGCGCGCACGAACTTGACGGACATGTCGAGCTCGAGCGCAATCTCCAACGTATCGCCGGCGTTGACCACAAGGTATACGAAGCCGTCTTCCAGCGAACCCACTGCGGGCTTGCCGTTCACGGTCAGCGTGTAGGAGCCCAAGGACCAGCCGGGGATGCGCAGTCCAAATCGGACCGAGCTGTCCGCAGCGCTGGCGGGCAGGCTCACCGTGTATTCCACGTGACTGTCCCACGGGAAGTCCGAACGCTGTTCGACCGTAAGGCCGGAAGCAAAATCGGCCTTGTTGGCGATGAACTGGTGGCTCAGCACGGTCTTGCCGCCGTCGCGCTCGGTGTAGATGTAACGGTCCACTGAAGCGATGAGTCGGGCGATGTTGGCCGGGCAGCATGCGCAGCCGAACCAGTCGACACGGTGGGAGAGCACGTGGTGACGATCCGGGTTGTCCAGTCCGTCGGGAGTAGTCTCCAGTGCGTTGACGTAGTAGTACTGCTTGCCGTCAAGCGAGATGCCGGCGATGGAACCATTGAACAGTTCCTTCTCCAGCACATCGGCGTATTCGCCCTTGGGCTCGAGGTCGAGCATCTGCTGGGCGAACATGCTCATGGCCACGGAAGCGCAGGTCTCGCCGTACATCGTGTCGTTCGGCAGGTCGTAATCGTAGGTGAACGATTCGCCCACATGGGTGGAGCCGATCGCACCGGTGACATACATGCGACGGGTGACGATGTTCTTCCAGAAACGCTTGGCGGTGTCGATCAGCCCCTGATCGCCGAGTAGTCGGCCCACGTGAGCCACGCCGGTGCACAGGTAACCGACGCGCACGGCGTGGCCGTCCGCGGTCTGCTGGTCGCGTACGGGCTCGGCAGCCTGGAAGTAGGTGGGCTTGTAGAAGCCGAGATCATGGAAGATGTTGTCGCCGTTCATCGCCTTGAGCTGCTTGGCGTAGAACTGCGGATCCTGACCGCGCACGTCGATGAGATACTGGGAAAGCGTCAGATAACGCTTCTCACCGGTCTCTTCATACAGCTTGGCGAGGGCGAGCTCGATCTCAGGATGACCATCGGCGCCGTGGATCTTGCCTTCTTCGGGGCCGAAGTTGGCATCCAGGCAGTCGGCCATCTTTTTGGCGACTTCAAGGGCCTGCTCGTTGCCGGTCACCTGATGGTAGGCGACGGCGGCCTCGATGTAGTGACCCATCACGTACATCTCGTGGCTCTGCTGAATCAGGCTGAAGCGCGGGCGGTCGGCCCATACGCCGGACTTGATCTGGTACGGGGTGTCCAAATAGCCGTCCGACTGCTGGGCGCGGGCGATGAGATCGACCGTGCGGTCGCACAGCGCCTTGAGCTCGGGATCCGGGTGGTATGCCAATGCGTAGGCGGCTTCCTCAAGCCACTTGTAGACGTCGGAGTCTTGGAAGACCATGCCATGGAACTCGTCGTCCAATTCGCCGGCGGCAACCTTCAGGTTGGCAACCGCATGGCTCTTGTTGTCAGCCAGCTGGTTGCCGGCTGGGTCGTCGGGCACCGTGGTGTCGATCTCGTCGTTCATCACGCCCCACTGGTAGGGGATGACGGATTCGACGATCTGGTCGCGACGCCGCTTCCAGAACGGGGAAGTGATTGTAACGTTCATGATTGTCCTTTTTTTAAGGCCCTTGACCACACCGCCTCCGGCCCTGCAATTAAGGACCGGTTTCAGCCGGGCTCAGTATTGGCTTCGACGCTGTCGCGTCTCAGCACGGAGCTTGCTGGGAGCCCACCGGGCTCCCAGCCAAGGGCCGGCGGCACGAGCCGTCAGCCCTTGACAGCTCCGGCCATAAAGCCCTTGACGTAGTACTTCTGGAGTGCGAGGAACAGGATGGCGCAGGGAATCAGCAGGATCACGACGCCGGCCTCGGTGGCACCGTAATCGATGACGCCCATGGTCTGCTGACGCATGTTCACCATCGCCAGCGGCAGCGTGGACTTGGACGAAGAGCTCAAGTACAGCGGAATCATGAAGTTGTTCCATGCCTCGAGGAAGGCGAGCAGGCCAACCGTAACCATCGAAGGCTTGACCACCGGCACCAGGATCTTGAACAAGGCCTGGAGGCTGTTGCAGCCGTCGACCATGGCGGCCTCCTCCATGTCCTTGGGGATCGCGTCGAACGCGTTGCGCATGATGAACGTGCTCATAGGCAGCTGGAACAGGGTGATGACCAGGCCCACGCCCAGCAGGCTGTCGTTCAGGCCGATCTGCTTGTACCAGACCATCAGCGGGATCAGCAGCGAGGCGTACGGTACCATCAGGATCGACAGGGTGACCATGAAGCCGAGGTTGCGGCCCGGGTAGTCGAAGCGGGAGAACGAGTAGCCGGCCAGCGTACAGACGACCACGGAGAACACGACCGCGACCAGAGTCACGATTACCGAGTTGAACAGGTACTTGGGCAGACCTTCCTGATAACCGAACAGGGTCAGGTAGTTGGCCACGCCCCAGCCCTTGGACTGGGCCGAACCGGCCTGCGGGCTGAACGAGCAGATGATGACCCAGACCAGCGGGCTGATGAAGATGATGGCCAGCAGGGCCTCAAGGATCCGGGCGATGATACGCTTCCACAATGGGGTAGTCATAATGTGTTACCTCCCCTTTCTCACTTGGTGTTGTCGCGCATGCCGCGCATCTGGATGGAGTTGATGATGACCAAGGCCACCAGCACGATCAGCGAGAGCGCCGCGGCCATACCCAGATCCTTCTTGGAATCGAAGGCGAAGTTGTAGATGAGCTGCACCACGGTCATGGTGGAGTTGTTCGGACCACCCTTGGTCAGAATGAAGAACTGATCGAACGCGAGGATCGAGCCGGTCACGCAGTAGACCAGGCACATCACGATGGTCGGCTTCATCAGCGGCAGGGTGATGGAGCGGAAGATACGCCAGGAACCGGCGCCGTCCATGCGGGCCGCCTCGTACAGATCACCGGGGATGGCCTGCAGACCGATCATCATCAGCAGCATGTAGTAGCCCGAGAAACGCCAAACAATCACGATAATCGTGGCCCACAGGGCCGACTGGCCGGTGGCCAGCACCGAACCACCCTCCTGCATCAGGCCCAACGAGCTCAGAATCTTGGTGACAGGGCCCACCTGCGGGGAATACAGGGCGTAGAACAGCAGGGACGCGGACGCCAGGCCCGTCGCGGACGGCAGCAGGAAGCAGGTACGCAGCACGTTGTTCCACTTCGAGCTCTCCTGCACAATCATGGCCATGCCCAGGCCAAGGACCAACAGGAAGATCGTGACGATCACGGTGTACTCGAGCGTGAACCAAATCGAGGGCCAGAACAATTTGTTCTCGAACACCTTGACGAAGTTGTCCGGGAAGTTCACGCCGCGGTTGCCACCCAGCAGGCTCCAACGAGAGCAGGCCATGACGACCAGTAGAACAATCGGCACGAAGAACAGGACGATAATCATCAGCCAGTCCGGAAGTGCGTACAGCAGACCTCGCCTGGTCTGCGCCGCCTTCGCCTTGGACTTATGCACGGGCACAGCCCCGGCGCTCTTGGAAACACTCGACATGTTTCTCTCTCCTTTGGGAAATTACTGTGAAATGGTAATCACGGAATCCGAATGCAATCCGATGTCAGGGCTTCGAGGAAGGAGGACTCCGAAGCCCCGCCAACACACCGCATTCATAAGGTATGTAGTGATGAAGGAAGAGAAGGAATGAAGAAGAAGATAGAAGTTCGATTATGTGGTTGAGCCGGCTCCTGCCCTCACAAGGGAGGGACCGGCTCAATCTGTTCAGTTATTATTCAGTTATTGCTGTGATTTGATGAGTGATGGTGAGGAGCATCACCACCGAATCACTGGGCAGACAGGACGTCGGTGACGGCCTTGTTGTCGGCCTTGAGGTCACCGGAACCCCACACGGCGTTCTGCACGAGCAGCTGCCACGGGGAGCCAGCGGCGTTGAAGGCTTCGTTGAAGGCCGGGGACTTCGGGGTCTGGCCGTTGCCGTCGATAATCACGGAGTTGATGGTCTGGATGCGTGGGTCAGCGTCTTTGTAAGCGGTCTTCAGGGTCTGGATGTTGGAGGCGGTGTCGCCTTGGTCAGCGAAGACTTCCTTCTGAGCGTCAGACTGCATCAGCCAGTAGAGGAAGTTCCAGGCCTGAGCAACGTGCTTGGAGTCCTTGGAGATACCCATGGCATCGCCACCGAGGAACGTGGAGGTCTTGCCTTCCTTGGTGCCCGGGATCGGAGCGACGCCGACCTCGAAGCCTCCGTCCTTCTCAGCATCGAACAGAGCAGTGGTGGAGGTGTTCGGGTAAGGCATAACGCCAATCTTGCCGTTCGCGAACGGAGCGGTCCAAGTGGCACCGGTCTCTTCCTTGGAGCCTGCACCCAGGCCGTTGGTGGTGTTGGCCAGCTCCTTGTAAGCGTCCAAGACGCCCTTCATGGAGTCGTTGTCCAGGGTGGCCTCGGAGCCATCCTTGTTCATGACGGATTCGCCGTCAGCCCACACGGACGGGAAGAGGTCGAAGACCAGAGCACCACCGGACTGACCGGCGAGGTAGGAGCCTGCGACGCCATCCTTGTTGAGGGCGGCGACCTTCTTGGCCTGCTCGGTGAACTCAGCGATGGACTTCGGGCCCTGCTCCGGGTCCAGACCGGCTTCCTTGTACAGGGCCTTGTTCCAGACCATCACGGAAACATCGGTGATGAACGGCAGGGTGTACTCGGTGCCGTCAACAGTACCGGCTTCGATGTGGCCCTGCTGCAGGTCGGCCTTGTTGTCCAGACCGTCGATCTGCTTGGTGATGTCAGTGAAGATGCCCTCGGAAGCCCAGTACGGAATACGGACCACGTCGCCGGCGAGGATGTCAGGCAGAGAGTCGGTCTGCGAAGCACCGCCGACCTTGCCTTCCATATCGTCGTTCGGGATGATCTCGAGCTTGACCTGGTTCTTGTGGCTCTTGTTGTAAGCCTCGACCACGTTCTTGGCCTGACGCTCCAGCGGGGAACGGGTCCACAGGGTGATCTCGGTGCCATCGTCGGTGCCCTTGGCCGGGATGCCTTCGGCGGTGGCGGTACCGCCATTGCCGGAGCCACCACAGGCGGCCAGCGGAACAATCAACGCGGCGGCAGCGATGCCAGCAAGAGTACGGGTCAGTTTATTGAAAGACACCATGTTCGCTTCTTTCTCTATTTATCCGCTCAACTATGAGAGGCGGTGGCGGACGGTCCGCCTCCTTGGTCTTCGCCCTGCTCGCTCCTTTGCTCGGAACAGGTAACACTGCGAAAGCCTTTTCTCAATATAAACGAACATCGCCATTTTTGCAAAAACGCTTTCGCACTTTCGCATATTTTCGCATATCGAACAGGTTTGATATGCATTTTGCGCGATTGTTTGATTCAAACAAACACTTATTTTTAGCGCTTTCTTACGGCGTGTCGCCAAAAGCCAACATATTCGAACGTGAACACAACACTTTCTTTCATTCTCTTTTCAATCGCACAAAAATGATCACTGCGCCACGCCAAAAAATAGACTTGCGAAAGTTTTCGCGTCATGTCTACAATAGAAAACAATACAAAGGGGTATCGGTACAATCACTACTTTCGCACGAAAGAGTGCAGCAATATACTGCTGAGAAAGAAACGAGGAATCGAGGCATTATGGCCCAGACATTGACCGGACGCGCGGCACGGCTCGAAGACGTTGCCGCCTTGGCGGGAGTCTCTTTGGCCACTGCGTCCAAGGCACTGCACAACAAGCCCCGCATTAGCGAAGAAACCAAGCAGCGCGTTCTGGACGCCGCCCGCCAGCTCAACTACTCCCCCAACAAACTCGCCCAATCCCTAGCCCGCGGCACCACCGGCACTATCGGCCTGGTCACCTCCGATCTGCAGGGTCGTTTCTCCACACCGATTCTTATCGGCGCGGAGAACGAGTTGCGAGCCCAATCGACCTCAGTATTGTTGGCCAACGCTCGTGGCGACGCCGCCTTGGAACGTCAGCATGTCGAGAAACTGCTGTCCCTCAAGGTCGACGGACTGCTCATCGTGCAGTGCGAGACCAACCCCAGGCCCACGCTTGGCCATGACTGGGGCGTGCCACTGGTCTACGTCTACGGCCCCTCCACCGACCCCAAAGACTGCTCGGTCACTTGCGACAACGTGGACGCCGGCCGCATGGCCATCAACCATCTCATCTCGTGTGGCCGCCGGCACATCGCCATTATCGGCGGCGACGAAACCTATACCGCTGCCACCGACCGCACCAAGGGAGCTCTCGAGGCGCTCTCCGAATTAGGTATTGAACCCGCCGGCCCAATTCGTTACGGCAAATGGGACGAAGGCTGGGGCCGTGCGGCCACCCGTCTGCTGCTCGACCAAGGGGTCAAGTTCGATGCAGTGGTCTGCCAGAACGATCAGTTGGCCCGCGGCTGCATTGACGTGCTCAAGCAGCAGGGACTGCGCATCCCAGATGACGTCGCCGTCATCGGCCACGATAACTGGTCGGTACTGACCTCCAGCTCGAGGCCCGCACTGACGTCGATCGACAACGAAACCGAAACCATCGGACGGCGTGCGGCACGATACTTGGTCGATGCCATCGACGGCAACCCGCATCACGGTGTCGACTACGTACCCTGCCACCTTATCCAGCGCGAATCCACCCTCCCGCTGGACTGATATCAATCGATACCCTACCGCTTCTTGGTTTTGCGCCCCTTTAAGTAGATGTCGATGACGATCCATACGCCGAGGGCGAAGGCCACGACGTAGCCCATGAAGCCGATGACCGGAATGCCGAAGATAATCGGCTTCATGCCGGCGTAGTAGACAATCGACGAGCCAACGAACAAACCGACCACAATCAGGGCCATCGTCAGACGATTCACCATATCCGAAAGCAGCTGGAACGGCTCTTCGGAGCCGACCAGTTCCATGTTGACGCGCAACTGACCACGGGTCAGCATACGGGCCACGGTCTTGAGTTCGGTCATGGTGCCGAGCGTGGCATGCAAAGCCTGATGTCCCTCAACGCCCAGCGACTTGATCTCGTCTTTGGTGGCGTTCTTCAGCGATTTCGACGTGGCGATATGGTCGGAAATGATTTCGATCATATTCACATCAGGAATGAACTCGTCCAGCAAGCCTTCGAGCGTAACCAACGCGCGGCCGACGGTGGTCACCGTACTGGGCACCTCGATGTTGTGGCGGCCGGCCATCTGCGTCAGTGCGGTCAGGAAGGCGGCAATGTCCAGTTCGGCCAGATCCACAGTGCCGAATTCCTTGACGATCACGTCCAGATCAGCCAGCAGTGCTGGGTAGTCCTCCGGATCGGCCTCGGTGCCGGCAAATCGCAGCAGCCCCTCGGCCAGAGCGGGCGAATCCTGTTTGGCGACGGCGAAAATCATTTCTTTGAGGACTGCACGGGTGCGCTGGTCGAGCCGACCGGTCATACCGAGGTCGATAAGTACGATCTGGCCGCCCCGGATGATGATATTGCCGGGATGTGGGTCAGCGTGGAAGAAGCCGTCGTCGAGAATCTGCGTGGCGTAATTGTCGACGAGCTTGGTGCCGATCTCCTTCAAGTCATAACCAGCATCGACGAGCCGGCCCGGGTGGGAGACGGAGATGCCGTCGATGTACTCCATGACCACCACATGCTCGGTGCACAGTTCGGTGTACGCCGTCGGGCAGTCCATGTATTTGAATCGGGCGGCGAAACGCTTGAATTCGGCGAGGTTGCGGGCCTCGATCAGAAAGTCAGTCTCCGATTCGAAGGTGTCCCACAGCTCCTCGACCACGCCCTTCAGGTCCACGATCTGTGAGGTGCGAATCACCTTAGTGGCGGCCTTGGCTATGGAGCGCATGATGGAGACGTCCTGAGCCATGGTTTCGCGCACACCCGGGCGCTGCACTTTAATGGCCACATCTTCGCCGGTTTTCAGCGTGGCGCGATGCACTTGCGCCAGTGAAGCAGAGCCCAACGGCTTGGGATCGATATGCGCGAACACCTCGTCGGCGGGACGCCCGTATTCGGCGGCAAGCACATCCAACACCGTGGAATACGGCATCGGGTCGGCGTCGGCGCGCAGTTTGGCGAGTTCGTCGCAGAAGCTTTGCGGCAGAATCTCGGAGCGCATCGACAGAATCTGGCCCACTTTGACGAACGTGGGGCCGAGCGCCTCGAACATGAGGCGCATTTTGACCGGAGTCAGGCCGTGCAGCACGTCGAATTGCTCGACGATTCTGGTGATCTGCCCCAGTCGTTTGATCTTGCCACGGCGCGTCAGATGGTAGCGCGTGGCGAAATCGTTCCTGCGTCCGAACAGTGCCAGCGTTTCGTCGGATACGCTCGGAGTCGCCTTGGTAACGGTCTGCTTGAGCGTGTCCGACGTGTCGACGGACCGGTTCGCCGCCGCCTCACGTTCGGCTTTCGCAGGCGTCAGAATAGGGTCGACCCTGCTGGAAAGCGGGGTCGACCCTGATTCCGGCGTAGCGCGTGTGGGCTTGGTCACTCGGCCTTGCCCTCGTCAGCGGGCTTGTCGGCGGCACTGGTGTCGGCTGCGGCAGCAGCTTTGTCGCCGGCTTCGGCGGCGGCCTTCTTGGCGTCATCCACCGTCTCGCTCACCTTGCGCTTGAGCTCGGTGTTCAGCGCCTTGCCCTGCTCGACCGTAATCTCACCCTTCTTGACGAGTTCGTCGACGAGCTCGCTGCTCTTCTCGTATCCGGTGGCAAGGGCTCCGATGCCCGCCAGCAGGACCTTGCGCAGGCCATCACCCAGAAGATCAAAATCAGCCATGATACCCCTCCTTCGAGGTCCGACATGGCCTGGTGCCATGTCTCGTACCACCAAGCCTAGCGCAAACAACAGGGCAATGTACTAGACCCTCAGACTGATTTCGACTGATTTTTCGCTGATTGGTACTTACCGAGGACTCACCGAGAATTCACCGAGGACGTTCGGCGGCAGCCTTGCGCGCGTTGGTGGCTACTTGATCGAGCCGGGCGAGCTCCTTGGCTTGTTCGGGGGTCTGATCGGACGTATCGAACGTACCGTAACGACGAGTCACGGCAGTTTCGATAAGGAAATCGCTGATGGCGGGGTTTTTAGGCAGCAACGAGCCGTGCATGTAGGTGCCGATCACGTTGTGCACGCGCGCGCCCTCGGTATGGTCTTCGCCATTGTTGCCTCGGCCGTCCTGATTGACGGTGCCGAGTGGCTGAACGCCTTCGCGCAGGAAGGTCTGGCCGGAGTGGTTCTCGTAGCCAATCACATCGCCGAACTGGTCGGAATGCTCAACAAGATTGCCGATCATACGCACGTTCTGGCCCACGGTATAAGCACCGATAACGCCGATGCCGTCCAGACGGGTGCCGTCCACGGTTTCAAAGTACTCGCCGAACAGCTGGTACAGGCCGCAGATCATCAGCATCGGCGTACCGTCTGCGGCAAGCGAACGCAACAGGTCGGCGCGATGGTAGAAGTCGTCGATGATTTTCTTCTGGCCGGTGTCTTGGCCGCCGCCTCCCAGAATAAGGTCCACCTGGTCGGGCCAGTCGTCGCCTTGATTGTACTGGTGGACGACCGGTTCATAACCGTACAGTTCCAGACGGCGGCGGATAGTCAGCACGTTGCCGGAATCGCCGTAGATGTTCATGTCTTTGGGATACAGGGACACCACATCAATTGTTCTGGCCATGTCACGTTCTCCTTGTCGATGTCTTCCCGCTGACGGGAAGCGTCTTATTCCTCACCATGTCCTCCCGCAGGCGGGAGGTGGCGCGCGGGCGCTAGAGGATAGTTACTTGCCCACGCCCGCGTCCCGTACTTCGGTGATGCGGCCCAGTACGGCGCGGGTTTTGAGCATGGCGGTGTAGGTGCAGTAGATGTGCTTGCGTGTGCCGGGATTGGCGTTGACGAATGCGGTGACGGCCTGTTCGAGGTCGGTGTTCGTATCGGCGACTGGCACTTGGTCATACCCCAGGCGCAATGCCATGTCCCAGGCACGCACGCCGGAAACCATGGCGACACCGGACGCGCGCAGGGAAGTGAAGTCCACGTCCCACAGCCAGCTCATGTCGCGGCCGTCGGCATATTCGTCGTTGATGGCGATCATGGTGTCCGCGTTGGCCGGGTCGAAGCTGGCGAGCGAGAGGCGGAAGCCCATCGGGTTCTTGACCAGCAGCAGTTCGACCGGGGAACCGTTGACGTCGATGACCTCGCCACGGCCGAAAGCCGGCGTGACGCGGGAAACGGCGGCGATGAGCTCGTCGGCGGACACGGCGCAGGCGTTGGCTGCGGCGGTGGCCTTGGATGCGGCGGCATTGTCTTGCATCACCGCACGTACCACGGCGAGCGCGGCGGCCGCGTTGTACAGGTTGTAGACGCCTTCAAGCTTGACGTCGGTGGCGTAGCCCTGACCGTCCATCTGGAAGGTGGCCTTGTGGTCGCCCACTGCGGTAAGTGTCACGTCGGCGGGAAGTTCTGCCGTGCCTGCGGAAGCTCCTCTCAGTTCGCTTCGCGGACTGAGGGGAGTTCTGGCTGAGGGGAGCGGCCCGGCCACACCTTCCACCGACACGGTCGTGGCCATGTCGTCATCGGACGGGAAATAGCGGCGCAAATCGTCGGCGAGGCCGAAGTATCGCACGGTGGTGCCAGCCGGGGCCTTCGCGGCGAGCGCGGCGATACGCGGGTCCTCGCGGTTCAGTACCACAGTGCCGGTAGTCGCCGCAGCCACATGGCTGAGCAGTTTGGCCGTGGTGTCGATTTCACCGAATCGGTCAAGCTGATCGCGCATCACGTTCAGCAGCAATGCATAACGGGGCTTGACCTGCTTGACGAAGTGGACGGCGTACGCCTCATCGAGCTCGAGCACGGCGATGTCCGCGTCCAATTTGCCGCCGAGCGTGACTTCGGTAAGCAGTGCGGAAACCACGCCGCGCACGAAGTTCGAGCCGGTCGGATTGGTGAACACCTTCAGCCCCAGATCGGAGAGCATCGAGGCGACCATGCGGGTGGTGGTGGTCTTGCCGTTCGTGCCGGACACCAATACCACGCCAAGCGGCAACTGCCCGAGCGTACGGGTCAGGAAGCCGGGGTCAATCTTTTCTACGACTTTGCCGGGCAAAGCCGAACCGCCATGTTTGGTGACGCGGGATGCAAACCGCACGAAGCGGCCTGCGGCCACGGTGGCGAACGCATACCACGGTTTGCAGGTCTGCACCACGGACGATTGGTCTTGCGAAACATCGCGTGAAACGTTGCTTGCCATCATCACACCCCCTGATTGGCGTTGTAGTCCTGCGGCATGTCTTTGAATTTGGACGTGGCACCGAGGAAGGCGAGGTGGAAGGTTTCGGTCGGGCCGTTACGGTGCTTGGCCATGATGATATCGGCCTCGCCGGGGCGGTCTTCCTTGTCGTAAAAGTCAGGGCGATGGACCAGGAACACCACGTCGGCGTCCTGTTCGATTGAGCCGGATTCACGCAGGTCGGAGAGCTGCGGCTTCTTGTCGTTACGCATTTCCGGGCCACGGTTCAGCTGGGAAAGGGCCACAACCGGCACTTCGAGTTCCTTGGCCAAGAGCTTCAGGGCACGGGAGAATTCGGACACCTCTTGCTGGCGGGATTCCACGGCCTTGCCCGAGGTCATCAGCTGCAGGTAGTCGATGACTACGAGTTTCAGATCGTTGGTCTGCTTCAGACGACGGCATTTCGCACGGATCTCCATGAGGCTCATGTTCGGGCTGTCGTCAATGAACAGTGGCGCGTTCTGCATCTTGGTCCAGAACCGGTTCAGGGTGTTCCAGCGTTCGGGGGTGATGTCGTCGGCGCGGCGCAGGGCGGCCATCGGAATATTGGTTTCGGCGGAGATAATACGCTGAGCGAGCTCCACCTTGCTCATCTCCAAGCTGAAGACCACGGAAGTCATGTTGTGGTGCAACGCGGCGGCGCGGGCGAAGTCGATGCCGAGCGTGGACTTACCCATGGCCGGACGTCCTGCGACGACGACCATCTGTCCGGGCTGCAGGCCCTGGGTCACGTCGTCGATGTCGCGGAAGCCGGTCGGCACGCCCTTGTTGACGAGGCCTTGCTGCAGTTTGTCCAGCTGGTCGAGCGCGTCGTGGACCACCGGGCCGATGGCGGCATAGTCCTGACGCACCTTGCCCATCGACATCTCGTAGATCTCGGACTGGGCGAGGTTAACCACATCCTCAGCCTGCGATCCCTCGGCGGAATAACCGAGCTGGGCGATTTTGGTGCCGGCGGCGATCACATTGCGCAAAATGGCCCGCTGATGGACGATCTCCGCGTAGTACATGGCATTAGCGGCGGTCGGTACGGATGCGACAAGGCTGTGCAGATAGTCCGCGCCGCCGACCTTGTCGAGGTTGCCATCCGCCAACAGCTGGTTGGCCACGAGCACCACGTCCACCGGCTGACTGGCGGAAAACAGATCGATGATCGCGTTATAGATCGTCTGATGCTTGGGCTGGTAGAAATCGGTGACGTCAATGGTCTGCGAGACCTCGCCGATGGCATCCTTACTCATCAGCATGCCGCCGAGCACGGCCATTTCCGCGTCGTCATCATGCGGGGGCACGCGGTCGAAAATCGGGTCGCCGGCCGCCGCCGACGTCTGCGTGCCGCCCCGGCCCGCGCGGTCGCCACGATCGCCACGATCGCCACGATCCAGGCCACCGCCGAACCCATTCTGATACGAGTGTTCACTTCCTTCTGGCATAGCCTCCAAGTATAGGATGTGGCGTGGCAGGTGAACGATATCGTATGGAAACGAAACGGTTGCCCGCATCGGTTCATTCCTTATTCACCTATGAGTCAGCGCCGCGACACGCAGAAAGCAAAATGTGGATAGAAAAATAAGTTATCCACATTTTGGGGATAATTCTGGGGATAATCCACTAAGTTATCCACATACTGGGGATAACTTGGTGGATAGTCTGGGGATAACATTCCGCGCCCACAACAGGTGCTTGCGCAACGCAGTCAGGCGTGATATGCGTGTGAGCGTGCCCATAGACTCTTCCGACGCCAAAGCCACCAGTTCCGGCGATACTACACGCCGCGATGGCTTCGGCACCCCGCATGCCGGCGCAAACACAAACGTCAGCAACGGCCCGACCGACGCCCGCTCCACCAACCGCCGGATCATGGCGCTGGCCCTGCCGACCTTCGGCCAGCTCATCGCCGAACCGACCTTCATCCTTATCGACACAGCCATCGTCGGCCATATCGGGGATGCGGCGTTGGCCGGCCTGTCAATCGGCTCCACCATCATCCTCACGGCAGTCGGACTATGCATATTCCTGGCCTACTCGACCACTGCGCAGGTGGCACATCTGCTGGGAGCGGGTCGTCGTCGCGAGGGACTGCAGGCAGGCATTGATGGCCTGTGGCTGGCCTTGAGCATCGGCACCGTACTGGGATTGGGATTGTTCGCGGCTGCCGAGCCATTATGCCGGGCACTGGGCGGTCAGGGCGAAGTATTGGAACAAGCCGTGACCTATACGCGCGCAATCGTGCTGGGTGCGCCAGGCATGCTGATGGTATATGCGGCGAACGGCATTTTCCGAGGATTGCAGAAGGTTCGTATCACGCTGGTCGCTGCGGTGGGCGGCGCGGTGGTGAACACGGTGCTTGATGTGTTGTTCGTTATTGTGCTGAATTGGGGCATTGCCGGCTCCGGAGTGGCGACGCTGGTAGCTCAGTGGTTCATGGGGCTGTTCCTGGTAATCCCCGCCATTCTGTGGTCCCGGGCGGATGGTGCGAGTCTGCGGCCTCGTTTGGCCGGTATTGCGGCAGCCGGGGGCGACGGACTGCCATTGTTCATTCGCACATTGGCGATTCGTGCGGCCATGGTGACTACGGTCGCCTGTGCCGCGCGCATGGGTACTGCCGTGTTGGCCGGGTTTCAGGCCGTGAACTCCTCTTGGAATTTTGCGATGAACATGCTGGATTCCGTGGGCATCGCCGGCCAGACGCTGGTGGCCACAGCGCTGGGCGCTGGCAGCGTACAGCAGGCGCGGCGGCTGACGCGGGCGACCGGGCGTGCGGGACTGGTCACCGGCGCGGTAATCGGCACGGCTTTTGCGGTAGTCGGACTGTTCGCCGGGCACTTCTTCTCCCCTACGCCACATATTCAGACGCTGATCGCCGTAGGCATGGTGACGATGGGCATCTTCTTCCCACTGCAAGGCTGGATGATGGCAATCGACGGCATTCTTATCGGCGCGCGCGACTACCGCTATCTGGCCGTCACATGCACGCTGACCGCCGTGGTGTATGTGACGCTCATACTCATATTGGCCAATATGGTGACGCCGGCACTGACGAGCGACCTGATGCGTACCGCCGTACTCTGGGCCGCGTTCAACGTGGTGCTCATGGGTGGGCGCGGTCTGTCCAACGGACTACGCGTGCGCTCGGACGCATGGATGAAGTAGGTATCGGCCGCGCGAAGCGCTGGGCGATTCCGTTTACATAGCGGCGCGGGCGGCGGAATACATGCCGCGGACGATTTGTTCGCGCCACTTGGACCAGCCGTATTGCTTGGTGATGGTCTCACCGGCGGTGGCACCGAGCGAGGAGCCGTCGGCCCGGGTCAGGTCGAACAGCATATCCAGCAGCATCTTGTCGTGGTGCAAGCGGTCGGCCAACTCCTCCGCCACGGCCGGATCATAGGGGTCCTTACCCGTGGCAAATTCGGATAGCGTCAAATGCTCACGCACCAGCACGGTAGCCCAGTCGACGATGTCCGGCGCGTAGCCCATACGCTTGAGAATCACCGGCACATGGCGGGCACCCTCGGCGGCGTGATCGGCCACGAACGCGCGCTTGCCGATGTCGTGGGTGATACCGGCCAACAGCAATGCCTTGAAATGATCGTCATCGTACCGTCCACCGGACGGTGTCTCACGACCCAGACGCGACGTGACCTCCACCATATGCCGATCGATGGTGTACCGGTGGGCGGCCGAGGCGGACGGACGGTTGCGGACGCCGAGCCATTCCGGCATCCATCGACCCGGAATGTCCACGAAATCGATGCTCTCCCACACTTCCATAAGATTCGATCCGCACGCAAGCAGACGGATAAACAGCTCGCGCGATTCGTCATCCCACTGGTTGTCGTGAATCGGGCAGCGCTTCAGATTAACCAAGGTAGACGGGTTGATGGGAAGACCGAATTCGCCGGCCGCCACGGCCATACGCAACGCCAGCTTGGCATCCTTGGCAGGCTCGGCACCGGGCGCCAACACCAATTCGCCTTCGTGCTTGGCCACGCCGGGAGCCACCACGTCGAATTGCGGGGCTTCGCGCTTGCCACCAGAGCGCTGAGAGAACATCTGGAAGAACGCGAATCGCGGCTTTTCGTGGGTCAGCGAATGTTCGGCGCGGGAAGCGGTGGAATCAAGCGAGAAGGAGATGCGCCGACCGATACGGGCAAGCAGTGTCTGCAGATCGTCGATCGAGTAGGCGGCACGCTCGTTTTCGGGCCAAGTCGGATCGGCAAGGCCAAGCATGGCAGCCACTTTGGCCTGATAGGGCGTCAGCATCAGGTTGGTATCCTTGCCGGCCACCAGATGGATGCAGTCGCGTACGTCGAGCAGACGTTCCACAGCTTCGTCGTAAATGCCGTGCGGGCGGTCGGCCAGCCATGAGGCGGCGAGCGCGGAGACGAGCACCGAATCGCGCAACCCCCCACGGGCCTCTTTGATGTCGGGCTGATTGACGTATTGGAGCCGGCCGAATTCGTCGAGTCGGGCTTTGGCGGAGTCGAGCAGTTCGGGCAGGCGCTTGCGGGCGGCCTTGCGCCAGCGTTCGAGGATGGACGTGGCGGTGGTGGTGATCAGAGCGGTGTCGCCGGCGATGGGCTTCACGTCCAGCCAGCCCATGGCGGCGGGAAGGTCATGGTCGGTGACTTCCTCGCATTGGGCGCGCGTGCGGATGGAGTGGTCGAGGTCCAGACCGCTGTCCCATAGCGGGTACCAGAGTTTGTTGGCCAACTCGTTGAGCTGCTGGTCGTTCAACGTGCGAGGCTCGTAGATGATGACCAGGTCGAGGTCGGAGCTGGGGCCCAGTTGGCCACGTGCCAGCGAGCCTACCGCGGCGAAGCCGATGCCGGAGTCGGGCACGGGGAAAGAGACATCCTTGCAGGCCGCATTCCACAGCTCAGTGAGGCATTGCATGGCCAGTTCTGTGCGGGCTTTGCGCTTGGTCGCACCATTCCGGTAGACGCCGTCGTCATCCGGCTGGCTCATATCCATGAATCGTTGTTTCAAGCCATCTACTGCTGAAGTCATTGCTTCATCTTTCATTGCCAAAAAAAGTCCCCGCACGGCGTCAATTCGCGGCGTGCGGGGACCTTTCCTATGCAGTCCATCCCCTTCTAAGCATGGACGTCTGTGTTATCAGATCGCGGCGGAACCGGTCTCACCGGTACGCACGCGGGCCACGGAGTCCAGCGGAGCGACCCACACCTTGCCGTCACCGATGGTGCCGGTGCCGGCGGACTTGATGATCACACCGACCAGCGTTTCAGCATCCGCGTCATCGGACAGCACTTCAACGCGAATCTTCGGAATCAGGTCCACAGTGTATTCAGCGCCACGGTAGACCTCGGTGTGGCCGCGCTGGCGGCCGTAGCCGTTGGCCTCGGACACGGTCAGACCGTGCACGCCGGCGGCCGCGAGGGCCTCCTTGACATCGTCGAGCTTATGGGGCTGAATGATAGCGGTGATCAGCTTCATTTCACTTCACCTCCTTGAGAACGGAGCTGGCAGTACCAGCAAAATCGTAAGCACGTTCGCCCTGGTCGGCAAGATCGATGCCGCCGACTTCCTGAGCTTCGGTGACGCGCCAACCGATGGTCTTCTCCAGAGCGAAGGCGATGATCGCGGTGATCACTGCGGAGTAGAGGATGGCGACGAGAGCGATGACCAGCTGAACGACGAGCTGCTTCCAGTCGCCACCAGCCAGCAGACCGGTGCCTTCACCGAAGAAGCCGATGAGGATGGTGCCGGTGAAACCACCAACGCCATGCACGCCGACAACGTCGAGGGAGTCATCGTAGCCGAACTTGAACTTGAGACCGCAGGCCAGGCAGGTCAGGACACCAGCGATGGCACCCATCACGATGGCCCACAGCGGGGAAACCACATCGGCGGCCGGGGTGATGGCGACCAGGCCGGCGACCATACCCGAGGCGGCACCCATGGCGGTGTAGTGACCGGAGCGAATCTTCTCGGTGAAGCCCCAAGAGAGCATTGCGGCTGCGGTGGCGGCGGAGGTGGAAACCCAAGCGTAACCAGCAGTACCGTTGGCGGCGAAGGCGGAACCAGCGTTGAAGCCGAACCAGCCGAACCACAGCAGGAAGGCGCCGAGCATCACGAACGGCACGTTGTGCGGGCGGAACGGCTGCGTGCCGAAGCCCTTACGCTTGCCGATGATGAGCACGATGATCAGGGCGGCGACTGCGGCGTTGATGTGGACGACAGTACCACCTGCGAAATCGTGGGCGGCCGCGCCGATGGCCTTGGAGATGGCGCCGTCAGCAGACAGCAGACCACCGTTCCAGACCATGTGGGCCATAGGAGCGTAGTCGAAGGTGACCCACAGCGCCACGAAAATCATCCAGGTGCTGTACTTCACACGCTCGGCAATGGCGCCGCAGATCAGGCCGACGGTAATCATCGCGAAAGCGACCTGGAAGGCGACGTCCACGGAAACCGGGTAGTTGTTGCCGTTCAGACCGGTGGCGGTGAACACGCCGTCCTGGGCGACCATGGAGTCCTTCAGCAGGAAGCCGCTGGCCGGGTCGCCGAAGATGCCTCCGATGTCGGAACCGGCGTAAGCAATCGACCAACCCCACAGGGTCCAGATAATCATGGTGACCGACAGGGCGGCCGCCTCAAGCATCAGCATGTTCAGGACGGCCTTGGCACGAACCATACCGCCGTAGAAGAACGCCACACCAGGCGTCATGAGGAAAACCAAGGACGCGGATGTCAGGATCCATGCGGTGTTACCGGAATCAATCGCTCCCATGTCTACCTCCCTCTCTTTCGTTCAGGGCACCGGGGGCTTTGCGCGGCCGGCGTCGACTTTGTCTCTACAATGCCGTCCCCCTTGTGGGGGCTAACAGTTCGTCAGTAAAAGCCGGTCTCGTTTTGGTTTCGTTACGGCAAGTTACGCGATTGTTAAGCGCACCTGACAGTTAGGTTGGCATCGGATGGGCTGATTCCGGCATGATTCCAACGGATATGGGAAAGCCCCGAATCATGTTTCGAATATGCTTCGGGGCTAGGTTTGGTGCGTTGCGGGCGTTTCCCGCGCCCACAACGTGGACGGACGCAGGGCTCCCCTCGCTGAGGGGAGCTGTCGAGCAAAGCGAGACTGAGAAGAACTCGACCGTCTACGCGAGAATGCCGTCCACGAAACCTTCGGGATCGAAAGGTGCCAAATCGTCCGGACCTTCACCAAGACCGACGAGCTTGACCGGCACGCCGAGCTCCTTCTGCACGCTGACCACGATGCCGCCCTTGGCGGAACCGTCAAGCTTGGAGAGCACCACACCGGTAATGCCGATGGCTTCGGCGAACACCTTGGCCTGGGCCATGCCGTTTTGGCCGGTGGTGGCGTCGAGCACAAGCAGCACTTCATCCACCGGCAGGTTCTTTTCGGTAACACGGCGAATCTTGCCGAGCTCGTCCATCAGGTTCGACTTGTTCTGCAGTCGGCCGGCAGTATCGATGATGAGCACGTCCGCGTTCGCTTCCTTGGCCTTGGCGGATGCCTCAAAGGCGACGGATGCCGGGTCGGCACCGTCCTTGTCGGAGCGGACGACGGGCACATTGACGCGTGCGCCCCAGGTTTCGAGCTGGTCGGCGGCGGCCGCGCGGAAGGTGTCGGCCGCGCCCATCATGACCTGCTTGTTTTCGGCCACGAACAGTCGAGCCAGTTTGCCGGCAGTGGTGGTCTTGCCGGTGCCGTTGACGCCGACCATGATGATGACGCTGGGCTTGGCGGCACCCGGCTTTTCGGCATTGAGGCGGCGGTCCGTATCTCGACCGACCAGATCGAGCAGCTTCTCCTTGAGCGTGGCGCGTACTTCGGCTGGGTCGGCTTTACCAGTGATGCGGGCGTCGGTTCTCAGGTCATCGACCAGTTGGGCGGAAGCATCCGCACCGACGTCGGCAAGCAGCAGTGTGTCTTCGACGTCTTCCCAATCGGCCTCGGAGAGATTGTCTTTGGCGAGGATGTCGAACAGGGCCTTGCCGAACGGGTTGCCGGACTTGGCAAGTTTTGCCTTGAGTCGGGTCAGTCGAGAGCCGACCGATTCGGGGGTTTCAGGTTTGGCGGGAGTGGGCTTGGAGGCAGGTTGGGACTCGGGCTTGGGCGCAGCTGCCGGTTCGGGTCCGGCCTGCGCGGCTGGCGCAGGCTCGGCTTTGGCCGATTCGGCTGACTTGGCCGGCTCGGCGGCAGTCGCAGCCTTAGCTTCCTCGGCTTCGGCGGCCAGCCGAGCGTCGGCGGCGGCCTTGGCGTCGCGGGTCTTCTTGTTGTCGGGGGCAACCTTGCCCATCGCACGATCCAAATCGCGCTTGCGGGACTTGCCCAACCAGATGCTCAGGGCGATTACGATAACCGCCGCCACAATCACGCCAAGAACGGCGAGCACAGTATTCATATCCATACCTGTCAAGTCTAGCCCGCAGATGGAATCCCCTACGAATTCGGCAGTCTCAGGCCGACAATTCCACCCGGCGACTTAAGCTGAACCGCATGGCACATTCTTCACGTATGACGTCGCTGCAGCGCCGCGAGCAGCTGATTGAAGTCGGACGCTCGCTATTCGCCGCCAAAGGCTTCGAAGCGGTAAGCGTGGAGGAAATCGCCGCGCACGCCAAAGTCTCCAAGCCGATTGTGTATGAGCATTTCGGCGGCAAAGAGGGCCTGTATGCCGTCATTGTGGATCGTGAGATGCGCGCGCTGACCGGTACGCTGACCGCCGCGCTCGACGATCCGACCGTGCACCCGCGCCAGATTGTGGAACGCACGGCGCTTGCGCTCCTCACCTATATCGAAGAGAATGCCGAGGGGTTCCAGGTACTGGTACGCGACTCGCCGAGCACCGACCCGTCCGGCTCATTCAGCTCGCTGATGGGAGACATCGCCGTACGCGTTGAAGACATTCTTTCCGAAACATTCAAACGGCAGAAGCTGTCTGCCAAGGGCGTGCCGTACTACGCGCAGATGCTGGTGGGCATGACCGTATTCACCGGGCAGTACTGGGCCGACCGGCCAAAGGTGAGCAAGGAGCAGCTGGCTGCATACATTGTGGATTTGGCCTGGCATGGCCTGAGCCGGCTTGACTCCAAGCCCCAGTTGTTCTTTGAGGGCGCCAAGGCGCGGAAGGAGGCCGAGCGCCGAGCCAAGCGCGAGTCCGATTCCGGCAGCCCGGATTCAGACCAGACGAGTTCTGCCCAATCGGATCCCGAGCACGCCACCGGGGAAGATTCAGGGTTGCAGAACATGCGTTCAGGGGCACAGGTTACGCAACACCCCGGGTTCAATTTGTAAGCGCAACGCTTGTGTTCGGGCTGGCTGCCTTCGATTGTAGCCTGGCGATCTCCTCGTC